>NZ_JBEXUX010000012.1:120577-186816 GCF_040629175.1 Embleya sp. NPDC005971 | reverse complement strand
GAAGGTGGTGGGCAGGTCGGTGGGTGTCGTCATCGGGTCGTCTCCCCGGTCGTCGTGTCGGTGGTGGTCCTGTGCAGCCACTCGGCGGGCGGCGGTGCGGCCGGGTCGGTCCACCGGCGGTGGTCCTCCTCCGACGCCGCGTCCCACTGGTCCAGGGCGAGCAGGTGCTCGCAGGTCTCCCAGTCCGCGTCGGACCAGGTCGACGGGTCGCCGTGCTCGCGGGCGAACTCGGCGGCGGTCACCGGGCACCACCGGCGGTCTCGTCGCCCGCCGCCACGTCGGCCGCGATTCCCGCGCCCTCGCGGACCATCGCCGCGACCTCCGGCGACACCGGACGGGCGGGCGACTCCAACAGCCGGTCCACCGCCCGCGACATCCACCGCACCGCGAGGAGCATCCCCGCCCGCTGGCCGCCCAGCTTGGTGTCGGCCGCCCGCTCCAGCTCGGCCAGCTCACCGCGCAGCAGCTCGACCAGCACGGCCCGGTCGAGGTCCGCGATCCGCGCCGCCCGCTCCGGGGACGTCAGCATCTGACGGTCCGACAGGAGGACCGCCGCCTCGCGGTACGGGTCCTGGCCGTGGTTGGTCACGAACGCCTTGCTGATCACGTTCGCCGCGTCGCCGATCAGGGAGCCGCTCACCGGGTCACCCCCGCAACCAGCGGCCGGAGGATCGGCGCGTCGTCGGCGGGCCCGCACTCACGGCACCGCGACTGACCCGGCGGAATGTCGTGCACCTCGCCGCACCCCGGGCACCGCGCCCAGTCACGCGGCCTGCGCAGGTGCGCCTGCCGGCGGGCCTCCGCGAACTCCGCGTCGTCGACCGCGACCCGGGCCTCGTGCTCGGCCAACACCTGCTCGACGGTGCGGCCTTCCGCCGCAGCCCGGCGGATTGACCGGATCAAGCTCTCCTCGCGGGCCTGCGTCCAGCCCAACTGCTCGGCGCAGATCGCCCGCCAATCACCGGCGGCCACGTAGCCCGCCAAGTCCTGGCGAACCGACTGGGTAATGTGGGTCATGTCCTGCCACCTCTCTGGATCAACGTCTCTGGTGTGTGGTGGGTCAGCGGGTCGCGCCGTGTCAGCGGTGCGGCCCGCACTTGCGTTAGAAGGGCTGTGCTTCGGCGGGCTCCCACACATCCGGTCGCGGGAGCGGCTTCGGCGGCTCGGCGTAGGCCGGCTCGGGACCGTCCGGAACGGAGGCCGTCCGGCCCGCGATCCGCAGCAGGTTCCGGGTGATCGCCTTGGTCTCGGCGTTGTCGAAGTGGCTCGGCGCGTCGGCCAGCCGCTGAGCCAGCAGCAACCACGCCTCGTCCGCACCGACCTCCCGCAGCCAACGGGCGGCGCACGAGCCGTGCCACCAGGAGCCGTTGACCTTCGTGATCTCCGCGTCGACCTGCGGGACCTCGCGGCAGCCACCGCATGCGGTACCGGCAGGGATCGGATCGAACGCCGCGTCGTAGGGGCCCTTCGAGTACGTCGTCCGCAGGCGGATCTCCGGCGGCCTCACGCAGCACCGCCGACCAGCACGCCCTGCACGTCGTAGTGCCGGCCGATCTCCGACCAGGCCGTGTCGAACAGGTCGATGTCGCGATGCGTGTACACCGACACCTCGCGGTGCACACCGTTGATCGGACGCCGGATCTTCTGCGGGTCCTTCGAGTACCGGGCCCGATAGAGCGCGGCCACGGTCTTGCCCATGCGGGTACGGGCGGACGGCAGATCCGACTCGCGCATCCCCTTGCCGGTCAGGTACTCGTCCGCCGTGATCGTGAAGTCAAGCGGGTCGACCTCAGGTTCCTGGCCCAGCATGCGAGCGGCGATGTGCCGGCTCAGGCTGCGGGCATACGAGGTGTTGCCGTCTATCCGACCGAGGACCTCGATCGCCCGAAGCTGAGCCTCGGCCTCGGCGGCCTTCTCGATCGCGGTTGCCTTCTGCTCGGGCGTCGCCTCCTCCTCCACGTTCAGGAGGTAGGTGCGGACCTGCTTTGCGACTGGCGACTCGGCGAGGAGCTGACCAACGTTGAGAATCGTGCGGCGGGTGAAGACCGCGATGTGCCGGGACGGCGGGAGCGTAAGGTCCTTCTGGGACCCAACGAACGCGGCACGCTCGGCGCCGGTGAGGACGCGGTAGTCGTTGCTCTCCAGCTCGCGTCGGTTGTCCTTGACGAGGCTCTTGATCGCCTCGGTGCCGACCTCGTAGTACGAGGCGACGATTTCGGTGGTGGCGTGCAGGCCGTCCGGCAGGAAGGCCACCGCCTTCACCTTGTCGAGCACGTCGATGCGCTGAATCGTCCGGGCCCGCATGCCGCGGGACTCGGTCATGTCCAGCTCGTCCGGGATGATGGTGCTCAAGACCTGCTCCTTGTACAGAAGGGGTGGTCTCGGCCGGTCCTTCGGGGCCGGCCGGTTTGCGTCAGGCGGCCTTGTTCTTCGGGGCCCTCGCGGCCTGGCGGGGCAAGCCCGTCTTCGGGTCGATCCGGTGCATCGCGATCAGCTCGCGGATGTCGTCGGCCGAGAAGCGCAGGTACTTGCCGACGTAGGTGCAGGGAATGCACCTACGGCCGGCCTTCCGGCGCAGCCACGACTCGAGGATCTGAGTCAGTTCCGCCGCCTGGTGGGGCTTGTAGAGGGCGAGTTCGTTCAGTTCCGGTTGGTCGGGGTCGGTCATGTCGAGCACTGCGCTCGTGGCGTCGGTGCTGGGCACGGGGACTCCTCTGGTCAGGGCGTCGGCCTCGACGCCGAAGTAGTCGGCGAGGGCGCGAAGCGTTTGGGGAGATGCGCCGACCTTTCCGCGCTCGATGCGGGACAGGTGCCCCCGGCTGATTCCGATGGCCCGGGAAAGCTCTGTTTGGCTCAGCTTCCGTGCCCTCCGAAGACCTTCGATCGCGGTTCCGTTGGCTCTCACGCTTAGAAACTAAGCCATTGTGTGTTGTGCTGCAAGGCGTTCCTGTGTGTTCCTGTGTGTCGTGACCTGCTCGTGATCTCGGGTGTGCGGGGCGTACAGAGGTAGCCCAAAGCAGCGCACAGCAGGACGCAGACAACGACAGAAATGCTCAACTGCTGGTCAATTGGCGTGAACCAATGCTGTGCCGTGCCTGGATCTGCGGCAGGATGCACACATGAACATGGACTGGAAGAGGCTGTCGGGCGCGGTGCGCGCAGCCCGTAGTGCACGCGGGCTCGGCCAGGAAGAGTTCGCGGTCCTAGTCGGCATCTCGAAGTCGTCGCTCCAGACGATCGAGCGCGGGCACCCCTTCAAGGGCATCCCGGCGAGCGTCTACAAGATCGAGGCGTACCTCGAGGAGTGGCCCCAGGGCACGGCGGAGCGCATCCTCGCCGGAGGGGACCCGCCGGGTCGGATCGGGGCGGCGAGCATTTCGTCGACCGCCACGACCGGGTCCCCGTCCATCTCGCAACCCCCTCTGCGGGAGCGGGCGTTCGCGGATGGGATGCCGCTCCGGATCGCGCAGGAGTTGACGGAGGGTGAGGTTGTCGACACCGCCGTGCTGGACCTCTCCGGCGAGGGTGGCAATTCGAGTCTCGTGATGATCTTGAAGCGCGACGACGCCGAGAACATTGACCCTGAGCAATTGCGCCGCGACCTGGAGGTATGGAAGCGCGCCAAGCGCGCACTCCACGGGATCACAACGGAAAGTGATGATCAATCAGCGTGAAGTAGTATTTTGATCTTGTGGTGTGTTTCGGTCACATACCGTGCAGTATCCGCCTAGTCTCATGGGTCCCGATGTCGGCGCCAACCGATGGACAACGGGCGGCAGCATGATCCACGTGCGACGCGAAAAGGACATCCCCGGAAACGGGCGGATTCTGTTCGATCGAGAGGGGGAGTCGATCGTCTGGTGGATCCGTAAGGACCTGATCACCGACGATGGAGCGAAAGACCTCGAAGCGCTGCTCAACCTGGTGGCGCGCGAGTACAGGCGTCTGCCCCTCCTGGCAGGCTGAACAGACCACCCCGATGTCGGTAGGGAGTGCCGCCGCCGATCGCGCCCCAGCTCGCGGCGGCCCTACCGGCCCGACTGTTCAGAGGCGCCCATGGGATACGCCGAGAAGCGCGGGAAGATCTACCGCGCCCGGTACAAGAAGCTCGACGGGACTTACGGCACCCTCCCCGACAAGTACGGCACCAAACGGCTGGCCAAGGTCGCGGCCGACGCCGAAGAGGAGCGCATCAAGCAGGCGGGCCTGGCCCACGTGGACCCGCGCGGCGGACTCATGCCGTTCGGAGAGTGGGCCGCCGAATGGATGGGCGCCCAGACCAAACGCCCGGCCACGACCAGCCGCCGACGCTACCTGTTGCGGACCTATCTGCTGCCCCAGTACGAGTACACGCCGATCGGCGGGTTCTCCTGGCCCGAGGTCGTCAAGTGGGCGAAAACCACCGACCCCGCCAGCGAGGTCAGCATCCGCCAAGCCATCTCCCTGCTCTCGACGATCCTCACCGCGGCCATCGACGAGAAGAAGATCAAGACCAATCCGATCTTCCGGCGCCGCTGGGACGGCCACGCCCAACCGGCCGACGCGACCCCGCGGGTGTGGGCCCATCCTGCGGAGGTCGTGCAGATCTCCGAGCGCATGCAGACCGAGGCCGAGGAACTCATGGTTCTGGTGGCTCAGTTCACCGGCATGCGGTACGGCGAGATCTGCGCGGTCCACCGCACCAACTGCCTTGTGGAGGAGACCCTCCGCGTGAACCACCGCAGTCACACCTTCCGCGTCATCCGCATCGACCCCAAGACGGGTGCGTGGCACGAGGACACCGAGGAGAAGGAGGAGGGGGGCGAGCGGGTGGTCACCTACCTTGGGCCGCCGAAGAACGCGTCGTCGGCACGGGTTGTTTTCATGCCGCCGTTCCTGGTCGAGCGGTTGGAACGACACCTCGTGAGTTGGCCGCACGAGTTCGTGTTCTCCACCCCCTCCGGCACGAAGTGGCTGCGCACCAACTGGAACGAGCGACTCGCGCCGGCCGCGGACGGCCGCCCGGGCGTCCCCGCCAAGGAGATGCCGCCCACCAAGTGGCAGGTCATCGCCGCCGACATCCTGGGCCAGGTCGAGCGCGGAACCCTGCGGCCTCACGAAGTGACCCCGACCCTGGTCGAGCAGGCGCGGGCATACGAGGCCGGGCGCGCGACCGTTCAGAAGGCGGTGAACTGGCTTGCGGCGCAGGGGGTGTTGGACACCTCGGGCCGTCGGACGATCGTCGCGGCCGGGCCGGCTCACCCCGGAGCACCCGTAACGGTGGTGCCCGAGGTCGAGTCGTGGGAACCGATCGCGCCGGGGTGGCGGCTGCACGGTGGGCGGCACTGGGTCAAGAGCGCCATGGAGGACGGCGACGAACTCGGTGCGCTGCCGGTGGTGTTCCAGCGCCGTCAGCTCGGGCACGAGTTCAAGGGGATTGACGGTCGCTACACTCACATCATGTTGCAGTCGATCAAGCGCTTTACGGCGCTGATGCAGCGACACTGGGAGGAGGGAATTTCTCCCACCGATTGGGCCGCTCAAGATCGTCTCCCAGATTTCTCCCAGCGGGTCGAAATCACGGGGTCGGGGGCGCGGCGAATGAAGCTGGTTCGCAGGTCAGGGGCTACGGGGGCGCATAGCTCAGTTGGTTAGAGCACTGCTCTTACAAAGCAGGGGTCGACAGTTCGAGTCTGTCTGTGCCCACCCGATACGAAGCCCAGGTCAGCCTGCTGACCTGGGCTTATCGCTGTCCGTGACGGTGAGTCCGCCCGTTGGAGGACCGCCCGGAAGGCCGTGCGTGCGCGGATATCCCAATGCGGTTCCCCGTCAGCGCAGGTGGCACATCGAAGTTCGGCTGGTCCTCGGGCCCAGTTCCAGCCGGGGCGGTCCTCGTTCCTCGATGTCCAGGCTGCAGAAGCCCGGCGGGAACGGCAAAGCCAGGTGCACCGGACCGCCTCCGCCGCCTGCCGGTCCGACAGGCCGAGCAGGAACTGCAGCACGCAGACGGTGGCCAGTCGGGCGGGTGAGAGCCCGGGGCGCCCGGCGCGCGGATACCGGCGCGCGAAGTCCTCGTCGCACCACAGTCCGTCCAGTCGGTCGCTGGCCCGCATCGCCGTGGTGCCGGCCGGGTTGCTCGTCCGTGCGATCTGCGCGGTCGAAGACGGGACTTGCCCACCCGAACGGGGACGGAGCGAAACGGACACCTCGGCAGCCGCATCGATCTACGAAACGGCCCCGAGTATGCCTGCCGATCATGCTCGCGCACCGGGAACACCAAGTCCCGTCAGAGTCACGTTCCGTGGCCGTGAAACAACCGCTGCACACGGTCGGTGGTGACGTGACCGGGCGCACGGCGATCACGCCGGTTGGAGTTGCGGTTCCAGCTGCTCCGCCGGCGCGGCCTTCGGGTCCCACACATTGGTGGTCCGCACATAGGCGTAGATAACCGAGGCCATCGCCAGAATAAGCAGTGGTCCAAATGCCCACGGATAGCGTGCCATCTCCATCGGCAGATAGCGGTACGATACCAAGAGCATTGTGAAAACCGTCGCGCCGTAGATGACCAGGCAAATTCCTTGCCAGTCCCAGCCGCGGTTCAGCGAGCGCATTCCAGTCTCGATTGTGAGCGCAAAGACCACACCGGCCACGAGGTCCACGCCGTAGTGGTAGCCGAATCCCAGCGTGGCCGCGAGCGTGGCAATCAGCCAGAACGTTCCTGCGAATCGGATAAACCGCGAGCCCTTGCGAGAGTGAACGAAAATTATGGTAGCCCACGCTGTGTGCAGGCTGGGCATGCAGTTGCGAGGGGTGATTTCGTCGAACTGCATCGAGACTGGCGTACTGATCGACGGCGGCGTGTTCGGCCACAGGTCGGTCACTGCCCAGGGCCCGCCGTCGGGGCCGTAGGCGAAGACCGGTCCGACCACCGGGAAGATCATGTAGATGCTCGGCCCGAGCAGGCCGATGGCCAGGAAGGTGCGCACCAGGTGATGGCCCGGGAAGCGGCGCTCGACCACTACGTGTCGCAGTTGGTACAGCGCAACGATGGCCGCTGCCAGGGGAAGCTGACCATAGACGGTGCCGAGGACATGGGAGCTGATCGGGTCGGTGGCCGCGACCATCCGGCCGGCCAGCCACGACGGGTCACTCAGCGCGTGATCGGCAGTCGCCACGTACTGGTCGAGCACAGCCGGGCGGGTCTCCGACGTGATGAGCAGCCAGGTGGCGCCGGTTTTGTGGCCTGCCACCAGCAGCAGTCCCAGTCCGGCGCCCTTCAGCATCAGGACGCGTTCCCCGCCGGTGCGGCGCGTGAGAGCAAAGACCGCACAGCCAAAAATCACCCACAACGCGCCGTTGCCGTAGTTCATTCTGGCGTCGACCACCCACCGCACCAGCCAGAAGGCGATGTCGATGCCGATTGCCGCACCCACCGCAATAAACCGTTGCCGCCAGGTGAGCACCACCATCATCAACGTCAAACCGGCATACAGCAGCTGTCCCGAACGGGGAGCAAATATCAGCTCGCGCCCCTGGCTGGTGATCGGCCCCGGTAGACCGTAGCGACGTGCGAAAATCTCCATGGTGATGAGAAATCCGAGGACCGCCACTCCGACGGCGCCGCACCGAATCGCCTGCGGCCGGCGCCGCACGGCGACCATGGTTCTGCGACTTATTCGCGAAAATATTCGCGATATTATGAATGTCAATTACTTGGCCAATTTATTAGAGTTTAGTAACATATCGAAATCCACCAGTGCACTGCAGCCGTGCTCCATTATCGCGGGCGCGGCTTGCCCAGGTTCTCGGGGGCGTTCGGCGCACGTCGGTTGCAGGCCCCTGGCTGTTCATCACGTTGTTGCGCTTCGCCGATCACGCGGTGACGGGTGGTGCCGCTCAGTCCCCGAACCACCGGCGGTGGGGTGGATGGCGGCGCTGGAACGATGTCACGCCTCGCGCACCGGGGCCAGGGCGACGTCGAGCCTGAGAGGGGTGGGAACCTGGTTGGCCCCGAAGTCGCCATGAGTTGATCCTGTGGTGATTTGTCGCAGTTCGACGGACTACGTGAGGCCCGGGCTACAGCATTCCTCTGTGGCACCTCCCGTCACCACCCCATCGGCACTTGCAAAGCAGGGGTTGGCGGTTCGAGTCTGTCTGTGCCCACCCTGGTTGACCTGCGTGTTTATCTGGTTCGGGCATCCATCCGACCAGATGGATGCTCGTTTTGATTCCGGCCGGGCCGGATTGGGGCCGAAATAGTGCAGTGCCTGCACTATCCGGCTGCCGCCACATCACCGTGTGAAGGCGTAGAGCTGCTCTGGGCCGGCCGGGACGGGCGGGGTGCGTTTTGTGGCGGGTGGGGCTTTTGGGGTGCGAGGGCAGCGGGGCGTCGGAAATCGACGGTTGTGCCCCGTTCGGGATCTGGTGGTTGCCGGCTGCGATGGCTGTGGCGCGCGGTCGGGTGGGCCGATGTCAGGGGTTGATGATGTCGACGAGTTCTGCTGCGGCTTCGAGGTCGGGGCGGCCGTGGTGGAGGGCGCGTAGGCGGATTGCGTGGGCTCGGCGTTGGAGGTCGTCGGCGTGTTCGGCGGCGTACATCGCGCAGGCGCGGGCCTCGTCGGGGGAGCCGTCGGCGAGGGCCAGGACGGCGGTGAGGACTGCGGCGTTGGCGTCGTGGTTCTCCAGGACGGGTGGGCAGGCCGCGAGCACGGCTGTCATCCAGGGCACGTCGGCGTGTTCGATGGCGTCCAGGGCATGGTTGGCCGCGACGGACGGGTCGGTGAGCAGGGCGAGTACGTCTGCCGCGGCCATGTGTTCGCTGAGGTCGAGGATGGCCCGGTGTCGGCGTGAGTCGACGGTGTCGCCGGCTGCGGTGAGGAGTTGCCGGACCGCCGGGGTGTGCAGCTCGTCGGCATGCTCGGCGAGGAAGCGGATCGAGTCGTCCCAAGTCGGCGTGTCGAGCCAGGCCTTCACGACCGCTCGGCGTTCGTTGTCGTCGCGACTTTCGGCCAGGAACGTGGCGACACCGAGTCGTGCGATGGCGTCGAATGTCTCGGCCAGGCGGCCGAGCGCGGCGTGTCCCGGGTACAGGGACTGCGCCGCGTCGAGGTCGGTTCTGCCGGCCGCCGTCCGAAGCCAGGTGGAGTTTTGCGTGACGAACGCCTCGACGCCGGCCCAGGTCTCGATCTCGGCCCATGCCTCCAGGAGGGCGGCGCATTCGTCGTCCGGATGGAATACCGCCCAGGCCGGTAGCCGCTCGTCCCGGCTTTTGCCGAGCAGCACCACATCGCGGATCGCCCGTCGTGTCAGTCCCAGGCGATGTGACGATCCTTCATAGGTTTCAGCCGCTGCTTGGACCAGTTGATCCGTTGCCTCGGAAGATCTGTCGCTGTCCATCAGATATCGGGCGTAGCGGGTGCGCAGTTCGGCCATGGCGATCGGGGTTGGCCTCAGGTCGTCCAAGACGCCCAGCCAGGTTGCTTTCGTCAGGCCGGCATCCGTCTGCAGGAGCGAAAAGTTCTCGAGGGACATGGCGAGGTCGGGGAGGAAGGCTGCGGGGTCGTCCCGGGCGAGTGCGCGGTGGTGGTCGACGGCCTCGGTGATCGAGGTGAGCGCCGCGTTCGGGTCTCCGGCGTCGGACTGGCGGCTTGAGAGGTTGTTGAGGGACATCGCGAGGTCGGGGAGGAAGGCTGCGGGGTCGTCCTGGGCGAGTGCGCGGTGGTGGTCGACGGCCTCGGTGATCGAGGTGAGCGCCGCGTCCGGGCTTCCATTCTCGGACTGGCAGTTCGCGAGGTTTGTGAGGGACATGGCGAGGTCGGGGAGGAAGGTTGTGGGGTCGTCTTGGGCGAGTGTGCGGTGGAGGTCGACGGCTTCGGTGATCGAGATGAGGGCTGCTTTTTGGTTTCCGGTTTGGGACTGCTGGACCGAGAGGTTGTTGAGGGACGTGGCGAGGTGGGGGAGGAAGGTCGCGAGGTCGTCCTGGACGAGTGCGCGGTAGTGGTCGACAACCTCGGTGATCAAGGTGAGGGCTGCTTTTTGGTTTCCGGTTTGGGACTGCTGGACCGAGAGGTTGTTGAGGCACATGGCGAGGCGGGGGCGGAAGGTCGCGGGGTCGTCTTGAGCGAGTGTGCGGTAGTGGTGGACCGCTTCTGTGCTTGAGGTGAGTGCCGCGTGACCGTTCCCGGTCTTGAACCGGCAGTTCGAGAGGTTGGTGAGGGATGTGGCCAGGTGGGGGAGGAAGGTCTCCGGGTTGGCGTCGGTGAGCGTGCGGTAGTGGTCGACGGCTTCGGTGCTGGAGGTGAGTGCCGCGTGCCGGTCCCCGGTCTTGATTTGGCAGGTCGAGAGGGTGTTGAGGGAGGCGGCGAGGTCGGAGAGGAAGGTGGCGGGGTCCGCCTGCGCGAGCGGGCGTTGCAGTCGGACGGCTTCGGTGCTCGAGACGAGTGCCGCGTCCCGGTTCCCGGTCGCCGACTGGTGGTTCGAGAGGTTGGTGAGGGACGTGGCGAGGCGGGGGAGGAAGGCTGTGGGGTCGGCTTTGGCGAGTGTGCGGTAGTGCTCGACGGCTTCCGTGCTTGAGGTGCGGGCCGCCTCTCGGTTCCCCGTTCGCGACTGCTGGACCGAGAGGGTGTTGAGGGAGGAGGCGAGGTCGGGGAGGAAGGCTGCGGGGCCGTCCTGGGCGAGTTCCCGGTAGTGGCCGACGGCCTCGGTGATCGAGGTCAGTGCCGCGTTCGGGTTCCCGGTCTCCGACTGGCAGTTCGCGAGGTTGTCGAGGGACGCGGCGAGGTCGGGGAGGAAGGCTGCGGGGTCGTCCTGGGCGAGTGTGCGGTAGTGGTCGACGCCCTCGGTGACCGAGGCAAGTGCCGCGTGCCGGTCCCCGGTTGCGCGTTGGCGGCTCGAGAGAGTGTTGAGGGAGGCGGCGAGGGAGGGGAGGAAGGTTGCGGCATCGGCCTGGGCGAGTGCCCGGAAGTGGTCGACGGCCTCGGTGGCCGAGGCAAGTGCCGCGTTTCGATCACCGGTTACGCGCAGGTGGTTCGAGAGATTGTTGAGGGACATGGCGAGGTCGGGGAGGAATGCCGCAGCGTTCGTCTGTGCGAGTGTGCGTCGGAGCTGGACGGCTTCGACGATCGAGATGAGTGCCGCGTCCCGTTTCCCGCTCTCGGATTGCCGGTTCGAGAGGTTGTTGAGGGACGCGGCGAGGTCGGGGAGGAAGGCTGCGGGGTCGGCGTTGGCGAGTGTGCGGTAGTGGTCGACGGCTTCGGTGCTTGCGGTGAGCGCCCCGTTTCGGTCCCCGGTTGCGTCCCGGGAGATCGAGAGGTTGTTGAGGGCGGCGGCGAGGCCGGAGAGGAAGGTTGCGGGGTCGGCGTTGGCGAGTGTGCGGTAGTGGTCGACGGCTTCGGTGCTTGCGGTGAGCGCCCCGTTTCGGTCCCCGGTTGCGCCCCGGCAGGTCGAGAGGTTGTTGAGGGCGGCGGCGAGGCCGGAGAGGAAGGTTGCGGCATCGGCCCGGGCGAGTACTCGGTAGTGGTTGACGGCCTCGGCACCCGAGCTGAGCGCGGCCTTCCGGTTCCCGGTCTCCGACTGGCGGTTCGAGAGGCCGTTGAGGGCTCCGGCCAGGCCGGGGAGGAAGGTTGCCGGGTTCGCCTGGGCCAGTGCGCGGTAGTGGTCCACGCCTTCGGTGGCGGAGAGCAGCGCCGCATTGTGCTCACCGATGTCCGCTTGTCGCGGGCTGAGGCGTGTCAGTTGCGCGGCGAGTGCTTCCGTTGGCGTCGCATTGTCGTTTCGTAAGTCCGTCAGGCGGCGTACCTCGACATCGTGCGCGAGGTGGACCAGGCCGGTGTGAGCCTCCGGCAGGGCACGGGCGAGTTCGTCGAGCCAGGTTGGTGTCCTGGGTCGGCGGACCGCGAGTTCCAAGGTGGCGAGGGCGGCGCCGCCCTGTGCGGAGGCGACCGGCAGGACCGCCTCCCATCGGTTTGCGCCTGCATCGATCCAGGTGAGGAGACGGGAGTTGGCGGTTTCGGGGTCTGCGGCTGCGGCGCGGTTGAAGTGGAGGAGGGTCTGATGCAGTGGGTCGGGTTCGAGGCCGTTCAGGACACGTTCGAGAAGGGCGGGGTCGTCCGCGAGCCGCTGGATGGTGAGGTGGTCGCCGATCGGGTCGGGGCGTACCACCAGGGGTTCGCCGACGCCGGGGCGTAGGCAGGTGGTCAGGGTGGTGCGTACCTCCTCCCGCCATCGGCCGTCGTCCGACAGTTCCTCGACCGCGCGGAGCGCCGCGTGGGCCTGGGCGTCGGTGGTGGGTGCGCGCAGGGTCAGGCAGGCCGCCGCCCGGGCCAGGACGGCGGTGGGGGCTTTGCGGGTGCCGGTGAGGTCCTGGTGGGTCTGGGCCCAGTAGCGGCGTTCGTGGTCGAGTACCTCGTCGTACAGGTCGCCGCGTGTGGCGGGCAGTGGGCCCTCGCGGCGGGCGGCGAGCAGGCCGAGTAGTACGTAGTCGAGGGTGGACCACCGGTCGGGTACCAGTGCGTCGAGTGTCGTGTCCTGCGGCGTTGCGCCCGGATCCCGCTGCGCGGCGTAGGCGTCCATGGCGCTGCGGAACAGCCTGCTGCGGGCGGGGTGTTCGGAGGGCAGGCGGAGGCGGAGTTCGTCGCAGAGTTGTCCCCTGCGGGTCCAGGAGGCGCGGAGGTCGTCGAGCCAGTCGCCTTCGACGGAGCGGGCGGTCATCACGACGGCCGCAGGGGCGCCGCGTCGTAGGCCGAGGATGCGCAGGAGTTCGCGGGTGCGGTCGGAGGCGGCGTCGGCGTAGTCGACGACGATCAGGGTGGGGGTGACGACGGCGCCGAGCCAGTCGAGGGGTTCGTCGCTCTTGAGGTAGCCGGTGTACCAGTCGTGGCGGGTGCGCATGCGCTGGGCGAGTTCGAGGGCGAGGCGGGTTTTGCCGGCGCCGCCGGGGCCGTGCACGACCGCGATGCCGGTGCGGCGGCCGGCGGCGACGGTGTGGCACCAGTCCGCGAGCACGGTGAGTTCGTCCCGGGCCTCGAAGGGCACGATGCCGTAGTCCGCGCGCAGGAGTTGCATCGGCGTGCGGGCGGCTTCGGGGACCGTGTCCAGGCTGATGTACGGCTCGCGCAGCGGGTCCCCGGCCGGGCGGCTGGTGGTGGGGTGGACGCTTTGGGCGCGCCATAGGTGCTTGACGTCAACGCCGACGCGCCATGCCCAGGACGCGGTGCCGGCTTCGTCGGGGAAGGGCGTGTAGTGGGTGGCGGAGCGCGCCGCCTCGTCGAAGTCGGCGTTCAGGCCGCGGGTGGCGGCGGTGGGCAGGCCCCGGGCGATCCCGACCGGGTCCACGAGCACGAGCGGGGGCCGGCGGCCCGAGGGCGAGGGACGGGTGAGCCCGCCCCACGCGGAGGGCGGGCTGTGCCACACGCCCGAGGGCTCCACGGGGTGGGGGGCGTCGCGGACCCACACGCCGAGCAGCGCGTGGGACGCGCCTCCGCTCGTGGAGTCGACGAGCACGACGATCGGGTGCAGGCCGGCCTTGAGGCAGGCCCCCGCCATGACCAGGGCGAGGTCGAGGCAGGTGCCGCGACCGGGGCTCCACAGGACTTCGCCGGGTTCGCGGATCACCTGGCGGCCGGAGTCGGTGGTGGGTTCTTCGTGGTCGTAGAGGATGCCGTGTGCGGCCAACGCCTCGTAGACCGCCCGAAGGTGGGCGATGGGGCTGTTCAGGAGCGCTTTGGGAGGCAGTTCGCGGACCAGGCCCGCGACCTCGTCGGGTACGACGTATCGGGCCAGTGCGGCGTCGTCGCCGATGAGGCTCCAGGTGGGCCAATCGCTCACGGGGCGACCACCGCGACCAGGTCGCGGGCGGTCAGGTCGCCGGCACCCGGGACGGCTTCGGCATCCACAGTGATCTCGTACACCCCCACCGGCTGCCCGGCGAATTCGCCCACGTACGCACCCGCGGTCGAGTCCGCCGTCAAGCACATCTCGATTTCCGGCGTGCCCGGCGGGGCATCGGCGGGCCGCAGGGTCGCCCACACCTCCACATCGGCCGGGGGACCGGCAGGCGCGTCCTCGCCGCGAATGGCGACCTGGACCGACAGCGGGCTGCGTTCGGCGTGGACGTCGTCGATGTCCAGGCCCAGCGTCGTCTTGTGGCGGTCGCCTCGGACAGCGTCCAGCGGGCGCCTTTCCGCGTAGGGCACGAGCATCGGTGCGACCCACGCGGCGGCGGACATCGGTCCGTGCTTCTCGGCGACGCGCATCGCGATCGTGTTGTGGCCGCTCATCTCCCACGGCACCGCCGAGCACGCGGGGACGGTGCCGTCGCCGAGTTCGTCCTCGCGGCCGGCCAGGTCCAGCCAGGTCGGCTGCTCGCCCGTGATCCGCAGGGCCTTTCCGTCCCAGTGGGCGACCCCGTCGGTGGCGTGGCTCCACCCGACCCGGGGCACCATTTCCGTCGTGCGTGGCAACACGTCCCATGCCTTCTTGATGTCTGCGTGCGTCCGTGCGCCGGTCTCGGCCCGCGAGCGCAACCATTCGATCGGTAAGTCCTTCGGGTACAGGGATATTTGAGCCGAGTCATCCCACACCGCCGGGTACTGGGGGAGGAGTTCGGCGATCGACGGCCATCGGGTGAGGGCTCCCTTCGGGCCGCCGATGCCGGGCCGGAGCGGGATGCCGTTGACCATCCAGCGGAGAGCCGTGGGCGCACCGCGATGGGGTGTACCGAGGGTGACCAGGGACCGGCACACCCGCCGGCCCTCCAACGGACCGAGCCAGTAGCGGGCCACCAGCCCACCCATCGAGTGCGCCACCACCACGACGCGTCCCGCCCGTTCCTTCTCGCTGCAATCCTTGAGCCGGTCGTGGACGTCGGCGGCCAGGCGGTGTGCGGCTTCGACGACGCTCAGCCGGAAGTCGTAGGGGAACAACACGACATCGGCGGCGAGGTTGCGGGTATCGGGGTGTCCGCAGTCCACGACGGCGCCCGCACCCACCTCCTTGATCAGCCGCTCATAGCCGTGGACCGGCGTCCAGCCGAGCAATCGCTTCGACGTGATCAACCCGACCGGTCGCAGCGCGATGTCGGGATCGAGCCGGCCGGGACGCAGGAACGACGCCGCGATGTCCCCCAATCCCGCGTCCCACACCCGCCGACCCGGCCGCTTGCCGGACGGCGGTTCCTCCAGAACACTCCCCCCGATGCCCGGCAACACGTACACCAACTGCCGACGACCCATGCCCGTCCCCCTTCGCTACAGCCACACGACAAACCGCCGGATCGCCCGGAACCGGTTCATTGCTGGCCACACCGTAGAATCCCCGCTCTCGCCTCCGCCGGGAATCGCACACATCGCAAGATGCTCTTCACCGGTTCGCGAGCTCGGGCAGGCGTTTCGCGGGGGCGGATCATCAACACGCCAGTGGAAGAACGGTGTTCGGCCGCAACAGGCGGCGGCCATGCTCGACGGCGACCGCAACCGCGCCTTTACCGCGTTCGGCCCCATCAACGTCAGCGTCCACAGGGTGTCCCTCGCCCTCACGCCGGGCAACGCCGGGCAGGCTGTCGAGGCGCCTGCGGTGTCGACGTCGCGGGCCTCGAAGCGGCCGAGCGTGGGGCGGTGTTCCGGCTCGACGTCGCTCGGGCTCTCGCCGTCTGCGGACGCACCGAGCAGGCCGGCATCGCCCTGCCCGCGGCGGAGGAGCAGCAGGCACCCGAGGAGATCCGCTCCCGCACCGTCGCGCGGAACCTCATCGGCGAGTTGGTGCGTCGCGACGAGTACGGTCGCCTCCCGGAGCTGCGACCCCTGGCCGTCCGATCGGGAGTACCCCTGTGAGCGATCGAGTCCTGTACCTGGTCGTGTGCGCGGCCGGGCCGGCGCCGCAGGTCGGTGTCCTTGTGGAGGCGGCCAAGGGACGAGGTTGGGACGTGTGCACGATCGCGACGCCGGCGGCCGAGGGCGGCGGGTTCGTCGATCCCGCAGCCATCGAAGCAGTGACCGGCCGCCCCGTCCGCCACCGCTATCGGCGGGCGGACGAGCCCGGTCGATGGCCGAAGGCGGACGCCGTCGCCGTGGCGCCGATGACGATGAACACGGTCACCAAGTGGGCGGACGGACACGCCGACACCTACGCCCTGGGGGTTCTCACCGAGGCGATCGGGCTCGGCTTGCCGATCGCGGCCCTGCCGTTTTGGAACGCCGCCCAGGCCGCCCACCCCGCTGTCGACCGGGCCGTCGCGACCCTTCGGGAATGCGGGGTCGAGGTCCTGTACGGCACCGACGGGTTTCGGCCGCACCCGCCGGGCACGGGCGGCAGCCGCATCCCGACCTACCCGTGGGTCCGTGTGCTCGATGCCCTGGACCGGCGCGCGGCCGGCGGGTAACCCACCCGTGTGCGCCGGCTACCGATTACCACCCGTGCGGTGTCACGCTGGCGGCATGGACGAGCAGACCACCGACCCCCGTCGGCCCCGGCACACCATCGGCTTCGGCGGCACCCACCACGCCACCCCCGCCGAGATCCGCGCCGAACTTCCCGCCGACCTCCGCGACGAGTTCGAAAAGGAGTACGGCCAGGCCCTGGACACCGCCCGCGACAGCGGAGACCTCCAGCCCCTCGCCGACATGCTCGGCCCCTGGCAATCCGAGGTCCGCATGCGCCGCAGCCCCGACTGGCCGGAAACCGAAGAGACCATCCGGCGGATCAACGCCGGCCTGCCCGTCGACACCGTCCCGGCCGACCGCACACAGTGGGGAGACCACCCGTGAGCTACAGCGTCGAGTCCACCTACACCGTCCAGCGCTGGCTCAAAGGGCAGCCGGCCCACGTGACCGGCGCCTACGACGACATGACCCGACGCCTTGTCTCCGACCCCTGGCGAGTCGGCTCGCCCACGCGCTCCGACAACATGCGCGAGTATGCGTTCTGTGTGGAGGGCACCGCGACGTTCATCATCGAGGATCGATGCGTGACCGTCACGATCGTGCAGATCAGCTGAGCAACGGGGCGTTGTGGGACCCGCCTCGTAGAGTGTCGAGATGCACGACGAGCACATCGCCCAGGCGACCGCCCGCCGGGAAGTGGCCGACGGCGCCGTCGAAGCCCGCGTCGCCGATGGAATGACGAGCTCGCGTCCGAGGACGACCGTCTGTTCCGAAGGATGGCCGTAATGATCACCCAAGGTGCGCGGTTCACGGAGGATTGTGGTCACTGTGGTGGGGTCGTCGAGGGGTGGTTCGCCCAATTCATGGACGACGAAGTCCTGCACTGGGCCGTGGATCGGTGTTGTGGGAGCTGTGGGGTCGTCATCGACGACTGGGGGGTGGACCCGGCGCCGGATTTCGTCAGAGAAGCAATTCTGGCCGAGCACGCTGCTCGGAGACTCGTGGTCGGGGACTCTTCTCGGGCGAAAGTCCAGTTGCTCAAGGCATTTCGCGCGGTATCCCAGGTCGACCTCAGGACCGCGTCGACGATGACGAGCCAGGCCATGGCGTCCGGTTGGTCCGGGACCCACCTGGAGGTCGAGTTCCTCGCGAGCATCCTGAGGAACGCAGGGGTGGCAGGCGTAGCGGTGGAGGTTGTCTCCCCGCCCCTCCCCGCACCGTAGGTATGGGATCGCCGGCGCCCGGCCGCTCATGCCTCTGTTGCGGACGGACGACCCTGCGGAGGTCGCGTGGCAGGCGGGCGGCCGGGGCCGCGGGAAGCCCAGGACGGCACCCTGTCCTGGGCTTCGGGTGGGGTCAGGGGTCGAGGGTGTAGCGGTCCTGGGTTTTGAGGTAGTCGGCGGCGCCCATCCGGCCGATGGCGTCGAGGCGGGTGAGGTCGACGTGGAAGTCGTCGGTGTCGAGCAGGTCTTCCTCGGCGGTGACGTGGACGACCTCGCCGATGACCACGAAGTGGTCGCCGATCGGGACTATGGCGGAGGTTCGGCATTCGAAGGCGATGGGTGAGCCGTCGATGCGTGGGCTGCCCACCCGGGTGCCGGGGATGGGGAGCAGGCCGACGAGTTCGTATTCGGATCGGCCGTGGGGGATGGGTTTCGCCGCGCCGGTCGCGGCCTCGGCGTGTTTTTGGATCAGGACGTTGACGGTGAACTCGCCGGTGCCGCCCTCGGCCGGTGGTCGCGCGTTGCGGCACGAGTCCTTCTCGGAGCCGTCGGCGCGTCGGCCCGCGCAGAACAGCAGCGCCATCGGGGAGTAGCCCACAGCGGTGTAGTAGGAGAAGGGCGCGAGATTGACCGCCCCGTCCGGCGAGACCGTACTGACCATGGCGATCGGTCGGGGGACGACGCTCCACAGCAGCAGCCGTTCGCGCTGCCGCGTGGTCATGTCCGCTGCGTCGAATTCCAGCATGTATCAGCCGTTTCGGATCGGGACCGGACGTCCGCGGCCGGGGGAGGCCGCCTGTGCCGCCGGGGTGGGCAGGGTGCCCGCCGACGTCACGCCGGGCTGCTCGTGAGTTCCGCCGCGTGGAGTGAGCCGCGCAACCGGCGGAGTTCGGGGAAGGGGAGGGTGATCCGGCGCATCAGGAATTCCTCCCCCGTCGTGCCGCCGGTGCCCTCCTGTCCGCCGACCATCCTCGACATCAGCCCGAGGTGGGCCACCTTCCATCGCCAGTAGCCGTTGCCGACGTCGAGAAGCGCCTCGGCGACGCGGTGCAGGCCGCCGATGTCGGGGCCCAGGCGGCAGATCTCGGCCACGCTGTGCCCGTGGTGCGCGGCGCTCTGCACGAAGGCTTCGTAGAGTTCTCCGTCGCGCTTGTTGTCGCCGATCAGGCGGCCGAGTACGCGGAATTGATCCGACTGTGCTCCGCTGGCCGTGCCGAGGTAGGGCCGGAACTCGACGAAGTGGCGGAGCTGGAGGCGCTCCAGGACGATCACCTGCTCGTGCAGTACCCGCAGTAACTCGCTTGCCCGTTGCAGGAGTTCCACGCTCACCTCGATCCCGTTGCCGCCGGGATACGGGGAGGCCGGGCGATACCCGTTGGCCGAACGATGTGCGGGGGTCGAGCGATACGGGGAGGTCGACAGCAGTTCGGTGACCAGGTTCAGGTCGGCGATGGTTTGTTTGAGCCAGAGTTCGCAGGACTGGTGCGCGACGATGAAGAAGTGCTCGGCCAGGACCACGGTCCGGTCGGCCGTCTCGGGGATCTGCGTCTTCTGGAGCGCGAGCAGTGTCTCCGTTTGGAGGTAGGAGGTATAGCTCAGGTCGGCCATGGTTGGCTCCGCGTCCTAGAGTCCGAAAAATCGAGTGCGGCGTCGATGAAGGCGAGGATCTCGGCCACCAGCCCGGCCGGGTCCCGGAACGGGTGGAAGTGTCCGCCCGGTCGTTCGAGCAGGCTGAAGGTCCCGGTGCCGACCGCGTCCCAGCCGGCCAACCCGGTGCCGTCGACGAGGGGGTCCTGTGCGCCGTGGTGGCAGCGGACGGGGCAGCGCAGCGGCGTGGCCCGGGCGGCCGGTCGGTAGCGTTCGTGCGCGGTGATGTCCGCGCGCAGCACCGGGAGCAGTACCTGCGCCAGGTCGGGGTTGTCCGCGATCTCCGGGTCGACGCCGCCCATGCGGCAGACCACGGACCACAGTTCCTCGTCGGGGCACAGGTGTGTGCGGCCCCCGCCCTGCCTGCTCGGCGGCAGGCAACCGGACACCAGCAGGCCGTGCAGCGGCCGACCGTCGGCGGCGAGGGCGAGGGCGCTCTCGTAGGCGACCAGGGCTCCGAGGCTGTGCCCGAACAGGAAGGTGGGCAGCGGGTCCAGTCGTGAGAGCTCCGCGTCGAGTTCCGCGCTCAGTGTCCGCACGTCGTCCGGTGCCGGCTCGCCGAAGCGGTCGCCGTGCCCCGGGTATTGCACGGCGAGCAGCTCGATGTCCGGTCGCAGGCTCGCGGCCCACGGTGCGTAGGCGGCGGCGGTCCCGCCGGAGTGGGGGAGACAGACGAGCCGCGCGACGGGCTGCGGGGTGGCCGGGGTGACCGGTGCGTCGGTCAGAGTCCGCAGGCAGTAATTCCGGCGTGTAACGGGCATCTTTTCACTCCTCCGCTCCGATGCCTTCGTAAGTTCTCATGGCGGATGAATGCATCGAGGAAATCTTTCGACTCTCCGTCAATTCCCGGTCGCCTGCGACAGATCTCTGACACAACTTGTTCGTACGGTCCCGGGTGCGTGTAAGGATCCGCGTGCCGGAGTCGGTACCTTTTACGATGGGGATTTCGAACAATGAGCCCAGCGGCAGCCACCTCGGTTGATTTGACCGATTCGCGCACGTTTTTCGAGCACGATCCCTACGAGTTCTTCGCGGCGGCCCGGGCCCGCGAACCGGTGTACTGGCACGAGGCGTCGGGTGATCTGCCCGGATTCTGGGTGGTCACCGACTACGACAGCGTCGTGGACTGCTACCGGGATCCCGCGACCCTGGGCTCCGGCCGCGGCACCGTGCTCGACGTGCTGCTTCGGGGCGACGACTCGGCCGGCGGGAAGATGCTGGCCGTGACCGACCCACCCCGGCATCGCCAGTTGCGGGCCCTGCTGTGGCGCGCCCTCTCGCCGAAGGTGCTCAATCGGGTCGTACGCGAAGTCGAGGCGTACACCACCGCGTTGATCGGCGCCGCGGTCGAGGAGGGCAGCTTCGATTTCGCCACCCGGGTCGCGGAACACGTGCCGATGAACACCATCTGCGATCTGCTCTCCGTGCCCGAACGGGATCGCCCCGACCTGCTCGACTGGAGCAAGGGCGCACTCGCCGGTGCCGAAGAACTCGATTCCCTCGAAGCACGCAACGAACTCGTCCTGTATTTCATGAATCTGGGCGCCTTTCGCCGCGCACATCCGGGCGACGACGTGGTCAGCACCATCGCGACCGGGACCATCGACGGCGAGCCGTTGACCCTGGAGGAAGTCGCCCTCAACTGCTACAGCCTGGTCATCGGCGGCGACGAGTCCTCGCGGGTGTCGGCGGTCGGCACGGTCAAGGCGCTGGCGGAGGCCCCGGAGCAGTGGCACGCCCTGCGCGCGGGGCGGATCGACCCGGACACCGCCGTCGAGGAGGCCCTGCGCTGGGCCACGCCCTCGTTGCACTTCGCCCGTACCGCCGTGCGCGACCGGGTCATCGGCGACAAGGCGGTGCGCGCGGGAGAGATCGTGTCCCTGTGGAACATCTCGGCGAACAACGACGAGCGGGTCTTTCCGGCGCCGCGCAGTTTCGAGCTGTCCCGAACCCCGAACAAGCACGTCGCCTTGGGACACGGCCCGCATTACTGCCTGGGCGCCTTCCTCGGTCGGGTCGAACTGCGCGCGCTGATGGGCGCGCTCGTCGGCGCGGTATCCGAGATCGAACTCCTGGGGACGCCGACCCGGATCCAGTCCAATTTCCTCAATGGGTACAGCAGCCTGCCGGTGCGCTTTTCACCGCGGTGACGCAAGCAGTCGCGGAATGCGCGGCCGGCCGTGGAATTGCGACCGGCCGTGGAATGCGACCGTCGGAATCGGAATCGACGCGAGAAAAGGATCTGTCATGCGTGTGACCGCCGACCAACAGCGGTGTATCGGCTCCGGAATGTGCGTACTCGCGGTGGCCGAGGTGTTCGACCAGGGCGAGGACGACGGCATCGTGCACCTGCTCCGCCAGGACGTGCCCGGCGAACTCGAGGACCGAGTGCGGCACGCGGCGCGCGTCTGCCCGTCTCGGGCGATCGCCGTGCTCCCCGAATCCGACGCCTAGGAGCACGTCATGCCGTCCGACACCGCCGCGCCCCTGGGCGGCCATTCGCTCCTGCTGCTCCTGGTTCAAGTGTCGACGCTGTTGTGTGTGGCACTGCTGCTCGGCCGGCTCGCCGAGCGGCTCGGACTGCCCGCCCTCCTGGGCGAGTTGTCCGCGGGCGTCCTGCTGGGGCCATCGGTGCTGGGCGGGCTCGCGCCCGGGCTTCGGGACTGGCTCGAGACCTCGTCCGCACCGCAGACGCACCTGCTGGACGCGGTCGGGCAGATCGGAGTGATCCTGCTCGTGGGCGTGACCGCGTTGGAGATCGATCTCGGCCTGGTGCGCCGCAAGGGTCGGACCTCGCTCGGCGTGGGCCTCCTCGGTCTGCTCATCCCGCTGGCCCTGGGGGTCGCCATCGGCTTCGCGGCGCCCGCGAGCCTGCTGCCCGCCGATCACGATCGCGGCCTGTTCGCGTTCTTCGTCGGGGTGGCGATGTGCGTCAGCGCCCTGCCGGTGATCGCCAAGATGTTCGCCGACATGCGCCTGTTGCACCGCGACCTCGGCCAACTGACCATCGCCGTCGCGGTGGTGGACGACGTCAGCGGCTGGATGTTGTTGTCCGTGGCGTCCGCCGCGGCCGTGGGCGGCCTCACCGTCGTCTCGGTGGTGAAGCCGGTCTGTTGGCTGTTGCTGATCGTGGTGTGCGCGACGCTGATCGTCCGGCCGGCCATTGGGTGGCTGATGGCCAGGGTGACCGCGGCGGGGACGACCATCGCCACCGCGACCGTGGTGATCCTGGGCAGCGCGGCGCTGACCCAGGCCGCAGGCATGGAGGCGTCCTTCGGCGCGCTCGTCGGCGGCCTGCTGATCGGCACCTGCACCCGAGAAACGGTGGGCCGGTTGGCGCCGTTGCGCGCGGTCACGTTGTCGGTGTTCGCCCCCCTGTACTTCGCCGAGGCCGGCCTGCGGCTGGATCTGACCGTGCTGGGCAGACCCGTGATCGCCCTGGCCGCGCTGTGCGCGCTGGCCGTGGCCGTCGTGGGCAAGTTCGCCGGGGCCTTCCTCGGCGCCCGACTGGCCGGTCTCGACCATCGCACCGCGCTCGTGCTCGGCGCCGGGATGAACGCGCGCGGGGTCATTCAAATCATCGTGGCCGGGATCGGACTGCAACTGGGCGTGCTGAACACCGCCGCCTACACCATCGTGGTACTGATCGCGATCAGCACCACGATGATGACCCCGCCGGTACTTCGCCGGGCCCTTTCACGCATCGAGGTCAACGAGCAGGAACGGGCCCGCCTGCGGCGCAGCGAGAAGCTGGTCGGCGTGTCCTGACGGACCTCCCGGCCGCCCGCCCGCAGCAGCCGCGCACGGAAGCCGCCTGCGCTGGCCGCCCGCGCGCAGCCGGCCCGCGCAGGCCACCCACACAGCGCCCACGCAGGCCACCCCGCGCCCGCTACCCGTGCAGCGCCGCCAGATCCATCGCCCCCAGCCGGTCGGGATCCAGCAGGATCTGGATCCCGACGATCCGGCCCCGCGCGATGGCGAACCCCATCACCGAGACCGGCCGCCCGTCCCGCTCCACCAGCGCGCCGGGCGAGCCGTTGACCAGCACGGCCCGCACCACCACCCCGGGCTGCCGGAACAACGCCGCCCGCTGCGCGGTGGGCCCGGCCCCCCGGACTACGGCCGAGGCGGAGACGAGGGTACGCCCGCCGTCCGCGCGCAACTCGACGTCCGGATCCAACAGGGCCACCAGCGCGTCGAGATCCCCGCCCCGCGCCGCGGCGAAGAACGCGTCGACCAGCAGGCGCCGGGTCGCGAAGTCGCCGTCCGCCGAGCTCGCCGAGGCGCCCTGCACCCGTCGGCGCGCCCGGCTGGCGAGCTGACGCGCCGCGACCGTGGAGCGCCCGACCACCTTCGCCACCTCGTCGAACGTCAGATGGAACATGTCGTGCAGGACGAAGGCGACCCGCTCGGTCGGCGCCAGCGTGTCCAGCACGATCATCAGCGCGAGGCTGACCGAATCGTTCAGCAGCGCATCGTCCTCGGGGCCGAAGGTCTCCTCCCGGCCGAGCACGGGATCGGGCAGCCGCAGCCCGATCGGATCCTCCGGCCGGGCCGCACGGGAGCGCAGCACGTTGAGGCAGATCCGGCTGACCACGGTCGTCAGCCACGCCGGGAGCGACTCCACCTCGTCCGCGTCCGTGCGGCTGAGTCTGATCCAGCTCTCCTGGACCGCGTCCTCGGCCTCGGCATGCGAACCCAGCATGCGATAGGCGACCGTGCCGAGCCGTGGCCGGGCGAGCTCGAACTGCTCCGCAAGCTGATCGGGATCGGACACGGTCACACTCCTCGGGCGACAGGGGTCATTACCAGTGGGCGGTCAGGACCTGGCAGTCACGGATTCACTGGGAGTACGGATGATCACCACATCGCATAGCGTAGTCGGCTCGGCACTGTGCCCGACGACCGACCGGGAGGGCACATGAGCCTCCGACTCACCGAGACGCAACATCGCCGCCTGGTCCTGTTCGCGATGTGCATGGCGACGTTCATGACCTCGCTCGACCTGACCATCGTGAACGTGGCACTTCCCTCCGTGCAGAACGAACTGCACATGAGCGCCGCGCAGTTGGAGTGGGTGATCGGCGCCTACTCACTGAGCCTGGCGGCGATCATCCCGGCCGGCGGCGCCCTCGGCGACCGCTACGGCCGTAAGCGGGTGTTCCTCACCGGCATGGTGGTCTTCACCATCGGTGTGGTCGCCTGCGCCCTTGCCTGGGACGCGAATTCACTGATCGCCTTCCGCGCCCTGCAGGGCGTCGGCGGCGCGGCGATGCTCGCCCTGGGCCTGCCCATCATCATGGAGACGTACCCGCAGGAACAGCGGGCCGGCGCGATCGGCGCCTGGGCCGCGATCGGCGGCACCGGCTTCGGCGCCGGACCGGTCGGCGGCGGCATCCTGCTGACCTTCTTCGGTTGGCAGTCGGTGTTCTGGATCAATCTGCCGTTCGCCGCCCTGGGCATCGTCTGCACGGTCGTCGCGGTCCGCGAATCGCGCAATCCGCGGGCCCGGAAGCTGGACGTGCCGGGCATGACGATCAGCGGCCTGGCGCTGGTCTGCCTCACGCTCGGCTTCGTCGAGTCCTCGGCCCACCCCTGGGGCTCGACGCTGGTGGCCCTACCCCTGGTCGCCGGAGCCGTGTTGCTGGCCGCGTTCTTCTGGTGGGAGCGCCGCATCCCGCACGCGATGTTGCCGCCCGCGCTGTTGCGCGCGCGCAGCTTCGTGAGCGCCTCGGGCATCTACATGCTCTGCTACGGCGGAATGACCGGCGCGTTGTTCTGGGTGACGCTGTATTTCCAGAACGTCGCGGGCTGGTCCGTGATGCGCACCGGCCTGTCGTGGTTGTTCATGAACATCCCGTTCCTGGTCATGGCGCAGTTCGGCGGGCGCCTGGACGCCCGGTTCAAGACGTGGGTGGTGACCGTCAGCGGCACGGTGGTCGCCGCGGTCGGTGTGCTCCTGCTCAGCCGGGCGGGGACCACCCCGTTCGCGGTCAGCGCGCTGGGATTCGCGCTCTACGGCGGAGGGTTCGGCACGTTCGTCCCGGCCACGACCCACGCGGCCATGCGCGACGTGCCCGCAGGGGTCTCGGGCGCGGCTTCCAGCGTCCTGAACGCCTCCCGGCAGATCGGCTCCTCGGTGTGCCTGGCGGTGCTGGGCACCGTCGGGGTCAACATGGCGACCTCCTCGTGGCGGAGCAAGACCTCCGGCCTGGACGGCGTCCGGCACGCCCAGGCCACGCAGCAGGCGCAGAACGTCGGCGGCGGGCGGGTGGAAAAGGTCGTGGACACGCTGGGCCCCTCGGTCAAGCAGACCGCGATCGATTCCTTCCTGCACGGCTACCAGATGGCCGTCGGACTGGCCTCGGCCTGCACCCTGGTCGCGGCCGCCGTCGCGTACGCGGGGTTCCGACAGCGGGCCGTGCGTTCGGTGGCCGTGGGGCCGCAGGCGAAGCCGGAGTCGGAAAGCCCCCGGGAGAGTGAGGCGCTCAGCGATCGTTCGCGGTGACTCGTTCCATCGTCCCGTCCGTCGGGGCAGCGTGTTCGCGGAGCTCCATGCTCCGCGAACACGCGACTTCGGCGCCCGGTGAAAAATGGCGTCCGGGGAAATGAGAAATCCAATCCGGGTGGGTACACATCTGGAGCCGCGGCGTGGCATCCCGGCCTCGGTCTGCTTTTTTCGTACGTACCATCCGATTTGCAGGATCGCGTGAACCATGGGGTGCAAAAAGGGAATATCGACAACAGAACTCTGTGCATTGGGGGACACCCTTGAGCAAGAGCGTCAAGTTGGTGCGCTGGCCCATCGAGGCGAGCACGCGAGACGATTGCAAGAAGGCGGGCATTCCCTGCCTTCTCGTCGTGGAGGCCGGAAATCGGGCTCCCATCTGCGTTGATCCCTCGGAGGACTGGATCAGAACGCCGGCCCCTCGGGAAGATGTCGAAGCCCGGATCCAAGCGTTAACACAACGTGCGCACGGGCTCATAATTCCGGCCGTCGACTCCACCGGAGTGCTCTACTTCGGTACGGACTCGGTGGCCATCTCCAGCACGCAGGCGGGCCTGATGGAACAGTTCGTCGCGCACTACGGCGAAGTGGTCTATCGCGCGGAGCTCGAGGAACAGTTGATCGAATTGACCGGGAAGATCACCAGAAACGCTCTCGATCTTCAGATCATGCGACTGCGCCGCCGCATCGCCTCGGTACGCCTCAGCATCCGAACCATCTGGGGACGCGGTTACATCCTCGAACCCGAGACCATGTAACCCGCCACCGGACCGGCCGACGCCGGGCGCCTCGTCGCCGGCGTGGCGGACGATCCCGTCCTCTGCCCGATCCCTAGCCGGGCAGAGGACGGGGGCTCGGGGCCCGTCGGGTTCGGGACGTGAACGAGGTCCGCACACAGGGCGAATCCCGACGGTCTCGTCGCTTTGGATGGCCATGGCACCTTTCCTCGTCAGGCATTCGTCACACGACCCGTTACCTCAGGGTCATCTGTACGACGGATTGCACACCGGAAAGGTGACCGATGGACCAGCGCCAATTCCTGGCAACGTGCTTCGAGGACAACCGCAGGGACCTGCTCGCCCTCGCCTACCGCATGCTCGGTTCGCGCGAGGAGGCGGAGGACGCGGTGCAGGACACCTGGCTGCGGCTGGAGCGGGTCGACGCCGCGTCGGTGCGGAACCTGCCGGGCTGGCTGCGCACCGTGGTCTCCCGTATCTGCCTGGACATACTGCGCGGCCGACACGTGTGCACCGAGGAGCCGAGCGATCCGCTGCCGCCCCCGGCCACGGGTGTGACGAGCGGCAATCCCGAACAGCGGGTGCTCGAAGCCGAATCCGTCGGCATCGCGCTGCTCGTCGTCCTGAACGCCCTCAGCCCCGCCGAGCGGGTGGCGTTCGTACTGCACGACATGTTCGGCGTGCCCTTCGACGAGATCGGCGCGACCCTGGGCCGGAGCGAGGCGGCGGCCAAGAAGCTCGCCAGCCGGGCCCGGCACAAGGTGCGGGAACCGCACGAGCATCGCCGGTCGGTCGAACTGGCCCAGCATCGCGAGGTGGTGGCCGCCTTCCTCGCCGCCGCCCGCACCGGTGACACCGCCAAGATCGCCGCGCGCCTGGCTCCGGACGTGGTGCGGCGCGTCGACGCCGCAGCCGTCTCGGCGAACCACCCGAGCGAGGTGCGCGGCGCGGGACCCGTCGCTCGCGAGATCAGCCACTTCTGCGCCGCCGCCGAACACGTCGAACTCGCGATGATCGACGGCCGCGTCGGCCTGCTGGTCGCGCCGGAAGGGCGGCTGCGACTCGTCATTCGCTTCGCCATCGAGGACGGTCGGGTCCGGGAGTACGAACTGCTCGCGGGTCGCGCCTGGCTGGAACCGTTGCGCATACGGCTGTTGCCCGAACCCTGACGCCCCCGACGCCGCGCAGCGGAATACGGTGATCCGTTTATCGATCCCGGGGATAACCGGCAACACACCGGACCGGTCCGGGCAACCGAGCCGGTCGGTGAAAGATCACCCGCATATCCGCGGTCGCCCCGGCCGGAAAGAAGCGCGTCTTTCGTGAATCTTTTCCCGTCGACCGACCCTGTGGACGCCCGTGTCAGAGTCGGGTGCATTACCGGGATCCCGCTGGAGTCTCATACCGAATCGCCGGGTCCCGTCCCATTCGAGGCATCGACCAAGACGGGAATCATGATCGAGAACGTAGTGATCGTCGGCGGAGGTACAGCCGGCTGGATGACCGCCACCCATCTCAAGGCGAGCTTCGGTGATCGACTGTCGGTCACACTCGTGGAATCGAAGGCCGTGCCCACCATCGGAGTGGGCGAGGCCACGTTCAGCACCGTCCGGAAATTCTTCCGGCACCTGGGGCTGACCGAACCGGAGTGGATGCCCCGCTGCCACGCCTCGTACAAACTCGCCATCCGATTCGAGAACTGGCGCGCCCCGGGCCACCACTTCTACCACCCCTTCGAACGACCCCGCGTGGTCGAGGGCTTCCCGCTCGCCGAATGGTGGCTGCGGGACCGCCCGTCCGACCGGTTCGACCGGGACTGCTCCGTGCTGGCCGCACTCTGCGACGCCAAGCGCTCGCCCCGCCACCTGGACGGGGGCCTGTTCGAAGGGGACTTCACCACCGGCGACGCACAGGACATGTCCCGCGCGACCCCCGAGGGCCAGAGCACCCAATTCCCGTACGCCTACCACTTCGACGCCACCCTGCTCGCCGGATTCCTGGCCGAGTACGGCGTCGAACGCGGCGTGCGACACGTCCGGGACGACGTGGTCGACGTGCGCCTGGACGCCGACGGCTACATCACGGACGTACTGACCAAGGAGCACGGGCCGCTCGGCGGCGACCTGTTCGTCGACTGCACCGGGTTCCGCGGTCTATTGCTGAACCAGAAGTTGGGCGAGCCGTTCGTCTCGTACCAGGATTCCCTGCCGAACGACAGCGCGGTGGCCCTGCGCGTCCCGGTGGACGTCGCCGCCGGCGGCATGCGGCCCTGCACGACGGCCTCGGCACAGGACGCCGGCTGGATCTGGACCATTCCGCTGCTCGACCGGCTCGGCACCGGCTACGTCTACTCCAGCGACTACACCACGCCGGAGGAGGCGGAGCGCACGCTGCGCAGGTTCGTCGGCCCCAAGAGTGCCGACCTGGCCGCCAATCACATCAAGATGCGGATCGGCCGCAGCGCCCGGTCATGGGTCAAGAACTGCGTGGCCATCGGCCTGTCCAGCGGCTTCGTCGAGCCGCTGGAGTCCACCGGCATCTTCTTCATCCAAAACGGGGTGGAGCAACTGGTCAAGCACTTCCCGGGCACCCGGGACGACGAGCCGCTGCGCCGGGCCTACAACCACCAGGTGAGCGGAGTCATGGACGGGGTACGGGAGTTCCTGTTCCTGCACTACTACGCCGCGGCTCGGGCGGACAACGACTACTGGCGGGACACCAAGACCCGGGCGGTGCCCGACGGCCTGGCCGAGCGCCTGGAGCAGTGGAGCGCCACGCTGCCGGACGAGAACTCCGTCTTCCCGCGCTTCCACGGCTTCGAACCGTACTCGTACACCGCCATGATCCTGGGCCTCGGCGGGCTGCCGGTCCGGTCGCTGCCGGTGCTCGACCAGTTGGATCCGACCACCGCGCGCAACGAGTTCGAGCGGGTGCGCAAGCAGGCTTCGGCCCTGATCGAGCGCCTGCCCGGGCAGTACGAGTACCTGGCCCACCAGGTCGCCCGGCACGGCGGGGCCGCCGGCGGGCGCCTCGTTCCCAGCGCGTGACAGCACACCAGGAGGTGCTGCAACCACCATGTCGATTCCCATCGCCGAGGCCGATCGCCGCGTTGCGACGGAGCCGGTGTCCACAAGCGAGTTCAGAAACCTGATGGCGGCCTTTCCGGCCGGTGTGTCGGTGCTCACCGCCGCCGAGCCGGGCGGTCCGCTGCACGGCATGACCTGCACCGCGATCGCCAGTGTGTCGGCCAGCCCGCCGACCCTGCTGGTGTGCGCCCAGCAGGCCGGCCGCACCCTCGCCGTCCTGACCAGGACGCGGGCCTTCACCGTGAACCTGCTCGACGATCAGGCCCGCGCGACGGCCGAACTGTTCGCGGCCCGTTGCCCGGATCGCTTCGAGCGGGTCGCGTGGACCATGCGACCCGGCTTCGGCGGACCCCACCTGGTGCAGGACGCGCACACCATCGCGGACTGCCGGGTCACCAAGTCGGTGACCGTCGCCGACCACGTCGTCGTGTTCGGCGAGGTGGTCAAGGTCAGCACCGCGGGCGACGTGCTGCCGCGACCGCTGGTCTACGGGATGCGCGAGTACTGGTCCCTGACCCCGGGCGGGGCCGGCTCGCGGGAGTGCACCACCACCACGACAACGGACGATCAGCCGCACACGGATACGAAGAGGCCGCGATGACGAGCTACGGGATCTCCCTGTTGCCGGACACGACGCCGCAGCAGCGTAGCGCCGGTGACTACTACACGAACCTGCTGACCGTGTCCGAGCTGGTGGAGAACCTCGGGCTCGAATACGTCAAGATGACCGAGCACTACCTGCATCCCTACGGCGGCTACTGCCCCGACCCGCTCGCCTTCCTGTCCGCCGTGGCCGCGCGAACCAGCAGGATCCGGCTGATGACCGGCGGCATCCAGGCGTCCTTCCACCACCCGATCCAACTGGCGGCCCGCACCGCGCAGCTCGACGCACTCAGCAACGGGCGCCTGGACGTCGGCTTCGCGCGGGCGTTCCTGCCGTACGAGTTCGACTCGTTCGGCATCGACCTGGACAGCAGCAAGGATCGTTTCCGGGCGACCGTCGACGCGGTGGTGCGGCTGTGGACCGAGTCGGACGTGAGCGAGGACACCCCGTTCTTTCGCTACCGGGCGGCGAACTCCCTGCCGTTGCCCACCCAGGAGCCGCACCCGCCGGTCTGGGCCGCCGCGTTGCTCACCCGTTCGAGCTTCGAATGGATCGGCGACGCCGGCCACAACCTGTTGATAGCCTCCGCGCCCAGCCGCGAACAGGTGGACCAGGTCCGGGAGATGATCGACCTGTACCGGGCCCGCTTCCGCGCCGCGCCCGGCAACGCCGGCCGCGAACCCCGGGTCGCCATCAGTGTCGCGCTCTACCTCGCCGAAACGGACCAGGAGGCGATCGAAGAGGGCACCGCCGCGTTGCGCCGCCACTGGGACGTCTTCGGCTCGGCCGCGAACGCCTGGCGGGACCGGACCTCCAGCTCGTACGAGGGCTACCGCGAGGCCGTGGTGGACAAGCACCAGGCCGGCCCGAGCGAGGACGCCGGGCTGGCCGTGGTCGGCTCGCCGCAGACCGCGATCGAGCAACTGCGGCATATCGAACAGGAGTTGGACACCGACATCGTGCTGTTCCAACTCGACTTCGGCCAGCAGCCGTTGGAGTCGATGGAACGCAGCCTGAAGTTGTTCGCCTCCGAGGTGCGCCCGTACCTGGGGAGCACGCGGTGACGACGCGGCGATCGGCTCCGCGTACCGTGCCCGAGTTCTTCGAGGCACAGGTGGTAAGCAGTCCGGACGCGCTCGCGGTGCTCTACAAGGACACCGCGCTCACCTACGACGATCTCAACCGCCGGGTCAACCGGCTGGCCCGGCTGCTGATCGACCGCGGCGTGGGCCCGGACCACCTGGTGGCCGTGGCCGTTCCCCGGTCGGTCGAGCTGGTGGTGAGCGTGCTGGCGATCCTCAAGGCGGGCGGCGCCTACCTGCCGCTGGACCCCCGCTACCCGGCGGCCCGCAAGGCGTTCATGGTCGAGGACGCCGCCCCGACGCTGCTCGTGCGTGCCGGCGGCGGGCGGGTGCCCGGGGTGGAACTCGCGGAGATCGACCTCGACTCCGACGCGTGCGCCGCCTTCGACGACGCGGATGTGCGCCAGGCCGACCGCCGCGAGCCGTTGACGGACCGGCACCTGATGTACGTGATCTACACCTCCGGCTCCAGCGGGACCCCCAAGGGCGTCGCGATCAGCCACGACGGCGTCGCGGACCTCGTCGCGACCCAGGCGCAGCGGTTTCGGCCGGGCCTCGGTGACCGGGTGTTGCAGTGGGCCTCGATGAGTTTCGACGCCGGTTTCTGGGACGTCACCCTCGCGCTGCTGCACGGGGCCACGCTGGTGATGGCCGACGACGAGGACCTGCTGCCCGGCGACGCGCTGCACGAGACGCTGGCCAAGTACGAGATCGACCATGCCGTACTGCCGCCGGTCGCGCTGAGCGTCACCGACAGCGAAGGTGTCCTGCTGGGCGGCACCATCATGTCGACCGGCGACGCCTGCACCCCCGCCCTGCTGCGCAAGTGGGCACCCGGGCGGCGGATGTTCAACGGCTACGGGCCGACCGAGGCCACCGTCGGCTCCACGATCGCCGGGCCGATCACCGAGGCGGACGGCGTCGGGATCGGCTTCCCGTGGGTCGGGACCCGGGTCCGGGTGCTGGACGAGCACCTGCGGCCGGTGCCCGACGGCCGGGAAGGTGAGCTCTACCTGGCCGGTTCGGGGTTGGCCCGAGGCTATGTCAACCGCCCGGAGTTGACCGCGTCGCGCTTCCTGCCCGACCCGTTCGGCCCACCCGGCGCGCGGATGTACCGCTCCGGCGATCTGGGTCGGCGCGACGCCGACGGTCGGTTCCACTTCGCCGGCCGGGTCGACGGGCAGATCAAGCTGCGCGGGTTCCGCGTCGAACTCGGCGAGATCGAGACCTGCCTGACCGGGCAACCGGACGTGGCCCTGGCCGCGGTGGTCGTCGAGGGCGAACTCGCCGACGCGCGACTGGTGGCCTATCTGACCGCGCACCCGGGCGCCACCCTCGACCCTGCCGCGCTGCGCACCGAACTGGCCGCCGCGCTACCGGAGTTCATGGTCCCGACGCGGATCACCGTGCTCGACGAATTCCCCACCCTGCCCAACGGGAAGGTGGACCGGCGAGCCCTGGGCGCGCCGAGCGACGCGGACGCGCCGGAGCCGCCCGCACCGCCGGCCGGGCCGCGCACGCCCGACGCCCTGCTGGGTGACGTGGTCGCGCGCCTGCTCGGCCTGTCGACGGTCGATCTCGACGCGAACTTCTTCGACCTGGGCGGCAACTCGCTGATCGCGGGCCGGCTGATCGGCGCGGTGCGCGAGGAACTGGGTGTGCGCCTGCCGATCCGGACGGTCCTGGAGGCGGGCGACCTGGGGGAGATAGCCCGATTCCTGCACGGACGCATCCAGCCACCGACAACCGCCGAAGCAGAGCCGCCCACCGGGAGCGGCACGGCGCGGCAACAGAAGGAGATGCCGTGAACGAAGAGTTGATCCGCTTCCCGATCCGCAAGGACGCCGCCTGCCCGTTCGACCCGGCCGGCAGCATGCGCGCGTTGGACGAACTGACCCGCGTCACCCTGTGGGACGGCAGCACACCCTGGCTGGTCACCGGCTACGACCTCGGGCGCAAGCTCCTGGTCGACCCCCGGGTCAGCGCCGACTCGACGACACCGGGCTACCCGCACTTCGACGAGGGCAGCCGGGAGCGGCGCAAGGACGGGCGCTCCTTCGTCGCCCTGGACGACCCCGAGCACGCCCGGCAACGCCGGATGGTGTCGCTGCCGTTCGCCATCCGCAACATCGAGGCGCTGCGCGGCGACGTAACGAACATCGTCGACGGCCTGATCGACGACCTGCTCGCCGGGCCGAATCCGACCGACCTGGTTAGCCGCTTCGCCTTCCCCACCTCGACCCAGGTGATCTGCCGGATGCTCGGAGTGCCCTACGCCGACCACGAGTTCTTCCAGGATCAGACGTCGCGCATGCTGCATCGGGACAGTGAGCCCGCGGCGATGGTCGGCGCCCAGGAGGCGCTGCGCAGCTATCTGCGGGAGCTGATCGAGCGGCAGAAGAAGGAACCGGCGGACGGCCTGATCTCCTCGGTGATCGAGGCCCAGGTGCGCACCGGCGAACTGAGCGAGGAGCAACTCTCCTACATCGCGGTGACCCTGCTGGTGGCCGGACTGGAGACCACCGGGAACATGATCGCGCTGGGCACACTGGCGTTGTTGCGCAATCCGGACCAACTGGAACTGCTGCGCGGCACCGAGGACCGCCGGGTGGTGGAAGGCGCGGTCGACGAACTGCTGCGCTACCTCAACATCTCGCACTCCGGCCGGCGGCGGGTCGCCATCCGGGACATCGCGGTCGGCGACACAATCATCCGCGCCGGGGAGGGCATCATCCTGGCCAGCGAACTGGCCAATCGCGACCCGGAGAACTTCCCCGACCCGGACCGGCTCGACCTCGGCCGCGACGCCCAGCACCACCTGGCCTTCGGATACGGCCCGCACCACTGTCTCGGTCGACCGCTGGCCGCGCTGGAACTACAGGTGGTCTACGGGACGCTCTACCGGCGCATTCCGACCCTGCGACTCGCGATCGACTTCGACGACGTGCCGTTCAAACACGACGGCGTGGCGTACGGCGTGCGCGAGCTTCCGGTGGCCTGGTAATCGGCCCGCACATGGGTGATCGCAGAGGTCGTCATTCGCCGGTGCCGCCGTCGCTGGGAGCAGTCATGCACACGTCGAGCACGTCCGGGTTCGGGACGGGCAAACATGTCGCGGTCGTCGGGGCCGGACTGGCCGGCCCCGTGGCCGCGATCTATCTGGCCCGGCGCCACGACCTGGTCACCCTGCTGGAACGACACCCGGATCCGCGACGCAGCGCGGCCGGACCGGGCCGTTCGCTCATGGTGATCCTGTCGAACCGCGGCTGGCGGGTCCTGCGCGAACTGGGCCTGGAGCGGGCGGTACGCCGGATCTGCTCGCCGCTCACCGGCAGGTGCGGTCACCTGCCCGACGGCAGCACGGTGGTGACTCCCTACAGTCGGGACGGGGCACCGATCTGGGCGGTCCAGCGGGAGCGGCTGCACCGGATGTTGCTGGACGCGGCGCAGGCCGAGCCGGGAGTGCGGCTGCACTTCGAACGCCCGGTGCTGGAGGTGGATCTGGACGCACCGGCGCTGCTGGTGCGCGCCGGCGAGGCGGAGCGGTGGATCGAGTGCGATCACATCCTGGGCTGCGACGGAGTTCGCTCCACGGTCCGCGCCGCGCTGGTGGCCAAGGGTGGTCGCGAGGAGGTCGGCACCCTGGAACTGGCCTACCAGGAGATCGTGTTGCCGCTGCCGGCCTGCGATCGCGGCCTGATGCACTATTGGCCGGCGGGCGATGCCCTGTTCGGGGCGTTCCCGATGGTCTCCTCCGACCTGTTCGCGGGGTCGGTGTTCCTGCGTCGGGAAGGGCCGGGTCCGTCCTACCGCGCGGCGGCCGGCACTCGGGCACTGGCCGAGCAGTTCACCCGGCTCTTTCCCGAGCCGGCCCGCAACATCCCGGACCTGCAAAGGCAGTTGGCGACCAAGCCGGTCTCCTCGCTGCGGGTCACCCGCTGTGACCGCTGGGTCCTGGGCGACCGGGCCGCGCTGATCGGCGACTCCTGCCACGCGATGGCACCGTTCATGGGCCAGGGCATGAACTGCGCCTTCGAGGACGTGCGCACGCTGGTGAACTGCCTCGACCGAGAGCCCGACTGGGCCTCGGCGTTCGCCGAGTACGAGCGGATCCGCCGCAGCGACGGCGAGGCGATCGCGGAGATCTCCTACGAGCACTACCGGACGATGTCGCGGCTGCCGGATGCCCGGCACGAGGCCGAAGAGGCGATCACCCGGCGGCTGGTCGGCCTGATGCCGGACCGCTTCGTCCCACTCTACGAACGCTGCGCGTTCAGTGAGGAGAGCTATCGCTCCGCGCTGGACCAGGACCGCCGACTGCGCGCACTGGCCCGGCGCATTCTCAACCGGCACGGCGCCGCGGCGATCGACCTGCCCGATCCGCGGCTGCGCGAATGCGTCTCGTCCGGGTGAGACGTGGCACGCCGATTCCCCGCACGGACAGCCCGGTACAGCCGAGACCCCAGGGAGGGTACAAGTGATTCTGGTCGTCTTCAGGTCACGTTTTTCCGCGCAGGTCGACGAGGAGTACGGAACGACCGAGGATCATCTGGCCAAGAAGGTCCGGGAGATGGCGGGGGAGGATCTCCTGCACATCAAGAACTACGTCGCGGACGACGGTGAGCGCGTCGCCCTGGTGTGGTGGCGCAATCCCGAGACGCTGGAGAAGTGGCGCGAGGATCCGGAACACCTGGACGCGCAGCGGCTCGGCCGGGAGAAGTGGTACGACTTCTACGAACTGAGCGTCGCCGAAGTGCTCCGCACCAGTTCCAACGCACAACCCGAGGTCTATCCCGCCCCGTGAGGGCTCACAGGGCGGCGAGCACGGCGCGGGTCACCTCCTCCGTGCTCAGCCTCCCGCCCAGATCCGGCGTGACCCGCTCGGCCGCGATCGATTCGGCCACCGCCGCCTCGATCGCGGTCGCCGCCGCGGTGAAGCCCAGGTGGCGCACCAGCAGGGCCGTCGTGAGCAGGCACGCGAAGGGGTTGGCCAGGCCCTTCCCGGCGATGTCGGGAGCCGAACCGTGCACCGGTTCGAACAGCCCGAACGTCGTCTCGGGATTGAGGTTCGCGGACGGGGCCAGCCCGATGCCGCCGGCCAGCGCGGCGGCCAGATCGCTGAGGATGTCGCCGTAGGAGTTGTTGGCGAGGATGACGTCGAAGCAGCCGGGGTCGGTGACCAGCTTCATCGCGGCGGCGTCGATGTACAGATGCGAGGAGATCGTCCGCGGGTTGCGTTTGGCGGCCCGGCGCCGGCATTCCTGCCACAGCCGACCTCCGTTGCGCACCGCGTTGGCCTTGTCCACCAGGCACACCTCGCGGCGGGCCACCGTGTAGGCGTAGTCCACGATGCGCGAGACGCCGTGCCAGGTGTTGACGTCCGTGTCGATGGCGATCTCGTTCGGCGAAAAGCCGCGGAGACTGCCGCCGATCCCGCTGTAGAGCCCCTCGGTGTTCTCCCGCACGATCACGCAGTCGATCGTGCGCCTCGCCGCGTTCCGGAGCGGACTCAGCCGGTCGTGCCACAGCCTGACCGGACGGTGGTTGGCGTACAGGTCGAATTCCTGGCGAATGCGCAGCAGCACGCTGCGGGTGTAGTCGGTCTCGTCGAGATCGGGCCGGCCGATCGCCCCGAGCAGGAGCGCGGAACTCGCGGATATGCGCGCGAGGTCCGCGTCGTCGAGCGCACCGCTGCCCGGCGTGTATCCGTTCGCGTCGACATGGTCGAGCACGTCGATGGACAGGCCCAGGTCGAGCGCGGTCAGGACCCGCAGCGCGGAGTCGACGACCTCGGGGCCGATGCCGTCGCCGGGGATGACGGTGATGGTGCTCACGGGTCGCCTTTCGCCGGGCCGAAGGGTTGCCGGGCGCGGACGGACCGTCGCGGTGTCGCGGCCTGCGGCAGGGCTCAAGGCTAGGGTTCCGCGGCCGACCGGCGACCGGATCTGTCGTGGTTCAGTCGCCGCCCGACGCCGCCCGCCCGACGCCCGGGTTGCCCGTTGCGGGTGTTTTGCCGTCACCTCCGCGCCCTCCCGATCGTCAGAAATGCGGAAGGAGCCCCGTCGGCGCCGCAGACGACGGCCGAGGGGCGACGAGATCGGATGCGAGAGGCACATGTTCTTGGACGTGTACGAGGCTGTGGCGAGTCGGCGCGCGGTACGCGGTTTCGCGGACGAGCGAATCCCGCGCGGAGTACTCGAACGGGTGATGTCCGCCGCGTCCCGGGCACCGTCGGGAGCGAACCTCCAACCCTGGAACACCTACGTGCTCACCGGCCCCGCGCTGGACCGGCTCAAGAAGCGCACCGGCGAGCGGGTGGCCGCGGGCGACCCCGGAGACGAGCGGGAGTACCCGATGTACCCGCCCGAATTGCGCACGCCCTACCGCGAGCGGCGGTTCGCCGCCGCCGAGCGGCGCTATGCCGCGCTCGGCATCTCGCGCGGGGAAAAGCAGGCCCGCTCGGCGGCCGTCGCCGCGAACTGGGACTGCTTCGGCGCGCCCGCCGCGCTCTTTTGCTACATCGACCGCGAGATGGGCGCGGCCCAGTGGGCCGACGTCGGCATGTACCTCCAGACGGTCATGCTGCTGCTTCGCGCCGAGGGCCTGCACAGTTGCCCACAGATGGCCTGGTCGGTCTACCGCACGACCGTCGCGGAGGTCGTCTCGCCGCCCGACGGCCTGCTCCTGTTCTGCGGCATGTCGATCGGCTTCGAGGACCTGGACACGCACCCCGTGCGCACGGACCGGGCCCCGATCCCGGAGACCACCACCTTCATGGCCGACTGACCACCGCACTCCGTCGGGCGCCGCACCGAAGGCCCGGTCGCGGGTAGGCGGCGTCGACCCGTGCCCCGCGCCCCACGCCGACGCGGGGCGCGGGCGGGGGGTCAGGCGGGTGTGGGGGTGCGGGTGTTCGGGACGGCGCGCAGTCGCGCGGCGACCGCGCGGGCGTGTTCGGTCGCCGCGACGCGGGCCTCGGCGAGGAGGCGGTGGGCGAGCGGCCTGAATTCCGCCATCGCCGGGTTGACGTCGGCGGCGGTGAGTTCGGCTCGGGCGGTGACCACGTCCAGGCCCCAGACGTCGGTGAGCATGCGGTTCAGGTACGGCGTGGCGTGGTCCCAGCCGGCGCGCGGAGTCCCGGGCGCGTAGCCACCGCCTCGGGCCTCGACCAGTACGGCCGGCCTCCCCGGCAGGATCGGCCGGCTGACGTCGGCGGCCCGGGGGTCGGTGATGACCACGTCGAACCACTGCTTGACCTGCTGCGGGACGCCGAAGTTGTACATCGGCACGGCCAGCAGGAAGGCGTCGCAGGAGAGGAGCTCGTCGGTGAGTTCGGCGGCGAGCGCGGTCGCCGCGCGCTGTTCGTCGGTCCGGGCCCACTCCTCGGTGGTCCGGCTCGCCTCGGCGACGGGCCAGACGCCGGGCAGCGGTCGGCGGCCCAGGTCGCGGCGGACGAACTCGGCGTCCGGGAAGGCGCGCAGCCATTCGGCCTCGACCAGGTCGGCGAGGGTGCGGCTGACCGAGTCGTCGACGCGGATGCTGGAGTCGAGTCGGAAGAACTTCATCGGGCTTCTCCTTGGTACGGATCGGGCGGCCGAAAGCACCGCTCGGGGCAGCACGGGGTGCCGCGCGAACCGGGTCGGTTCCGGTTCGGCGGGCGGCTCGGGTGGGTGTGGCCGGGTGGCACGCGCCAGGCCCGGCGCGGTGCGGCGACGGTAAACTCGCCTGTTGTCTCCTTGCCGTCGGCATCGTGCGGAGTGGTCGTCTCCCCTTTGACCGATGCTCGACCGAAAAGGTGACCATGAACGGACCCGAGGGCCTGGCCACGCGTTTCGAGGCACACCGCGACCACCTGCGCGGGGTCGCCTACCGGATGCTCGGCTCGCTGGACGACGCCGAAGACGCGGTACAGGCCGCCTGGTTGCGGGTCGACCGGGCGGGCGTGGACGGGGTGGAAAACCTGGCCGGGTGGTTGACCACCGTGGTCGCGCGGGTGTGCCTGGACATGTTGCGGATCCGGCGGACCCGAGGCGAGGAATCCCTCACCTCGATCCCGGAGGCGGTGCTGGAGCGGCCGGGCGGGATCGAACCCGAGCAGGAGGCGGTGTTGGCCGAGTCGGTGGGCCGGGCCCTGTTGGTGGTGCTGGACCGGCTCACCCCCGCCGAGCGGGTCGCCTTCGTCCTGCACGACCTGTTCGCCGTTCCGTTCGCCGAGATCGCGCCGGTCGTGGGCCGCACGACGGTGGCGAGCAAGAAGTTGGCCAGCCGGGCCCGGGAGCGGGTACGCGGGCCGGTCACCCCGGACGAGGCCGAGCGGGCCGAGGACTACGGCGTGGTCGACGCGTTCCTGTCCGCCGCGCGCGGTGGCGACCTGGACACCCTGCTCCGGGTGCTCGCACCGGACGTGGTCCGCGTGGCCGACCGTTTCGCGGTGCCGGAGGGGGTCACCCGCGACGTGCGGGGCGCGCGGGCGGTCGCCGAGGAGACCCGGATCTTCGCGCACCGGGCCCGAGTGGGCGAGCCGGCCCTCGTGGACGGCCGACCCGGAATCGTGATCGCGCCCAACGGCCGACTCTTCGCCGCCCTGCGCCTGACCATCGAGGCGGGCCGAATCACCCGGATCGAGGTGATCGCCGACCCCGCCCGGCTGGCCGAACTCCCCCTGGCGGTAACCGGAATCTGACCCGAGGCGGAAGCCGCGGGCGCGGATCGCCGGTCCGGGATCCCGCCCGCGCGCCGCCTGCCACCCGCGCGCCGTCGCCCGGGTGTGCGCCGTGCCCGGTGTTCAAGGTGGGCTGGAATGCTGAAGGAGTGACGATGGAAACCGGTGGGGACGCGGAGTCGGCGGCGCGGGAGTTCGAGGCGCATCGGGCTCGGTTGTTCGCGGTCGGGTATCGGCTGCTCGGGTCGGTGAGCGAGGCCGAGGACGCGGTGCAGGACACCTACCTGCGCTGGAACGGGGCCGACCGCGCGGGCGTGCTGGTGCCGGCCGCGTGGCTGACCAAGGTGCTGACCAACCTCTGCCTGAACCGGCTGGCCTCCGCGCGGGCGCGGCGCGAGTCGTACGTCGGGCCGTGGTTGCCCGAGCCGGTGCGGACCGACCGGGGCGAGGTGCTCGGCGTGCTGGAGACCGCCGTGCAGCGGGAGTCGGTCTCGCTCGCGCTGCTGACACTGCTGGAGGAGTTGACCCCCGCCGAGCGGGCCGTCTTCGTGCTGCGCGAGGCGTTCGGTTACAGCCATCGGGAGATCGCCGAGATCCTGGACGTGCGCGAGGAGCACTCGCGGCAACTGCATCGCCGAGCCAGGCTGCGGGTCGGCGAGCCGCGTGGGCGCTACGCGGTGGACGCCGCGCAGCGGGCCCGGATCGTGGAACGGTTCTTCGCCGCGACCATCGCCGGGGACGTCGCGGGGCTGGAACGGCTCCTGGCCGAGGATGTCGTCTCGTGGGCCGACGGCGGCGGCAACATGACGGCGGCGCGCCGGGCGATCGTCGGCCGCGAGAAGGTGCTGCGCTACCTGTTCGGCCTGGGTGCCCGGCTGGAGGGCGGGCCGATCGGGTCGGCCCCGGCGGAGATCAACGGCGAATCGGCCATGCTGATCCACCGCGGCGACACGCTCGCCGCGGTGGTCGTACCGGAGATCACCGACGGCTTGATCACCTGTGTGCGGCTGATCCTCAACCCCGACAAGTTGGCCTTCGTCGCCCGGCAGGGAGCGTGACTCGGGGAGCGTGATCGGGGGAGCGCCCCCGGCGAGCGCGCCCCGACGAGTGCGACCCGGCAGGTGTGACCCGGCTCACCTTCGAGGCCGTCACGGATCCGCCCGCCGCCCGGTTCAAGAGGGACCGAGAGGGACCGACTCGAACGGGAGGAACCATGACTCATCGCATCGTGGTGCTGGGCGCCGGATACGCCGGACTGATGGCCGCCAAGCGCACGGCCCGGCGATTGCGGCACACCGATGCCCGCGTCACGCTCGTCAACGCCGGCGACCGGTTCGTGGAGCGGGTTCGACTGCATCAGCTCGCGGCCGGACAGCGGCTGCGCGACCTGCCGCTGGCCGATCTGCTGGCCGGCACCGGGGTCGAGCTGGTGCCGGCCCGGGTGACCGGGGTCGACGCCGGGGCGCGGACGGTGCGCATCGACACGGCGCCGTACGTGCTCGAGTACGACACGCTGGTCTACGCCCTGGGCAGTGTGGCCGAGACCGCTTCGGTGCCGGGCGCGGCCGAGCACGCGTCGGCGGTGGCCGGCCACGACGACGCCGTGCGGCTGCGCGGGCGGCTGGCCTCGGCGGCGCCGGATCGGCCGGTGGTCGTGGTGGGCGGTGGGCTGACCGGCATCGAGCTGGTGGCGGAGCTGGCCGAGGCACCCGGTGGGCCGCGCCCGCTGCTGGTCACCGGAGGCGAACTCGGCGCGGGGTTGTCCGAGCGCGGGCGGGTTCGGCTGCGCCTCGGGCTGGACCGGCTCGGCGTGCCGGTCCGCGAACACGCCCGGGTCGTTCGGGTCGGCGCGGATCGCCTGGAGCTGGCCGACGGCAGCGACCTGCCTGCCGCGCTCACGGTCTGGGCGGCGGGCTTCGGGGTGTCCCCGATCGCGGCCGAATCCGGTCTCGCGGTCGACGGGCGCGGGCTGATCACGGTCGACGACCGGCAGCGCTCGACCTCGCACCCCGAGGTGTACGCGGTGGGCGACGCGGCCGCCGCGCTCGGCCCGGACGGCCGTCCCTCGCGGATGTCCTGCCAGACCGCGCTGCCGATGGGCTTCCACGTCGCGAACGGCATCGCCGACCTGCTCACCGGACGTACGCCCGGTCCACTGCGGCTGCGCTACGCGTGGCAGAACATCAGCCTCGGTCGCCGCGACGGCGTGACCCAGTTCGTCCGGGCCGACGACACGGCACTGGGCGCCGCCGTGCTCACCGGCCGTTCCTCGGCCCGCCTGAAGGAGACGGTCACCCGGGCCACCGTGTTCGCGCTCCGCCATCCGGGCCCGGTCCCGCGGCCGCGCCGCACCGGGCCGACGCACCGCCCCGAGGCCGGCACCGGGCCCGCCGCCGACCGCGAGTCGAGCAGGTAGCGGCGCCCGAAACGCCGCCGAGCCCCGGTCCGCCATGCCCTCGGGGGCGTCATCCGTCCGGCCGAGCCGGTCGGGCGGCGGGCTCGGGGCGGGCTTACGGTGTTGTGTGGGTCACAGGAGTGAGTGGTGGTGTCCAAGTCGAGTTCTGGGCTGACGGGACGTCAAAAAGCTTCATTTCAGGGGCAGATGATATCTGACGGGTCGTCAATTCATATCTGACGATTCGTCAGATCCCTTTGTCCTAAAGGAAGTTGATCGCATCACGGGTCGTCGTTGTGCGTCGAACAGAGCTAGTGTCGGTCGGGTTGCCACGCTCCAGCAGCGACCCGGCCGGCCAGGACCGGGGACCGCGACACCTCCCCGGAAGCCTTCCAGTGGGCCGTAGCGGGGACCAGGGATGATGAGGACCTCATGGCCATCGCGCTACCAGTACGAGCCCAGGACGACCCGTCCGGCACCGCACCGACGCCGACCCCGGCCGTCTACCCGGGGCGCCCCGCCCCCGCGCCACGCACCCTCGTGGACATCCTGGACGCCACCGTCCGGGACCATCCGAACGAGCCCGCCCTCGACGACGGCCGGCGGACGCTGACGTACCGCGCCCTGGCCGCCGAGGTGGACACGCTGCGCCGCCGGCTCGCCGACGCCGGGATCGGCGTCGGCGACCGGGTCGGCATCCGGGTGCCCTCCGGCAGCAACGACCTGTACATCGCCATCCTCGCCGTGCTGGCCGCCGGCGCCGCCTACGTCCCGGTGGACGCCGAGGACCCGGACGAGCGGGCCGACCTGGTGTTCGGCGAGGCGGGCGTTCGCGCCGTGCTCGGTGCCGAGCGCGAACTGCGCGTCACCCGCGCCGGCGAGCCCGTCGCCCCCGCCCGCCCGGGCCCCGGCGACGACGCCTGGATCATCTTCACCTCCGGCTCCACCGGCAAGCCCAAGGGCGTCGCGGTGACCCACCGCAACGCGGCGGCCTTCGTGGACGCCGAGGCCGGCATGTTCCTCCGGGAGGAGCCGCTGGGCCCCGGTGACCGGGTGATGGCGGGCCTGTCGGTCGCCTTCGACGCGTCCTGCGAGGAGATGTGGCTGGCCTGGCGGTACGGCGCGTGCCTGGTCACCGTGCCCCGTTCGCGGGTGCGCTCCGGTGCCGACCTGGGGCCGTGGCTGGCCGAGCAGGAGATCACCGTGGTCTCCACGGTGCCCACGCTCGCCGCGCTGTGGCCGACCGAGGCGCTGCTCGACGTACGACTGCTGATCTTCGGCGGCGAGGCGTGCCCGCCCGAGCTGGTGGAGCGGGTGGTCGCCGACGGCCGTGAGGTGTGGAACACCTACGGCCCGACCGAGGCCACCGTGGTCGCGTGCGGCTCGCTGCTCACCGGCGAGGGCCCGGTCAGGATCGGGCTGCCCTTGGACGGCTGGGAACTGGCCGTGGTCGACGCGACCGGCCGACCCGTCGCGATGGGCGAGACCGGCGAGCTGGTGATCGGCGGCGTCGGCCTGGCCCGCTACCTGGACCCGGCCAAGGACGCGGAGAAGTACGCGCCGCTGGAGTCGATGGGCTGGGACCGCGCCTACCGCAGCGGCGATGTGGTGCGCGCCGACGAGGAGGGCCTGGTCTTCGTCGGCCGCGGCGACGAGCAGATCAAGCTCGGCGGCCGGCGGATCGAACTCGGCGAGATCGACGCGGCCCTGCAGGCCCTGCCGGGCGTGGTCGGCGCGGCCGCCGCCGTACGCACCGTCAAGGGCGGCAACCAGCTCCTGGTCGGCTACCTGGTGACCGGCGAGGGCTGGGACCGCGAGGAGGCGGTGAACCGGCTGCGCGCCGAGCTGCCCGCGGCCCTGGTGCCCCGGCTGGCCCCGGTGGCCGACCTGCCCACCCGCACCTCCGGCAAGGTCGACCGGGACGCGCTGCCGTGGCCGCTCACCGACGCGGAGGACGCCGGACCCACCGAGCAGCTCTACGGCACCGAGGCCTGGCTCGCCGAGCAGTGGACCGACGTGCTCGGCATCGCCCCGGAGACCGCCCAGGACGACTTCTTCGCGATCGGCGGCAACAGCCTGGCCGCCGCCCGGCTGACCACGCTGCTGCGCGAGCGGTACCCGGCCGCCGCGGTCGCGGACATCTACCAGCAGCCCACGCTGCGCAAACTGGCCCGCCGGCTGGAGCGCTCGGCCCAGGGCGCGGGCGCGGTGCGCAAGGTCGCCCCGACGCCCACCCGGGCCCGGATCGCCCAGTTGTTCCTGCTGATCCCGCTGTTCACCCTGATCGGCCTGCGCTGGACGGTCGGCCTGCTCGCGCTGGGCAACGTCGCCGCCTGGTTCGGCGAGTACCCGTGGGCGCCGACCGCTTCGTGGTGGTGGGTCGCGGCCGGTTGGGCGGTGTTGTTCAGCCCGCCGGCCCGGGTGGCGATCGCCGCCGGCGGCGCCCGGCTGTTGCTGCGCGGAGTGGGCCCGGGCACCTATCCGCGCGGTGGCGGCGTGCACATCCGGCTGTGGGCGGCCGAACAACTGGCCGACGCCGCCGGCGCGACCGCGCTCTCCGGTGCCTGGTTGCAGCGCTACGCCCGCGCGCTCGGCGCCAGGATCGGCCCGGACGTCGACCTGCACACCCTGCCGCCGGTCACCGGCCTGCTCAAGCTCGGCCGAGGCTGCGCGGTGGAGGCCGAGGTGGACCTGTCCGGCCACTGGCTGGACGGCGACCGGTTGGAGATCGGCGCGATCAAGGTCGGCGCCGGCGCGATCGTGGGCACCCGCAGCACGCTCTTCCCCGGGGCCCGGATCGGTCGTTCGGCCGAGGTGGCGGCGGGTTCCGCGGTCACCGGGAACGTGCCGCCGAGGCGCCGCTGGGGCGGGGTGCCGGCGATACGGCTCGGCAAGGTCGACCGGGGCCGGTTCGGCGAGCGTCCGCCGCGCAGGACGCACTGGGCGGTGCTGTACGGCCTGAGCGGGTTGTTGCCGACCCTGTTGCCGATCCTGGCCGTGTTGCCGGTACTGCCGATCCTCGGCGTGTTCGTGCGCCCCGGCGAGGGCCTCGGCGCGGCGCTCGCCGGCGCCATGCTCGCCCTGGTGCCCGCCGTGGCCGCGTTCGCGCTGGTCTACGCGTTGTCGATCGTGCTCCTGGTACGCCTGCTCAGCCTGGGGCTGCGACCGGGCTATCACCCGCTGCACGGCCGGACCGGCTGGCAGGCGTGGACCGTCACCCAGTTGATGGACCTGGCCCGGGACAAGTTGTTCCCGCTGTACGCGAGCCTGTTCACACCGGTGTGGCTGCGGGCGCTGGGGATGAAGGTGGGCAAGGGCGTCGAGGCGTCCACGGTGCTCGCGCTGCCGAGCCTGACCACGGTCGGCGACGGCGCGTTCCTGGCCGACGACACGCTGATCGCCTCCTACGAACTCGGCGGCGGCCGGATCCGGATCGGCGAGGCGCGGATCGGCGAGCGGGCCTTCCTGGGCAACTCGGGGATGACCGCGCCGGGCCGCTCGGTGCCCGCCCGCGGCCTGGTCGGCGTGTTGTCCGCGACGCCGAAGAAGACCAAGAAGGGCGGCTCGTACCTGGGCATGCCGCCCATGCGACTGCCGCGTTCGGCGGACGTCGCGGACCAGGGCCTGACCTACGACCCGCCCGCCCGGCTGCGCTGGGCTCGCGGCCTGGTCGAGGTGTGCCGGGTGGTGCCGGTGTTGTGCTCGGCCGCGCTGGCCGTGCTCACCCTGGCCACGCTGGCCTGGCTGGGCGCGCACTCGCCGATCCTGGCCGCGCTGCTGTCCGGCCTGGTCCTGCTCGGCTGCGGCGTGCTCGCGTGCGTCGTGTCGATCGCGGCCAAGTGGCTCCTGGTCGGCCGATTCAAGCCGGTCGAGCACCCGCTGTGGAGCGGCTTCGTGTGGCGCAACGAGTTGGCCGACACCTTCGTCGAGGTGCTGGCGGTGCCGTGGCTGATCGGCCGGGTGCCCGGTACGTCGGTGCTCAACGTGTGGTTGCGCGGGCTCGGGGCGTCCATCGGCCGCGGCGTGTGGTGCGAGAGCTACTGGTTGCCGGAGGCGGACCTGGTCACCCTGGAGGACGCGGTCAGCGTGGGGCACGGCTGTGTGCTCCAGACGCATCTCTTCCACGACCGGATCATGCGGATGGATACTGTGATCCTTCGCGAGGGTGCCACCCTGGGCCCGCGCGGGATCGTGCTGCCGGGCAGCACGATCGGGGCACGCAGCACGCTGGGTCCCGCCTCGCTGGTGATGCGCGGCGAGACGGTCCCCGAGGACACCGGTTGGCTGGGCAATCCGATCGAGGCATGGCGACGGTAATGCGTTTCGAGACGGCGTCGCGGGACACGGCCCGTCCCGCGACGGTGGGCGCGACGGGGACGGAGCACGAATCGGTGATCGACCACGGGCCGCGCTCGGCCGCCGGGGAGGCGTACTTCGCCACCCACGGCGATCCGCGCTATCACGCGCATCGCTACGAGCTGGACCTGGACTACCGCCCCGGCCCCAATCGGCTGGCCGGCACCGCCCGGATCGGCGCGGTGGCCGGCGATCGGCCGCTCACCGAGTTCGCGCTCGACCTGGGCGAATTCCGGATCGGCCGAGTGCTGGTGAACGGCCGCCAGGCGCGCTACACGCACCGCGCGGGCAAGCTGCGGGTGCGGCCGGGCGCGGCGATCGCTGCGCGGGCCGCGTTCACCGTCGAGGTGCACTACGTCGGCAATCCCAAGCCGGTGCGCAGCCCGTGGGGCGGGGTGGGCTGGGAGGAATTGACCGACGGCTCGCTGGTGGCCGGCCAACCGATCGGCGCACCGTCCTGGTACCCGTGCAACGACCGGCCCGACGACAAGGCGGCCTACCAGATCTCGGTCACCGCACCGTCGGCCTACACCGTGGTGGTCAGCGGCGCGCTGCTCACCCGCAGCACCCGGGGCAGCACCTCGACCTGGGTCTACGAGCAGCCCGCGCCCACCGCGAGCTACCTGGTCAGCGTCTCGATCGGCCGCTACGACACGATCGGGCCGCTGGAGCCGAACGCGGGCGTGCCGCAGTTCGCCCACCTGCCGGGCCGGCTGGTCCCGCGCTTCCTGGTCGACTTCGCCCGGCAGCCGGAGATGATGACGCTCTTCGAGGAGTTGTTCGGGCCGTACCCGTTCGACGAATACACCGTGGTGGTCACCGACGACGATCTCGACATCCCGATCGAGGCCCAGGGGCTGGCCACCTTCGGGGCGAACCACGTCGACGGCGCGCGTGGGGCCGAGCGGCTGGTCGCGCACGAATTGGCGCACCAGTGGTTCGGCAACAGCGTCGGACTGGCGGACTGGCGGCACATCTGGCTCAACGAGGGCTTCGCGCGCTACGCGGAGTGGTTGTGGGCCGAGCGCTCCGGCGGGCGCCCCGCCGCCGTGCAGGCCGCCGTCGAGCACACCCGACTGGGCGGTGCGCCGCAGGATCTGCTGCTCGGGGCGCCGCGCCCGAAGCTGATCTTCGACGAACGCATCTACGCCCGGGGCGCGTTGACGGTACACGCGGTGCGGTGCGCGCTGGGCGACCCGGCGTTCTTCACGATGTTGCGGGACTGGGTCACCTCGCACCGGCACGGCGTGGTCACCACGGACGACTTCGTCGCGCACGCGGCGCGGTACGCCGCCGGGTCGTTGCAGCAGCTGTTCGACGCGTGGTTGTACCGCGAGGTGTTGCCGCCGTTGCCGACGTCGCCGGCCGCCCGGCCCGCGCCGTCCGCGCCCGCTTCGCCGGCCCCGCGGCGGGGGCGGCTCGGGTGGCCCTGGGCGTCGGGGCACGGCAGCGGCTCGGACTGAGGCGGGGCGGCGATCGGGGCCGCGTCGGTTCGTCGTACGGTGCGGGAGGATCGGCACCGTGGTCACCGACATCCGCACGGGCGGTATGCGGTGCCCGCGGCACGGATGGCACGGACGAGAGGAATCCCGCGATGACCCAGGGCGAGAGCGCGACCCCCACGACCCCGTCCCGAGGCTGTGCGGTGGTCACCGGCGCCAGCAGCGGGATCGGCGCGGCGACCGCCGTGCATCTGGCGAGTCTGGGCTACGACGTCGTGCTCGGCGCGCGGCGCAAGGACCGGCTGGACGAGGTGGTCGCGCGGTGCGCCGGACGCGGCCGGGCGTTGCCGCTGGACGTGGCCGACCCGGACTCGGTGACCGCGTTCGCCGCCGCCGTCGAGCGTTGTGACCTCCTGGTCAACAACGCGGGCTTCGCGCGGGGCACCGAGCCGGTGGCCGAGGCCGACGAGGCGGCGTGGACCGCGATGTACGAGACGAATGTGCTCGGCACGCTGCGGGTGACCAAGGCGTTCCTGCCGTTGCTGATCGCCTCCGGCGACGGTCAGGTGATCACCATCGGCTCGGTGGCCGGGCGCGAGCCGTACGAGGGCGGCGCGGGGTACAACGCGGCCAAGCACGCGGTGACGGCGATGACCCGGGTGTTGCGGCTGGAACTGCGTGGGCAGCCGGTGCGGGTGTGCCAGATCGATCCGGGCATGGTGGAGACCGAGTTCACCCTCAACCGGCTCGGCGGCGACGCGGAGGGCGCGTCGGCGGTCTACGCGGGGATGACGCCGCTGGTCGGCCGGGACATCGCGGAATGTGTGGGCTGGGTGGCGACTCGGCCGCCGCACGTGAACATCGACTCGATGATGGTGCTGGCGCGGGACCAGACGTCGGCGCGCGTGGTGTTCCGGCACGAGTGAGCGATTCGCGCTCGGGCCGCCCCCGTCCGGTGCCGGATGACCGGCCGGGGCCGAGCGGAGCCGGGACGCGCGTGCGACCGGCGGCAGCGAGTCGGTGTCGGCGTTGGGTCGGGCAAGTGGCGGAAACGCCGGGGCGTGCTCGGGGCAGGCCCACAGGGTCCGGCCGGCCGCGCCACGGACGGAGTCGATCACCTGCACCGGGACGAGCCCGTCGTGTTGCTCGCAGCGGCAGGAGTGGCGGTAGGACAGGGCGAGGATCACGCGGTCACCCCCGCGCCACGGGCTGCGCGGGCCGGCGGGAATCGGGTGTGGCGATCGCGGCGAGGCGGCCTTGTCGGGTGGCTTCGGCGACCTTGCGGCGTCGCTGGGCGACTTCCTCGGGTGTCATCGGGTAGGGCGGGACGACCGTGGCCGAGTCCTGGATCGGCGGATCGTCGGCGGCGGGGGTGGGCGGTACGAAGTCGCGCCACCGGGGGTGGGTTTGCGGCTTGGGGCTGGTGGGTCGACTCGGCCGGGGCCGCTTCGGTTCGGCGGTCCGGGCGTGCTTGCCGGCCGACTTCGGAGGGGTGCGCGGTTGGCACAGCCATCCGAGAATGGCAGCGATAAAGTGGGTCACGTCGTCGGCTCCTCGAAAACTGTCGGCCGATCCCGGGACCGTTCCAGCGGTCGCCGGGGCTTTCACTTGTGGGTCACGGCCAGGCCGTCACCGCGCGAGTAGCGAGGTCCACCGTTCGGCTTGGTCGGGGAGGTTCCGCGTTTTCGCTTCCGCTGTTGCTCCGGTGACGAACGCTCGAACGGCAGTGGTGGGTGCGGCGCGCCATGCCGGGAATTGTCGCAACTCCATCGGGGGAGACGTCGGCGTTTTGCCGGGCGCCTTCGCTGTGCCCGAGCATCGCTCTGGGCGTGAGTCCGGGCCGAGCTGAGCGCACCCGCCCAGGCAGGGATTCCCTCCCGCAACGCCGGCCCTCCCGCCCGGGCCGGCCAAACCAAGTCGGCCTGCCCGCCGAACGGCGATTCTTCGCGGACTTTTCCGTTGTGGGAAGTGGAGTTTTATGGCTTCCGCGGCGGTCCGTTAGCGTCGGAATCATGGATTGGAATTTTCGGTCGGCCAAAGAGTCGGCGGCTGCGTTGCGTGCCGGTGAGGTGTCCTCGGTGGAATTGACCGAGGCGGCGATCGCTGGGATCGAGCGGGACGAGGGCGTGATCAACGCGATCTGTGTGTCCGACTTCGATCGGGCCCGGGCGGCTGCGCGTGATGCCGACCGGGCATTCGGCCGGGGCGAGGATCGGCCGCTTCTGGGTATTCCGGTGACGGTCAAGGAGTCCTACGACATCGCCGGGTTGCCCACGACCTGGGGCATGCCGCAGTACCGGGACTTTGTGCCCGCCGAGGACGCGGTACAGGTGTCGCGGATCAAGGCCGCCGGCGCGGTGGTGCTCGGCAAGACCAATGTGCCCCTGGGACTGCAGGATCTGCAGAGCTTCAACGAGATCTACGGCACCACCAACAACCCGTGGGATCGCGGTCGTACGGCGGGCGGGTCCTCCGGCGGATCGGCGGCGGCCCTGGCGTCCGGGTTCGGTGCGTTGTCCATCGGCTCCGACATCGGCGGCTCGCTGCGCACCCCCGCGCATTTCTGCGGTGTCCACGCGCACAAGCCGACACTCGGGCTGGTGGCGAACCGCGGCATGGTCCCGCCGGCCACGCCGGCATTCCCGATCGACCTCGACCTCGCCGTCGTCGGCCCGATGGCGCGCACCGCCCGCGACCTCACGCTCCTGCTCGACGTCATGGCCGGGCCGGATCCGCTGACGTTCGGCGTGGCGCACGACCTGAACCTGCCGCCCGCACGCCACCAACGGCTGGGCGACTTCCGGGTCCTGGTCCTCGACGAGCATCCGTTGATTCCGACCGGGTCCGCGGTGCGGGCCGGTGTGAACCGGGTGGCCGATGCACTCGTCGACGGCGGTGCCCACGTCGAACGGCACAGTCCGCTGCTGCCCGACCCGGCCGAAGCCGCGTTGATCTACACGCAGTTGCTGTTCTCGGGTTCCGTTGCGCGTTTTCCCGTCGAAGAGTACGAGCGGCTGCAAACCCGCGCCGCCGGATTGAGCGCGGAAGACCGGAGCCTGGACGCGGCGCGGCTGCGCGGGATGGTGCTGAGCCACCGCGATTGGGTCGAGGTGAACAACCGTCGCGAGCTCCACCGCCACGGCTGGCGGCAGTTGTTCGCCGAGTTCGACGCCGTGGTGTGCCCGATCACGCCGACTCCCGCGTTCCCGCACGACCACAACCCCGACCTGTTGGCACGCCGGATCGACATCGACGGCGTCGAATACCCGTTCTTCGACCAGCTCGTCTGGGCCGGTCTGGCCACCATGCCCGGCCTGCCCGCCACCGCGATACCGGCGGGCCGGTCCGCCGAGGGCCTGCCGGTGGGAGTGCAGCTCATCGGTCCGATGTTCGAGGACCGCACCCCACTGCGGCTGGCCGAACTGCTCGAACAGCAGATCGGCGGCTTCCGGGCACCGAAGCAACGCGTCGTGCCGGATACCCGTCGAGGACGAGGTACGGCGGCCGTCGCGGCCGGATCCGCGGCGTAACGGATTCGGTGCCGACGCGGCACGCGCCGTTTTCTAGCCGAGGGTGAGCATCGCCTTGGCGACCTCGGCGATCGCCGTGTCGGGGATGGTGGTGGCGGCCTCGTCGAGGACGAGCAGGCGGGCGCCGGGGATCTCGCGGGCGAGCGCCTCGCCGTTGCCGCTGGGGAAGAACGGGTCGCGGCGGCCGTGGACGACCAGCGTGGGGACCGCGACCTCGGGCAGGCGTTCGCGCCAGCGGGGTTTGCAGTCGAGCCTGGAGAACACCAGGCCCATCTGGTTGGCGGTCTGGACCGGTGGTGCCGTGCCGGGCGTGCGATCCCAGATGCGCGCGGCGACCGCGCGCGCGGCGACGGGGTCGTTGCCGAGGATCTCCGCGCCGGCGGCGGAGAACTCCGCAACCGCCTCGCGGTCGCTCCAGTCGGGCAGCGCCCGCGCGAACAGCCGGCCCATCGTCGCCCGGTCGTGGTCCGGGAGGTCGTCGTCGGGCGGGCCGGGGGCGACCGCGCGGGTGCCGACCAGGGTGAGCGCCGAGAACGCGCCCGGATGGTCGAGCACGGCCACCTGGGCGACCATCCCGCCGACGCCGATCCCCGCGAGGTGCGCAGGCCCTCCGCCGAGCACGTCGGCAAGGGCCGCCGCGTCGTCGGCGAGGTCGCGCAGGGTATAGGTGGGCGCCTCCGGGTCCCTCGTCGTCGACTCCCCGCTGTCGCGCAGGTCGTAGCGCACCACCCGGCGCCCGCCGGCGGCCAGGCGCGCGCAAAGCGCGTCGGGCCAGGAGAGCATCGTCGTTGCGCCCACGAGCAGGACGAGCGGCGCGTCGTCGGCACCGAACGACTCGATGCCCAGGGCGATTTCATTGGCTTCGACAGTGGTCATCGGGTCACCGGGAGACGTCGTGGGCGAGGTGGGTCGCGGTCGATGTCGCGACCACGCTCCGCTGTACCAGGGTGCGCGGCGTTCCACCGGTGAACAGTGGTGTGCCGGCGCCCGGCACGACGGGGGCGAGGTGCAGGATCAGTACGTCGACCAGCCCGGCGTCGAGCGCCGAGCGGATCGTGGCGCCGCCGCCCATGAGGACGACGTCGAGGTCCCGGCCGCCGGCCGCCGACGCCGCCTCGGCTCGCTTGCGCGCGGCGGCGACGGCGTCGGACAGGCCGGTGGTGACGAACGTCCAGTCGAGGTCGGTCGTCCGTACCGACTCCGGCGGCGAGCCGGTCACGACGACGAATGGGGGTTTGCCGACCTCGCCCGCTCCGTAGCCGCACGTGTCGTCCCAGCCGTTCGGCCCGTCGACCAGGTCGAACAGGTGGCGGCCGAGGACGACGGCGCCCGAGCGCACGGTCCCCTCGCGCAGGACCCGGTGGTCGTCGGGGTCGTCGGAGAACGCCCACGTGTGCAGGGCCCCGCCGCCGGTGCCCAGTCCGTTGTCCGGGCCGGGATCGGGCCCGGTGACGAAGCCGTCGAGGGACACGGAGATGTCGGCGATGATTCGAGTCATGTCAAGGTAGACCCGATCCGCCGCCCGAACTCATCGCGCCGCGTGGGGTCGATGGCCTTCGGCGCCGCGCGCACTCCGAGTCGGCTCAACCGCGCAGCATCGCCGGGGACAGGGCATGCGGGATCAGCAGGGTGGGGTGGCCCGAGCCGTCGGCGTCGGTGGTCCAGATGTCGGCGCGGAGGTCGCCGGGGAGGCTGTAGACGACGCGGTCGTTGTCCAGCCATTCGGCCTGGTCGTCGAGGGTTCGGGTTTCGGCGAGGGGGCTTTCCGTGTTGGTGGCCAGGGTGAGGGCGAAGAGGTGCCAGGGGCGGTCGGGGTCCGCGCCGGGGACACGTTTCTTGTACACGACGCGTGTGCCGTCGGGGGACAACGACGGGCACTCGGCGTTCTCGCGCACCGTGCGCAGCGTGCGGGCGGCCACGTCGCCGCGGGCCAGCCAGGTGTGTCCGCCCGTGGCCACCGTCGCGTAGAAGGTGTTGTCGTCGGCGGCGAAGGTCACGCCCCAGACGTTGACGTCGGGGGAATGGATCGACTCGTCGCCCCGGTGCAGGGCGTACGACTCCAGATTGTCGTCGAGTCGGCCGGTCCGGGTGTCCAGGATCGCGGTCCGGGTGGCGAAGTTCAGGCCCGCGTACGACTCGCCGTTCACGAACGACGTCCACGCGACCAGCCGTCCGCTCGGTGAGACCCGGGCGCGTGAGGGCGTCCCGGCCAGCGCATGCCGACCCTTCTCGCGCAGGTTCGCATCCAGGAGCACCGCGTCGTACGTGCCGAGCGCGAGTCGGGCCGGTTGCAGGCACACCCCCGTGCCGTGCGCGGCGTGGAAGACCAGGCAACTGCGCGCGGCGACCTCCCGCTCGCCCGGACGCGCCGCGTCGACCGCCGCGAGGTGGTCCCGGCCGGCGTCGGCGGCGGTGCTGCGGAACAGGATCCGCCCCGGGCGATCCAGGCTCAGCGTCGTGTAGTCGCCGTTCCGGCCCGCCTCCGCGTCGCCGGCCGCGCGCAGCGTGTACACCACCGCGAGGCCGACGAGCAGCGTGGTGACCACGGTCAGCACGATCAGGCGCGTGGTTCGGGTCATCGGGATGCCCCTTTCGGGCCGGTCGGGCGGGTGCCGCCCGGAGTCAGCGTGCCGCCGGCCAACAGCACGGCGGCGGCGAGCAGCGCGAGGGCCAACGCGGCGGCGGCCAGGATGCCGGCGGTGTGCGGGCCGTACAGCGTCCACGCCGTGCCGAACCCGGCCGCCCCCAGCGCCCGCCCGCCGGCCTGCCCGGTCTGCACCAGCGCGAGCGCTCCACCACGCAGCGCGGCCGGTGCGGCCGGGGCCGCGAGCGCCATCAGCACGCCGTCGGTGCCCGCGTAGAACAGCCCGAGCAGACCCGGGATCGCCACGATCAGCGCGCCGTCGGGCAGCGGCGCGAGCAACACCAGGTAGCCGCAGAGCAGCGCGACATGGCCGGCCAGGAACACCCGGGCGCGTCCGTACCGATCCCCGGCACCGCCGGCCGGGACCGCGAGCAGCAGGAAGACCAGCGCGGTGCCCAGCGGCAACAGCGGGAACAGGTGCGGTGACAGGTCGGTGTGCCGCTGCAGCAGCAGGTAGAGCATCGCGTCACCGACGGTCGTCGCGCCCAGCACCAGCGCGGCCAGACACACCCGGGCGAAGCCCGGCACCCGCAACACCGCCGCCGCGTCCCGCAGTCGCACCGGCGCGCGGTCCGCCGTCCGCCCCGCGCGAGGGCCCGCGCCGGCGGCTGCGTCCACGCCCCTCTTCACGCCGGTCGTGACGCCTCCGGGCGTCGGGTCGCGGACGAACAGCAGCAGTACCAACAGCCCGAACGTGGCGAAGCAGAAGCTCAGCACGAACACCGCGTCGTACGCGTCGGCCGTAACCCACAACACCGCGAGCGCGACCGGCGGTCCGAACAACGCGCCCGCCGTGTCCATCGCCCGATGCACGCCGAACGCCCGACCCTGCTCCGCCGGCGTCGCGGCCATCGAGATCAACGCGTCGCGCGGCGCGGTACGCAGCCCCTTGCCCGCCCGATCGGCCGCGAGCACCCCGCCGATCGCCGAGACCCCGCCGGCCGCGGGCAACAGCAGTTTGCACCCGGCGGAGATCCCATAGCCGATCGCGGCGACCGTGCGGTGCCGGCGGAAGCGGTCCGCGACCAGCCCACCGAGCAACCGGGACAGCGCGGTGGCGCCGTTGTACAGGCCGTCCAGCATGCCGAACGCCATGGGCGAGAGCCCGAGTCCGAGCACGAGGTAGACCGGGAGCACCGCGGTGACCATCTCCGCCGACACGTCGGTGACCAGCGAGACCACGCCGAGGGTGAGTACGACGGGCGCGACCCGCCGGGCGCCGCGCCCGGTCGGCGGCGGCGGTGCCTGCGCACCCGGGCCGCCGCGCGCACCGGACGCGAGGTCGGCGGAACGGCTGGACGACAGATACATCGTGGGCCTCCGGCTGCGGTTCGGCACGGGGAAGGGCGGAAGTCGTGGGTGTCGAGGGCGGGTTCGGGCCTTCGACACCCACGACGGCGGGCCTATTCGACGACGCGTCGAACGATCAGAACCAGCTCACGGTCCAGGGGAACGCGACCGTGCCCTTGGCGCCGGTGGAGTCGGTGGCGGTGACCTCGACGGCGAACGTGCCGACTCCCCACGCCCGACCCGAGACCACACACGAGAGCGGATTCAGGAACAACCCCGCCGGGAGACTGCGCCCCGCACACGAATACGGTCCGCTCTCACCGGAGACCCGAAGCGTCAGATTCACCTGCTGGTTGAACTTCGACACCTGTGGCCCCGGACTCGCGATCACCACCCCACCCGAGGGCGTCGACGAGATCGTCCACCCGAACGACACCGGAGCCGACACCGCCCCGGCACTGTCCGTCGCCGTCACCGACACCTGCGAACTCCCGGCCGCGGTCGGCGAACCCGACACCACACACCCGCCACCCGAAGCCGCCAACCCCGCCGGCAACCCCTGGAATACACACGTGTACGGACCCGTACCACCCGACACCTGCACCGCCAACGACACCGGCACACCCACCGACCCCGCCTGCGCACCCGGACTCACCACCGACACCGACGACGGATTGCCGTCCTGCCAGATCTCGGTGATCGGGGTCGCGGTCGCGGCCTGGCCGGAGCGCCGGGTGCCGTACATGTCCTCGAAGGTGCGCAGCAGGCTGTAGTGGTCCTTGCGACCCGGGTATTGGCCGGGCTTGACGTGCGCGCCGTACAGGATGGTCGCGATCCGGTTCTCGCTGCGGAAGTTGTCCTCGTCCCAGGTGACCACGAGCAGGCTGTTGTGCGTCTTGGCCCACTCCGCGTAGCCGCTCAGCTTGTTCCGGGTCCAGGTGTCCCCGGTGGAGATGCCACAGGCCGAGTTGAACAGGCGGTCGTGCATGTCGTTGCACAGGTTGGGCACCACGTACGAGACCGTGGGCAGGGTGTTGTAGTCGGTCGGGAACGCGGTGACCGGATAGGTGGTGGCGGCGGGCACGTTCGAGAAGGACAACCACGGGTTGTGCTTGCGTGCGTACGAACCACTCGTGCACACCCCCGGGTTCGCCGCCGACCAGTCCTCGTTGTAACTGCCCCACGTGACACCCGCGTCGATGAGCTGCCGACCGAGGTTGTCCGCGGTGTACGGCGCGCCGGGCGGCGGACACTCGTCACCGGTGACGCCCTGCGTGGAACCGGAGAACATCGCCAGGTAGTTGGGCTGACTGGGGTGGGTCTCGCCGTGGAAGTCGGTCAGGGAAGCTCCGCCGGCGGCCAACTGGTTGAGGTAGGGCGCCTGCGAACTTCCGATGATCTCCTCGTAGTTGCTGTTCTCGTGCACGACGACCACCACGTGGTCGTAGCGCGGGATCGCGGCGGCGACCGCCGCCGGTGCCCGGTCGGGTGGACCGGCCGAGGCGGGAGCGGTGACGCCGGCGATCGCGCCGAGCGCGAACCCGACGGACAACGCGACGAGTTTGGCCGATCGGGGCTTGCCCCGGGCCGTCGACCGGGACCTGGATCCGGAGTCGGACATGACCTGGCGCCTCCTTGGGCGTGGACGAAGCGGAACCGCAGCGTGGATGCGGTGACCTGCGGAATCAACGTCCGTCGCGGGTAACGGAACCGCCGGCACCGCGGTCCGCCGGGCCCGCCACCGGGACGCTGCCGGGCCTGAACTGGCCGGGAACGGCGCCGGCCGAGCCGGCCGGCCCGGGTGCGCCCGGTCGCACTCAGAACCAGCGCTCATGCACCGATGCCCAAGCGGTGCGCTGCCGGCGCACACATGTCCGTCCGTCATGAATGCATGCCGGACCGGTATTGGACGTGGGTGAGATCGGCCTCATCTCCTGGAAACATGAACAGATCACATTCCGAAAACCGGCCGAGGATTCGTCCCCCGATCGGCCCACCCGGTCGAAGTTCACCCAGCAGGTGGACCCTGACGCTTCGGGTCTCCGGTGGGAGCGGACCGTATTCGTGTGCGGGGCGCAGTCTCCCGGCGGGGTTGTTCCTGAATCCGCTCTCGTGTGTGGTCTCGGGTCGGGCGTGGGGAGTGGGCACGTTCGCCGTCGAGGTCACCGCCACCGACTCCACCGGGGCCAAAACCACCGCGTCGTTCCCCTGGACCGTTAGCTGGTTCTGACCCACAGTCGAAGCGCACCACTTCCGCCGGGCCGGTCGGCTCGGCGCTCGGGGCATGTGCCTCGGGCGCTGCGCGGCCCGCCCGGCCGCACCGCGTCACCTCTTCATTCGCCCCCCGGCACCACGGCACACCTTGGAGGAACACCATGGTCGACAGCCACCGTGCGGCACACCGAGAGCCAAGCCGGATCCGAGCGCATGATCGAACCTTCGCGGCCCGGGTCCCGGGCCAAGGCGGCGATACCCCGTGACCCTCCAACAGTTGCGCTACCTCATCGCCGTGGCCGAACACGGCAGCATGACCGGTGCCGCCCAGGAACTCTTCGTGGTCCAGCCGGCCCTGTCCCGATCGTTACAGAGCCTGGAACGCGAGCTGAACGTGGTCCTGTTCACCCGGGTCGGCCGCGGCCTGGTGCCGACGGCGGCCGGCGCGCAGGTGGTCAATCTCGCCCGCAAGGTGCTGCGCGGAGTGCAGGCGATCAAGGACATCGTGCAGGCGGAGGAACCGACCTGCCGCGACACCGTGCACCTCGCCGCGACCGCCACGCTGGCGATCGAGTGCACCAGTGGCCTGCTCCCCGGTCTGGCCAAGCTGCACCCGGAGTTGCACATCGTGGTGGACCGACAGGACAGCCGCGAAGCGCTGTTCGCGTCGCTGCGCTCCGGCGAGACGGACATCGCGCTGGTGGATCTGCCCGCGCCCGGCGGTTTCGAGGTATTGCCGCTGCGCTCGTACGAGGTGGTGTTGGTCTCGCCGAAGCACACCCGACTGCCGGATCCGGTCTCCTGGACGGACCTGGACGGGCTGCCGATGATCCTGCCGCCCCGGCGCAGCGCGCGGCGGGCCGACTTCGAGATGTTGTTCGCCACGGCCGGGGCGCGGCCGACGGTCGCGATGGAGACCGACGATCGTGGCGCCTGGATCCCCTGTGTGGTGGCCGGGCACGGCTCGGTGTTGTGGTACGCCGACCTGGCCCAGCCGTTCGCGTCGAGTGTCGCCGTGCGGTCGATGAGTCCTCGGCTGATCCGGACGGTCGGCCTGGTGCGCGGGCGCGGGCCGATCAGTCGGGAGGTGCGGGCGCTGCTCGACTACACCCGACGCCAGGGCGTTCAGGAGATGGAGTACGTGTGAGGGTCAACGCGTTCGACCGCGGCTGAGGATCGGCCGGGCCCGCCCTACGCCACCCGGGTGCAGGGGGACCCGACCCAGGCGCTGAGTACCCGCGGCGCCGGTTCGCCGGCCCGGGTGTAGGTGTCCACCAACGCCCGGCGTACAGCGGCCAGCGCCGCGCCCGGCACCACCGCGATCGTGGACCCGCCCGCACCCAGCGGCCGGGCCTCGATCGCGCCCGCGGCCAGTGCGTTGCGCGCCGGCGGGGACGGGTGGGCGGGTCGGTCGACGGCCGGGCCGCCGGCCGGGTCCGCGTCGCCGGCGGGCCGGCGAGGCACCGCCAGCACGATCCGCAGGCCCAGCCGATCCGGATCGAACGGCACGTGGGTCGGCTCGCCCGCGCGTTCCTCGATCAGGGCGACGTGGCCGGGCCGGCCGAACAGCGCGACCGCGCCCAACGGCGGATCGGCGAGCCGGATCCGGGCCCGCCGGCCGGCGCTCTTCACCGGGTCGTGGAAGGCCGCCTCGATCAGTGCGGCCGTGCAGGTCAGCGGGATCGACGCGGACAGACCGGTGCTGTCCGGCAGGTCGGTGTGCACCAGCAGATCCAGCCCACCCGCCCCGGTGGTGCCGGCAAGCACCGGCCGGACCCAGTCCGGGACCGGGCCGACCTCGCCCGCCGGGTCCAACTCCACCCCCTCGTTCGGGCGGTCGATCGAGCCCACCCGCAGCACACCGTCCGTGCGCGGCGCGGCGGCCACCACCACCCGCCAGGACAGTGCCACCGCGGTGCCCGACCTGGCTCGCGAACCCGACAGGCGCAGCACGTACGGTGCGGACCAGACCCCGGCCGGCGGTCGGCCGAAAGCCTGCGCGAACGCGAACGGCACCAGGCGCAGCACCGGCGCCGCACCGCGTGTGGTGGGCAGTGCCGCCGCCGTGGTCGGCGTGGTCGACGGGCGGGTCATCCCGGGTCCTTTCGGGCGAGGAGACGGTAGGCGTTGCTGCCGCCGTGCTCGCCGGCGACGTGCGCGAACAGCAGGGCGACCGCGTCGAGCAGTACGGCCACCACGAAGCACGGGACGGACAGGGCGACCAGCACGGCGCGGCGGATCCGGCGCAGCGGGGTCGGCCCGCCGGCGATCCACGGCATGGCCGGGTTCGGCGCGAGCGCGGTGAGGGCCTGGGACACCGCGCCGATGAAGTCGTTGCCCTGGTGGGCCCGGCCGTGCTCACGCGCGAGCACGGTGAACCCGCTTGCGTTGAGCGCGACTTCGAGGTTGCGCCAGGGCATCAGGTGCTGGTGCTGGGGCTGGAACTGCGGCAACCACAGGCCGCGCAGCAGTCGGCCGTACGTGCAGTTTGGGTCGGGCAGTTCGATCAGCAGCCGGCCGCCCGGTACCAGGACCTTGGCGGCGGCATCCAGCTCGGCGAAGGGATCGCGAGTGTGCTCCAGGTAGTGGTGCATGCCGACCACGTCGTAACCGCCGGCCAACTTGTCCGCCAGCTCCGGGAATTGGCCGCGATACGCGGTCCGGATCCAGCCGCGCCGCTCGGCCTGCCCGACCCCGTCGCCGAGGTCGAGGCCGTCGAAGACGGTGTCCGGCAGCACGGTCTTGCCGACCACGCACATGTGCGCGTGCCCGGTGCCCACGTCCAACCAGGCGCACGGGGGCCGGTCCGCCGGCAGGTGCCGGCGCACCAGGTCGGCGCGGGCCCGGTAGGTGCGCGACATGGTGCCGAACAGCGCCTCGGCGCCCGGGCCGCCGAGGCCGTCGTAGAAGTCCCGGTAGTAGTAGTCCAGTCCGGCCGGGGACAGGCGGGGATTCTGGAACACGTGAGCGCAGTCCCGGCAGCGCTCCAGGGTGAACCGGCCCGGTTTGCCCTGGAGGTGGTCGCCGACCCGACTGCGCACCGCGAGCCGGGTGGAGCCGCACCACGGGCAGGTGTCCCGGCGGTCCTCGAAGAAGGCGTCCAGGCCGTTCGCGACGCTGCGCGCGTACGCGGGGCGCAGCTTCGCCGGGTCCAGCGCCGGGGTGGCGGCCCGGGCCGGGCGGGGCCCGGACACCGCGCGCACCCAGCGCCATCCCGCCAGGATCGGCCGCAGTGCGGTGGCCCGGCCCAGGTCGCGCGGACGCACCGGCGAGCGGCCGGCCACCACCGCGTACGGCTGGACCCACATGGCCAGCAGGGCCCAGGCGCCCCAGAACGGGGTGGCCGTACACGCCCCGATGTAGGCGGCGGCCTCGCCCAGGTTGCCGATCATGGTCGGCCACACCGGCACGCCCAGCGCCCGCAGCCGGCGCTTGCGCAGCGCGGGATCGGTAGGTGCCGCGACCAGGCCGGGCGCGACCGCGTGGCCGGTGCTCAGGGCGGCGAACGGTTTGAGGCGGGCGCCGAGTTCGATCAACTCGGCGGCGTCGAGGTCGACCAGGTCGGCGGCCGGGACGTCGGCGCGGCGCAGCACGTCCGTGTGTACGAGCAGCGCGTGGCCCGCGCCTCGGGCCCGGGCGAGCGGGTCGCGACGGTTGCGCTCCGGGTCCAACCGGCCGAGCAGGGTCAGCAGTTCGTCGGCGGGCAGGTCGCCGGGGACCAGGTCGAGCAGCAGCAGTCGATGCAGTTCGGCGTGGGCGACGGCGTCGCGGATGGTGGACTCGTCCGGGCGGACCCCGGTCGCGGCCACGCAGGTCCAGGCGTCCGGCGCGCGGTTGTCGGTGGGCGCGGTGGGCAGGGAGGGCAGTGCGCGCAGTCGGCGGCGCAGCGTGCGAGTGCCGCCCAGCAGGCCGAGGCCGATCAGCAGGGCAAGCCACGGGAACGGCCCGGCGACGGGGTTCAGCACAACTTCTCCAGACGGTCGGCGGCGGCGCCGGCGCCGCCGGCCGCGGCGAACGAGGCGCGCACCCGGCGGGCACCCGCGCGCAGCTCCGGACGATCCAGCGCGTCGGTCACGGCCGCGCGCAGTTCGGGCACGTGCGCGCGGCCGAAGCGCACCCGGACCCCGGCCCCTGCGGCCACCACCTGGCGCGCCACGATCGGCTGGTCGTCGCGGATCGGCGCGAGCACCAGCGGCAGGCCGAACGCGAGCGCCTCGCACACGGTGTTGTGGCCGCCGTGCGTGACCACCGCGTCCAGGTGCGGGAGCAGCGCGAGTTGGGGCACGAACTCGCGGACCAGGACGTGCTCGGCGGGCTCGCCGGCCAGCCGCTCGGGGGCGGCCAGGATGAGTTGGAGTCGGTCGGCGAGCGGTCGGGTGGCGGCCACCACGGCGGGATAGAACCGGTCGCCCGCCTCGCGGTTGAGGGTGCCGAGCGAGACCAGGACCCGACGTCGGTTCGGGTCGAGCCGATCCCACGGGAAGTCCACCGCCACCGGCCTGGCACCGAACGCGGGTCCGACGTAGCAGTGGTGCGCCGGGACCGGCTCGGTCAGCCCGACCAGTTCCGGAGTGGAGAAGATCAACACGAGCCGCGCGGAGAAACGCGGATCACAGTCGGCGGGTACGCCGGCCGCGATCGCCGCCTCGGCGATCCGGGCCCGCACCCAGTCGGCCACCTTCGGGAAGCCCACCAGTGGCCGGGTGAACTCGGCCGAGGTGGTCGCCGAGGTGGCCCACGGCACGCCGGCTCGGACCGCGGCGAACGCGCCGGCGAAGGTCTGCTGATCGGCCACGATCACGTCCGGCCGGTAGCCGGCCACGGCCGCCCGGACCCCGGGCAACATCGCGTGCGCGAGCGGCACCAGGGTCTCCTCGACCAGGAAACGCAACGCGGCCACCCCGCGCAGTCGTTGCCAGTTCGCGTGCAGTGCGGAGTAGCCGCCGGCGGGATCCGGGGCGTCGCCGGTGGCGAACAACCGGGCGCCCAGCGGGAGCAGCTCCAGGACCTCGGGCGGCCCGCACCACACCGCCTCGTGCCCGCGCTCGACGAGCGCCGCGGCGACCGCGACGGTCGGGTTGACGTGTCCGGCGAACGGCGGGACCACGAACATGAATCTCATCGGCCGACCCCGGACCGCGTCCCGGCCGGCTCGTGCCGCACCAGCCAGTCGAGCAGTGCGCCCAGCACGGGCGCGGTGGCCTCGCGCAGCACGGTGTGCGCGACGCCGGGCAGGACGGTGAGCGTGCAGTTCGCCAACAACTCGGACAACCGGCCGGCGGGTGGCGCCAGTTCGGACAGTTCGCCGTAGATGGCCAGGACCGGGCAGGCCAGGTCGACCAGTTCGGGCTCGGTCGGGGCGCGCAGCAGGGTGACGTCCTCGATCAGGGTGGTGCCGTTCAGGAGCGCGTCGGCGCCGGCCCGGAGCCGGGCCGCCTTGCGCGCGGGGCCGGTGGGCAGGCGTTCGGGGCCGGGATGCGCTTCCAGGCCGAGCGCGGCCAGGTTGAGCGTGTTGGCCATTTCCTCGACCCAGCCGCCTGCGTAGGGCTCGGCTTCGGTGGGCTCGGTGCCGGTGGGTTCGGCGTCGGTGCGGAGGTCCAGGCACTGTCCCTCGATCAGCACCAGGCTCGCCACCAGGTCGGGCCGGGTCCGGGCGGCGTGCAGCGCGATCAGGCCGCCGAAGCTGTTGCCGACCAGGTGTACCGGGGTCGGCACGTCGCACGCCTTCAGCAGCGCGGCCAGGTCGGCGACCGCGGTGTCCGGGTCGTAGCCGGTCCGGGGCCGCTCGGTGCGCCCGTGTCCGCGCTGGTCGTACAGCACCACCTCGGAGCCCGCCCGGGCGATCGGCGCGGCCAGCGTGTAATAGAAGCTGGAGAGGTTGTCCAGGACCAGCCCGTGCAGGAAGACCACCGGCGTGCGCAGCGTGGGCCGGTCGGCGGGCGGGCCCAGCCGCTGGACGTGAAAGCGCAAACCGTTCGCGTGCACCTCGCTCATCGGGCACCGTCCAGCGCCTCGGTGCGGGTGCGGGCCGCGATGTGGTCCACGAGTCGGCCGACGGTCATCGCCATGATCTCCTCGATCTCCAGGTCGGCGAGGAAGGCGATGAAGTCGACCCGGTCGCCGTAGTGCTCCTGGAGCCGTCCGGCCAGGGCGACGAACTCGATGCTCTCCAGCGCCAGATCGTCGTCGAAGCCGCTGTCCGGGGTGATCTCGGCGGCGATCAGCAGTTCCTCGCCGACGATCTCGGCGAGCATCCCGGCGACCTCGGCCAGGATCCGGTCGGCATGCGGGTCCGCGCTCATCGGGTGCTCCCATGTGAGGTGGTGGGGAAACCGTTGCGGTGCTCGTCGGGCCGGGCGTTCGTCCACGCGACCACGTAGCGGTCGATCCGGTCGCCGGCGGGATCCGCCACGACCCGGGTGTGGACCGGGTGTTCGGCGCCGTCGGGCGGGCCGGTGCGCACCGACACCTCGGCGTCGTGCGGGCCGGTCGGGTGGGCCGAGGTCACGACCCGGTGCGCCGGTCGGCCGGTCGGGTCGGTGCCGTGTGCCCGGCCGGCCGCCTCCTTGGCGCACCGGAAACGCAGCAGCCACACGTGCCGCGCCTGCGGCTCGCGGTCCACGAGCCGGGCCAGCAGCCGGCGTTCGTCGGCGGTCAGTGAGTCGTGTTCGAGGGCCGCGACGTCGGCGGCGGGGTCGAGCAGGGCGATGTCGATGCCGATCGGTGCCGCGCTCGCGGCGGCGACGGCCAATCGATGACTGTGCGTGACGGACACGTGCGGCGGGGCCGGTGCCTGGGTGCCGGGCTCGACGATCACGTGCGCGAGCGGGCGGTCCGTGTCGTCGGAGTCGATCCGGACCTGCACGGGATACAGCGGGCCGTGTCCGCGTGCCCACAGGTACTGCCGCACGGCGTCCTTGACCACGACCCGCCGGAGCAGCCGACCCCGCCGTTCCCGAGGCGCCGCGGCGGCGAACTCGGCCTGCTCGGTGGTGTCCAGGTAACGGCGGGTCACCAGGTCCTGCGCCGCCGGGTCGGGCCAGCGGGTACGCAGCAGACACCAACCCTCGGGCTGCGGCTCGGCGATGCCGGTGGTGTGCGGGGTGAACTTCATCGGCCACACCCGCTCGTCGGCGGCGAACCGGCGGTAGACCCAGTCGCGCACCACGATCCGCACCGCGCCGGTGGCCGGGTCCACCAGTTCGACGTCACCGCGCACGGTGGTCGGCCGAACCTCCCGGATCCGCGCGGTGGCCAGCAGTTGCGCGCCCGGCGCGGGTGGCAGCCCGTACTCGTCGATCGCCGCGACCGACATCGGGAAGACGAGGCGATCGGTGTCCAGGCGCAACTGCATCCAGTGGCCCAGGAGTTGCCCGGCCGCATCGAGCAGTGCGCCCGGTGCGGGCAGGGCTCGGACGAGGCCGCGGATGCCGTCGTCGGCGACGGTCAGCACCTGGTCGATCCCGGCGAAGCCGGGGCCGTGGAACATCCAGCGATCGCGGTACAGATCCCGGGCGCACACCGGTGCGGGGCCCTCGCCGGCCAGCGGCGTACGGTCGGCGGGCGGCGCGGGGCGGGCGGCCCGGTGGTCCGCGAGCAGTACCTCGGCGGACATGTGGTGGCCGAACTCGATCCGGACCCGCTCGGCGGTCAGCGGCGTACGGACCAACTCGGTGTCGGTCGGCGGCGCCACCGGCAACCAGCGCAACGAGCGCACGTCCCGGTACCCCGCGACCACCCGACCCGGCCCGTCCGCCGCGACCGCCGCCTCGCCGGCCAGCAGGATCAGCGTGGTCATCGGCAACACCGGGAACCGGTCCGCCGGTTCCGGCCACCAGTCGGGCTGCTCGTAGACGCAGTGGTCGCGGACGTAGGGGAACTCGGCCAGGGAGAAGCGGTAGGGGCGGTGCTGTCGGGCGTCGGCGGGTGCGGGTGCCGGCGGCGGGTGGGGGAGGCCGGAGGCCTCGGCCCTTGCGAGGCCCGGGCTGCGGTACGCGCGGCCCTGTTCGGCGTCGGCGAATGCGGGTGCCGGTGTCGGCGGCAGGTGCAGGCGGTCGGCGACCTCGTTTCCCGCGAGGCCCGGGCCGACGACGTCGGTGACCGCGCGGTCGGCCTCGGTGAGCACGGCGCGGAAGGCCGCGAGCACCGGATGCCCGGAGGCGGGCGCGACGGCCGAGGAGGTCGACCGCACCGAATCGGTCAGCCGCAGCGGCCCGGCGGCCGAGCCCAACGCGACCACCGGCGAGCCGAGATCGAGCCGGACCATCGCCCCGGACGGCGCCGGGGCGGGTGCGGGGACGCGGGCGGGGGCAGCGGCGAGGTCGGCCGCGCGTGCGGGCGCCGGCCCGGGCACCTCGGTCGTGGGCGAGGGCGTGCTCGCGGGGCCGGCCCGGTGGTGCCGGCGCGCATCGGTGCTCGCGGGGCCGGTCGAGTGGTTTGTCGACGGATCCGTGCTCGCGGGGCC
>NZ_JBEXUX010000012.1:30724-120478 GCF_040629175.1 Embleya sp. NPDC005971 | reverse complement strand
CGGTCGAGTGGTTCGTGGACGGATCCGTGCTCGCGGGGCCGGTCGAGTGGTTCGTGGACGGATCCGTGCTCGCGGGGCCGGTCGAGTGGTTCGTGGACGGATCCGTGCTCGCGGGGCCGGTCGAGTGGTTCGTGGGCGCATGCGTGCCTGCCCGGTCGGTCACCTCGATCGCGGACGTACGTGGGTCCGTCGGCCCGGCCGGGTCGATTGCCGTCCCTTCCACCCACAGCGCCGCCGTGGCGCGACGGAAGCCCGCCAGGCCCGGCCGCAGCGTCGAGTGCGCGGCGACGGCCAGCGCGTCGCAGCCGCGCAGCGTGTCGTGCACGAAGCCGACCAGGCTGCCCGCACCCGGCTGGACGAACACCCGCACACCCTGCGCGTACAGCTCCTCGATCAACTCCCGGAACCGGACCGGCTCCAGAAGATGACGCACGGTCAATTCGCGGACGGCTGCCGCTTTTGTCGGATAGGGCGCGATGCCGGTCGCCGACCACACCGGCATCCGAGGTTCCCGCAGCGGGAGTTGCTCGAACGCGTCGGCGACCTGCCCGAGGTAGGGCGCCCACATCGGGGTGTGGAATCCGGAGCGGAACGGCAGCTCGCCACCCACGACGCACTCCCGGCGCAACCGGCCCAGCACTTCGGAGACCGCTTCGGCCGGACCGCACAACACGCTCTGGTTCGGGCAGTTGTCGTGTGAGACCACCACCGAGTCGGCGCCGACGAGATGGCGTCGGGCGACCGCCACCCCGCAGCCCACCGCCGCATAGACCAGGTCCGGAACGGCCAGCGAATCCGGCCTCAGCGAGGACAGGAAGCCGTCCACCGCAGCGCGCGGGTACATCCCGGCCACCACCATCGCGGTCCACTCGCCCATGCTGTGCCCGGCCAGCAGATCGGGGACCAGACCGGCACGTTCCCACTCGGCCGCCAGGAAGCGGCCCGCCGTCAGCGCGTCCACCGCACGGCCGACCAGGTCCTCGGCGCCGGTCAGCTCGGGTCGGGGCCGGCCGCACGCGTCGGCCAGGTCGTCCAGCCGCGGTGAGATCTCCGGCTCCAGACCGGGAAACAGGAACGCGACCCGGCCGGGATTCGGCGTGTACGGGCCCAGCAACGGGCGCGGGGTGAACCAGATCTCGGCCCGGCCGCGCCACGGCACACCGCGCTCGACCGCACGCGCGGCCAACGCGAGCCGCTTCCGCGTCGGATTCGCGACCGCGAGCCGACACGGCCCGGTGCCGGGCGGCACCGGCGCCGCCCGGCCGGCCGCAACCTCGGCAAGCATCCGACCCAACTCGGCCACCGACCCGGCCGCCAGCGTCAACACGTCGGACTCGACCCCCCGGCCCGACTCGGCGGTCGGCCCGACCCCACGCCCCGACTCGGCGGACCGCGTGACCGCCCGGGCCGATCCGGCAGGCGGTATGACCGTCCGGGCCGACTCGATCGCCGGCGCGAGTGCGCGGGCCGGTTCGGCCGGCAGTGCGACCGCCGTTCCCGTGGGCGGCTGTTCGAGTACGGCGTGGGCGTTGACGCCGCCGAAGCCGAACGCGTTGATCGCCGCGAGCCGGCTGCCCGCCGGGTTGACCGGCCAGGACTCGGCGTGGTCCTGCGGACGCATCCGGGTGCCGGTGAAGGCCGGATGCGGGTTCCGCACGTGCAGGGTCGGCGGGAGCGTGCGGTGATGCAGGGCGAGGGTGGCCTTGATCAGGCCCGCCATTCCGGAGGCCTGCATGGTGTGGCCGATGTTGGACTTGACCGTGCCCAGCGCGACATCGGCCGGGCTGTTGCCCGAGCGTGGCCCGAAGACCTTGCCCAGCGTGGTCAGTTCCGCCTCGTCGCCGACCGGCGTGCCGGTCCCGTGCGCCTCCAGCAGACCCAGCAGGCCGGGTACGGTCGGATCCAACTCGGCTACCCGCCAAGCCTGTTCCAGCGCCCTGACCTGTCCGTCGACCAGCGGGCTGAGCAGACTCGCCGCCCGGCCGTCACTGGAGACCCCGACAGCACGGACCACCGCGTACACCCGGTCGCCGTCGCGTTCGGCGTCGGCGAACCGCTTGAGCAACACCGCACCGGTGCCCTCGGAGATCAGCGTGCCGTCCGCCGCCCGGTCGAACGGCCGGATCCGCTCGCTCGCACTGAGCGCGCGCAACTGGGTGAACACGCTCCACAACGTCGCGATGTGGCAGTGGTGCACGGCGCCCGCGAGCACCGCGTCGCAGCGTCCGGAACGCAACTCGGCGGCGGCCTGGTCCAGCGCGAGCAGCGAGGTCGCGCAGGCCGCGTCCAGGGTGTAGGCCGGGCCGCCCAGGTCGAGCCGATTGGCGATCCGGGACGCGGTGAAGCTCGGCACCAGGCCGATCGAAGCTTCGGGCCGCTCGGGGCCGAGCGAGTCCTGGAATGCCGCCCGGATCGCGGTCAACCTGGCCCGGCCCAGCTCGGGCGCCAACTCGGCCAACAGCGCGGTGAGTTGATGCGCGGTGCGGACCCGTTGGTCGAGCCGGGCGGTGGCCACGCCCATGTAGCCGCCGCGACCGAAGATCACCCCGACTCGGGACCGGTCCGGCAGCCGGGCCTCGCCGCCCGCGTCGGCGATCGCCTCGGCGCCCGCCCGCAGCGCGAGCAGTTGGTCCGGTTCGGCGCCGGCGACCACGGCGGGCATGATGCCGAAGCGCACCGGGTCGAACGTGGCCAGGTCGTCCACGAAGCCGCCGCGCCGGCAGTAGAACCGGTCGCTGCGGGCGGGCTCGCCGGCCGTGCCCGGCGCGTAGTAGAGCGCCGGGTCCCAGCGATTCGCCGGCACCTCGGTGATCGCGTCGCCGCCGGACTCGATCAACCGCCAGAAGCCGCCCGGGTCGGCCGCGCCCGGGAAGATCGCACCCATCCCGACGATCGCCGCATCGTCGGGCCGAGGCCCGCGCCCCCCGATCCGGGCGCTCATCCGGACACCGACCCGCGCTCCGACTCCCACATCGACTCGTGCGTCGATCCGGGCGTCGGGGTCTGCGCCGACTCGGAGGCCGGCAGGCATACGTAGACGGCCTGTTCGTCCCGGCCCGAGATCAGTTCGTCGAGCAGTGCCCGGACGCCGTGCTCGGGGTCGATCAATGCGATGCCGCGTCGGCCGTACTCGCGGGCCAACTCCGGTGTGACCATGCCGCCGCCGCTTGCCGCCCAGGGACCCCAGTCGATGGTCAGTACCCGCTCCGCGACCGGCGCGATGGTGTCCTCGGACCCCGACGACCAGTGCCGACCCAACGTGGCCAGCGCGTCGTTGGCGGCGGCGTAGTCGGTCTGTCCCCGATTGCCGTACACCCCCGCGACGCTGCCGAACATGACCAGGAACGCCGGTGGTGCCAACGTCGGCCGCAGCGTGCGCAGAGCGGCCACCAGCGCCCGTGCCCCGGTCACCTTGGTGGCGAATACCTGCCAGCAGGACTCGGCGGTCTTGTCCGCGAGCAGCCGATCGGCCAGTACACCGGCGCCGTGCACGATCCCGTCCAGCCTGCCGTGTCGCTCGGCGATCCCGGTCAGGGTCCGGCGGACCGCGTCGGCGTCGGTGACATCGGCGACGTGCAGCCGGACCGACGCCGCGTGTTCGGCCAACTCGGCGAGTGTCGCCCGGACTTGGCGGCGACCGAGTACCCGGGTCAGCTCGGCCTCGATCCGGGCCGGCTCGCGCATCCCGGTCGCGATCAACGCGGCCCGGAGCGTGGGGACGTCGGTCGCCTCGGCGAGCGCGGCGGGCTCCGGGTCGCCGTCGTCACCGGTACGACCGAGCAACTCGATGTGGCACCCGGTGGCACGGGCCAGGCCGATGGCGGCCCGGGCGGTGATGCCGCGTGCCCCACCGGTCAGCAGTACCACGGCGTCCGGCCCGATCCGCTCGCGCAATCGGGCGTCCCGGTCGGCGGGCGACAGGTCCGGGAGCGGCACCGGGCGGGTGCGCAGGGTCAGCCGACGGTCGCCGGACAGGCCGAGCAGCACCGGCGCATCGGGCTCGGGCCGGCCTGCGGTGCGGACCAGTTCGGCCAGGAGCCGCCGGGCGATGCGGGCCGGTTCCTCCTTGGGATCCACGTCCACTACGCGCAGCACCCGGTCCGGATACTCCAGGGCGGCGGACCGGGCGAACCCGGCCAGGCCCGCGCCCGGCACCGGATCGGGCCCGGCGGCGGCCGGCGCCCGGCCGAAGTGGCCGCCGCCGGGGGTGCCGAGGAACACCTGCCGTACGCCGCCCACCAGCGCGTCCCGCAGCAGCGCGAAGGCGTCCGGGAGGATCGGGTCCGGGCCGTCGGCGAGTGCGGCCAGGTGCACCAGCGTGTCGACCTGCGACCACGCCGGGTCCGGCCGATCGTCCCCCGGTTCGGCCCGGTCCCGGGCGTGCGTCTCGACCACGACGCCGTGCGGCGCGAGCAGGTCGGCCAGCGCCCAGGCGATTCCGCCGCCGTCCTCGACCAGGACCACCCGGCGACCACGCAACGCCTCGCCGATGGGTGGGTCGGATTCGCCCGCGGGCACCGGGTCGTCGATCGGAACACACTCGACCAGATGCCGCGTGGGCCGGTCGGCAACCGGCTCGATCGGCGGCTCCGGCACGACCTGTTCGCCCGAGCCGGCCCCCGAACCCGAGCCGGAACCCAGGACCGGCCCCGAGCCGGAACCCGAGTCCGAGTCCGAGTCCGAGTCCGACCCGGAACCGAAACCCGAGCCCAAGTCCGACCCCGAGCCCGGCCCCGAGCCGGAACCGGAGCCGGGCTCCGAGCCCGCCCCCGCGTCGACCGCCAGCACCCCGGCCACGATCGCGTCGATCGTCTTGACCTTCGCCAGCCGCTCGATCACCGTCTCGTCGGCGTCCCCCGCCGCACCGAGCACCCCCGACTCCCCGACTGCCCCCGTCAGCCGCAGCCGCAAGGCCAGTTCGCCGATGATTTCGGTGCGCTTGATCGAGTCGACGGACAGATCCGCCTCCAGATCCAGCGCCGGATCGAGCATGTCCTCGGGATAACCGGTCCGTGTACCCACGATGTCGAGGACCACGGCCAACACGTGCTCGCGGGTGAGCGGCCCACCCGGCTCCTCGACCGGGACGACCGCCGCGACGGCCCCGGGCCCGGCCACAGCACCCGCCCCGGCCACCGAAGTCGCCCCCGTCACGGAACCCGGCCCCACCCCGAGCGAAACTCCCGCCGCCACCGCCCCGGGCGCAACAACCGGCGCCTCCGGCACCCCGCCCGGCACGCCCAGGTAGCCCAGCAGTACTTCGCGCTGGGCGGCGACCGCGGCCCGGGCGCCGGCCAGGTATTCGAGCAACACCGCGTCCCGCGCGTCCCCGGCCGGCGCCCCAGCCGCACCCGCCGAGCCGGCGGTCGACAGGGCGGCCACCGGGGTCGCCGGATGCAGCCCGCCCGCCACCGGCCTGCCGTCGGCGGTACGCACCAGGTGGCCGTCCACGGTCCAGGCCGGGCGGGTGCCCGGCTCGACGTCCACCGGCCGTACCCGACCGGCCAGGCCGCCCGCGACCCGCACCGGCACGCCGGCGACCGCGAGTTCGGCCAGTGCGGTGAGCAGCCGGCGCACCCCGTCCTCGCCCGGCACGTCGCAGGCCACCGCGGTGTGCGGCCGGTCGCCCAGGATCGTCCGGACCATGCCGGTCAGCGCCCGACCCGGCCCTGCCTCGACGAAGATCCGCACGCCCGCCGCGTACATCGCCTCGATCTGCTCGGCGAAGCGCACCGGCTCGGCCACCTGCCGGGCGATCAACGCGCGCACCTCGGCGGCCGCGTCCGGATAGCGCTCGGCGGTGGCGTTGGACCACACCGGGATCCTGGGCACCCGCACGTCCAGGTCGGCGACGGCGGCCGTGAGGGTGTCGGCCGCCGCCGCGACCACGGGGCTGTGGAACGCGCACGCCACCGGCAGTCGGCGTGCGGACAGCCCGGCCGCCGCCAGTGCCGCGATCGCCGCCGCCAGGGCCGCCTCGGGGCCCGATACGACGGTCTGCGTCGGCGTGTTGCGATTGGCGAGTACGACGCCGCCGATGCCGGCCAGCAGTTCGGCCACCCGGTCCGCGCCGGCCGGTACCGCCGCCATCGCGCCCGGTTCGCTGCCGGCGGCGGCCAGCACCGCGGCCGCCCGCACCTCGCCGAGCCGAGCCAGGTCCCGGGTGGCCAACACGCCCGCCGACCACAGCGCGGCCAACTCGCCGTAGCTGTGCCCGGCGACCTGGTCCGGCCACACCCCGAACCGGTCGAGCAGCCGGGTCAGCGCGACGGCGGCCACCCCGAGCGCGGGCTGCGCGCGGCGGGTGTCGGTGATCCGGGCCGCCTGCTCGGCCCGGGCCTCGGTGCCGAACGCGGCCGGCGGGAACATGGCCCGCACACACTCCGGGTCGATGTCCCGCAGCCCGTCGCACAGTTCGGGGAAACGGGCGAACAGATCGGCGAGCATCCCGGGCCGCTGACTGCCCTGTCCGGGATACAGGAACGCCACCTGCCCGCCCACCTCCGCCCCCCGGTGGAAGATCTCGCCGGCGGGATCGACCGCACCCGCCCGGGCCAGCGTCAGCTTGATCCGCAGATCGGCGTGATCGCTCGCGACGAAGGCGACCCAGACCGGGACTTCGTCGGCGCCTTCCCCGGCGGCGAGCGCCGCCAGGCCGCGCAGCGGCAGGTCCTCGGCCGCGTCCAGCCGGTCGGCGACCCGGTCCAGCGCCGCGTGCGCCGCCGCACGGTCCGCGCCCCGGAAGCAGAACAACTCGGCCGGCCACGCGGCGTCCGCGCCCCCCGGCCCGCCCACCCCGGACAGCTCCGAACCGGCCAGCACGGCGTGGAAATTGGTGCCGCCGAACCCGAACGCACTCACCCCCGCGATGCGTTCGGTGATCGGCGTGGGCCACGGCCGGGCCCGGTCGTCGAACACGAACGGCCCCGGGTCCGACGGTCGGCGCAGATGCAGGGTCGGCGGGCGCACCCCGAAGTGCACCGCGAGCGCGGCCTTGGCCAGGCCGGCCAGGCCCGCCGCACACTTGGTGTGCCCGATCTGGGATTTCACCGAGCCCACCGCACAGTCGCCGGGGGTCGCGCCGTGCTCGGTGAACACCGCGGTGAGGGTGTCCAGTTCGGCCCGGTCGCCGACCACCGTGCCGGTACCGTGCGCCTCGACCAGGCCGACCCGGGCCGGCGATACGCCCGCCGCCCGATACGCGCGTTCCAGCGCCCGCCGCTGGCCCTCGGGGCGCGGCGCGGTCAACCCGAGCGAACGGCCGTCGCTGGACCCGCCGACGCCCTTGACCACCGCGTACACCCGATCGCCGTCGCGCTCGGCGTCCGCCAGTCGCTTGAGCAGCACACACACCGCGCCCTCGCCCAGCGCGATCCCGTCCGCGTCCGCGTCGAACGTGGCGCAACGCCCGGTCGGCGACAGGGCGCGCACCGAGGAGAACATCAGGAAGTCGTTGATCCCGTTGTGCGTGTCCACGCCGCCGCACAACACCAGATCGCTGGAGCCGGTGTTCAACTCCTTGCAGGCCAGGTCCAGCGCGGCCAGCGAGGCCGCACACGCGGCGTCCACGGTGTAGTTGACCCCGCCCAGATCGAGCCGGTTGGCGATCCGGCCGGCGATCACGTTGGCCAGCACGCCGGGAAAGGAGTCCTCGGTGGGGGTCGGCAGTTGCCGGTCCAGATCGGCGGGAAGCGCACCGTAGTAGCCCGGGAACAACGCGCGGAAGCCGTACGCGCCGGCCAGGTCCGCGCCCGCCTCGGCGCCGAAGATCACCGAGGTGCGCTCCCGGGCGAAGGCCCGACCCGGTCCGTAGCCGGCATCCGCCAGCGCCCCCGACGCGACGTGCAGCGCGAGCAGTTGGGCCGGATCGATCGCCGCCAGCGAGGCGGGCGGGATCCCGTACCCGGTGGCGTCGAATCCGATCGCGGGCACGAACCCGCCCCACTTGGACGGCGTGCGCCCGGGCGGGACCGCGCCGGGGGCGGCACCGCGAACCGAGCCGCGAGCGGTCGCGCCCGGGTCGGCGTCGGCCGCGAAGTAGCGGTCCACGTCCCAGCGGTCGTGCGGCACCTCGGTCACCGCGTCGACGCCGGCCAGGATGTTGCGCCAGTAACCGGCCAGATCCGGTGCGCCCGGCAGGACACAGGCCATGCCCACGATGGCGACATCCTGCGGTCCGGCCGCAACGGGTCGGGCCGGCCCGCCCAGCTCGCGCACCCTGCGGGCCAGCCACGCGGCCGCCTCGATGGTGACCTCGCGGTGCAGTGTGGCGACATCGGTCGGCGCGGACCGCAACACCGCGGCCTGGCCCAGCATGAACATCCCGTCCCGGCGCTGCGCGTCCGCGTCCACCTCGACCAGGGCGTCGCCCTCGCGCCGCAGCCCCTTGCCGGCGATCCGCAACCGACCGAGGTTGAGCTGCTCCAACTCGGCCCAGACCTGCCGGGACGGCAGGCCACGCGCCTCCAGATCGCGCCGGGCGGCCTCGAACGCGGCCACGAACGGCGTGCCCGCACAGCGGGTGGCATGCCCGGGCGCGGTCTGCACGAGCGCGGTCGAGGCACACTCGACCGCCGCCGCCTGGAAGCCGGGCACGATCGCGCCGCTGTCCACCGCCTCGCGGGTGAACAGGTACGCGGTCCCCATCAACACGCCCACCGACGCACCGCGATCGACCAGGGGCGCCGCCGCGGCGGCCACCATCGCGGCCGAGCGCGCGTCGTGGATCCCACCCGCGAACAACAGGTCCAACTCGCCCGCGTCCGTGTGTCGTTCGGCGAAGGTCAGCAATTCGTCGAGCTGTGCCTCCCACAGCGGGAAACTCGCGCGCGGCCCGACATGGCCACCACATTCGGTGCCCTCGAAGACGAACCGCCGGGCGCCCTCCCGCAGGAACTGGGTCAACAAACCGGGGGAGGGCACATGCAGATAGGTACGGATCCCGGCGGCCTCCAACGGCGCCGCCCGATCCGGCCGACCACCCGCGATCAGCGCGTACGGCGGGCGCGCCGCGAGCACCGCGGCCAGTTGCTCCTCGCGCAGCTCGGGCGGCGCGAAGTCGAGCAGGCCCACCCCCCACGGCAGGTCGCCGAGCAGCGCGGCGGTCTCGCCGAGCAGCGCGCCCACCTGCGGGCCGCGCAGCAGCGACAACGCCAGGAACGGCAACCCGCCCTCCCGGGCCACCGCGTGCGCGAACGCGGCCCGGTCGCTCACCCGCGTCATCGGCCCCTGCGCCGGCCGCGGCCCCACTCCGTGCCGGGCGGCCGAGGCCACCTGGTCCACGATCGCCTCGCGCACCGCGCGCAACACCCGACCGGCGGTGCCGTACCGGTCCGCGAGCCGGGCGGCCGACGCGCCGTCCTGGCCGACCGGCAACAACTCGCGGTGCAGCCCGCTCGCACCCAGTGCGGCGCCGAGGTCGGCGGCCTGCTCGGCCAGTTCCGCGATCGGCAGGTCGGGCCGCCGGTAGACCCGATGCCCGCGGAGCACGACCGTCTCGCTGCCGTCCATCGCCCGCACGGCCGCTGCGACGTCGGCGGGCAGGGTGCTCTCCGCGACCAGGGCCAGTTGGGTGTCCAGCAGCACGCCGGCGGCACCGCCCGCGACCGCCGCGGCGGCGGTGTGCGGACCGATGCCACCGGCCGCCCAGACCGGCACCGGAACACTCTCGTCCGCGAGCAACTGCTGAAGCAGTACGAAGGTGGTCAACTCGCCGCATCGACCACCGCTCTCCGCGCCGCGCGCGACCACTCCCGCAGCCCCGGCGGCGACCGCCGCACGGGCCTGCTCGACGCAGGTGACCTCGACCAGGACCCGCCGCCCCGGCCCGGCGGCGGCGAGGGGCCACGGCGCGTCCGGCGCCAGGAGCACCACCCGCACCCGGGAGGGCAACTCGTCCGGACTCAGCGGACAACCCACCGGCACCCGAACACCGAAGGACGACAAGGCGGATGCCTCGGTCAACGCGTCGAGCGCCGCGTCGCGCTCGCGGCCGAGGTCGAGCACCCCGAGCGCGCCGGCCCGATGCGCGGCGATCACGAGTCGGGCGTTGGGACGACCCAGCGGGCTCACTGCGAGGACCTGATCGCGACGCGGGGACTGCGACGTCATGGGGGAGTGCCTCCATCCGGGAAACCGTGCGGCGGGACGAACGGTGCGGTGCGAAGGGCGCGCGAAGGCGATACCGGGCGCCACGCTTTCGGGAACTTCGGTTCCGGGCACGAGAAATCGCCGCATCGATGCCGATGTCGGGACGTATCCAAGTCAGGAATTGTCAAACGCTCGAAAGCGGTGCGAAATCGGAATATCGCCCGCAGCCGAATCACTGCGCCGTATAGTCGGTTTCGGGCATCGAGGTGTCAACGACGAACCGGTCGCGGGCCCGCCGCGCGAAAGCTCCGGCGAAAATCCCCCGGGGCCGCTCTGCCCAGTCGGCACACGGCCCGATCGGCCCCGGATCACGGCCGGCGCGACGCCGAACCTTGCCCGCACGGCATATACCGATGCCCGCGTGATCCGCCCGAGTGGAGCGATCCCCCGGGCGCCGGCGGTGAATTACCCGTTTTATGACCCTGCCGGCATGGGTGGCGTGACCGTTATGGTGCGGCGCGTGACCCTCCAGCAGCTCCGCTACCTCGTCGCCGTCGCCAACTTCGGCACCATGACCGCCGCCGCGGAAGCCCTCTACGTCGCCCAGTCCGCCCTGTCCCGGGCGCTCAAGGCCCTCGAACACGAGCTGGACGCCGAGCTGTTCGTCCGCGAGGGCCGGACGGTGGGACTGACCGCCGAGGGCTCCCGGGTGGTGCGGATCGCCCGTACCGTGCTGGACGCCGTCGGCGCGATCGAGGACATCGGCCGGGTGGCCGGCCCGGTCACCGAGCCCCCACTGACCGTGGCCACCACCGCCACCCTCGCGATCGGCCATGTCGCCCGGATGGTCTCGATGTTCGCCGCCGAGCACCCGGAGGCGCCGATCGAGGTGACCCGGTACGACGGGCGCGGGGGAGTGCTCAACGCGGTCCGCGCGGGCACCGCCGCGATCGGGGTGGCCGACGCGCCCGGGCCCGGCGACCTGCGCACCTACCGGCTCGCCGCGGCGGAGGTGGTGCTCGTGTCGCCACTCGACACCCGGCTGCCCGACCCGGTGCCGTGGTCCGCGCTGGACGGCCTGCGGATGGTGCTGCCCAGACGCGGTACCGAGCGCCGCTCCCAGTTCGAGGCGATGTTCGCCGAGATGGGCGTCCGACCGATCGCCGGCTGCGAACACGACGACCGGGTCAACTGGGTCGCCGGGGTCCTCAACGGCGAGGGATCGCTGCTGTGGTACCGCGACGTGGCACAGGACGTCTTCGGCGAATCCGCCTGCATCCGCTCCCTCGACCCGCCCCTGCGCCGCGGCATCATTCTGCTCTGCCGAGAAGACGCCCGAGAGCGCTCCGCCCGCCTGTTCATCGACCTCGCCCGCCGGCACGGCGTCAGTGAACCGGACGCCGACTGACGCGCGCCGCGCCGCAGGACGCCGGACCGGGCCTAGTCGATCATCGGCGCCGCGGCCGGCTCGCCCAGGTCGGGCGTGTCCGTGAACGTCACCTGCGCCCCGCCGGGACCGTGCAGTTCCAGCACCGTCACCGTATTCGTCCCCGCCCGCAGCAGCGGTCCCGGGACATACAGGGTGCGCTGCGGCCCCTTCGACCAGTAGCGGCCGAGCAGGAAGCCGTTGACCCAGACCAGGCCCTTGGTCCAGCCGTCCAGCCGGACGAAGGTGTCGCCGACCGTCTCCACCTCGAACGTGCCCGAGCGCAACACCGGTACACCCGCCGGGATCGGCCCGGAGGCGTCCGGCAGCACCGGTCCGTCCGGGGCGTCCAGCGGCAGCGGGTACATCTGCCAGCCGAACAGGTGCTGCCGCTCCAGCCGCACCCCCCGGGTGATGCCCTTGCGGTCGTGCAGCCCGGGGCCGTAGTTGACCCGCCCGCAGTTCTCCACCAGCAGGTCCAGCCGCGCACCGCCCGCGGGAATGGCCAACTCGCAGGAGGGTGAGCCGCCTTCGCTGCGGTCCAGCACCGCGACCGGCACCCCGTCCAGGAACACCTGGGCCCGGTCGGCCAGTCCGTCCACGTGCAACGGCGCCGCCTCGCGCGGACCGCTGATCCAGGTCCGGTAGAGCACGAAGCCGTACGCCTGGTCGAGTTCCTCCATGGTGAGCGTGCCGGGCGAGTACACCGGCGCGGACAGGTCCTCGACGTGCGCGAGCAGCGCCGCCGCCGAGGGCAGGGCGACCTCGCCGAGCTTGATCCGCGCCGGCAGCGCCGGCGGCGGTTCGACCGGCAGCGGCGCGTAGCGGCCGATCACCTCGCGGAAGGCCCAATACTTGTCGGTGAGTTCGCCCGCCTCGCCGATCGCCGCGTCGTAGTCGTAGCTGGTCACCGTCGGCTGATAGACGCCGTCCTGCTCGTTGGCGCCGTTCATCAGACCGAAGTTGGTGCCGCCGTGCGCCATGTACAGGTTCACCGAACCGCCGGCCGCGAGCATGTCCTCCAACACCGCCGCCGCGTCCGCCGCGTCCCGTACGTGGTGCGGATCGCGCCAGTGGTCGAACCAGCCGTTCCAGAACTCCATGCACACCGGCGGCCCGTCCGGCGACCAGCGACGCAACGTCGCGAACGCCTCGTCGGCGCGCGAGCCGAAGTTCACCGTCGGCAACACGCCGGCCACGGTGCCGCCCTGGAGCATCGGCTCGGTGGGCCCGTCGGAGGTGAACAGCAGCCCGTTCGCGCCGCGCCGGCGCAGCCCCTCGACCAGGTGCCGCAGATACGCGACGTCGTTGCCGTAGCTGCCGTACTCGTTCTCCACCTGGAGCGCGATCACCGGCCCGCCGTGCTCCGCGAGCAGCGGCTCGACCAGCGGCATCACCGCGTCGAGATAGCGGTCCACGGCGGCCAGGAACGGCGGGTGGGCACAGCGCAGCCGCATCCCCGGGTCCTTGAGCAGCCACGCGGGCAGGCCGCCGAACTCCCACTCGGCGCAGATGTAGGGGCCCGGCCGAACGATCGCCTTGAGCCCGTGGCGCTCGGCCGCGCGCAGGAACGCGACCAGGTCCTTGCCGCCGCTGAAGTCGAAGCGGCCCGGTGTCGGTTCGTGCACGTTCCAGGCGACGTAGGTCTCGACCGTGTTCAGACCCAGGCCGCGCAACCGGGCCAGCCGGTCGTCCCACTGCGCGGGATGCACGCGGAAGTAGTGCAGGGCACCGGAGAGCATGCGAAACGGCCTGCCGTCGAGGGTGAAGCCGTCTCGACTCGGGACGAGGCTGGGGGTGGTCAAGACGCTCCTCGGGCAGATCCGTGCGGTGGGTCCGGATCATCGTGCCCGACCCGCGCGACTCGAACATGCACTCTTCTGAGCGGCATCGTGGACTTTTCTACACCCGGTGACCCATGGTTCCAACGCTCTCACCTGGATGGATACTCTCTGGTTCACGCCCCTTGCCATTCGGTGACCAGACACTTGGACTTTTCTTGCGGATCACCTCGACAAAACCATGATCCGCCCGGCAACCCGTTGACGCTTTGTCGGGCAGGGCACATGATCGGCGGCCAGACAGCCTCCTCTGCCTTCCGACCACCTGCCGGGCTCCGTCGAGCCCTGCCCATTTCCCGAAGGGACGGCCACCTCATGTGGGGTAGCACCCGTGCTTCGCGCCCCTCGCCGCGCGCCGCTTCGCGTTTCTCGCGCCGAGGCCGCCGGACGGCCCGCCACGCCGCCGTCGCGGTCACGCTCGCGGCCCTGACCGCGCTCACCGCCTGCGGCTCCGACTCGGACTCCGGCAGCGACAAGACCGACAAGGCGGCACAGGGCGACAAGACGCCCGGGGGCCAGGGCGGCGGCACCGCCCAGCTCGACTTCTGGGGATGGAACCCGGCCTACGAGAAGGCCGTGACCGCGTTCAACGCCGCGCACCCCGACATCCACGTCAACTACAACAAGGTCGAGCCGGGCTCCAAGGGCGGCTACGCCAAGATGCTCGCCGCGGTGAAGGCGAACAACGCCCCGTGCCTGGCCCAGATGGGCTACGAGACCCTGCCCAGCTTCCTGGTCGAGGGCGCGCTCCAGGACGTGGACAAGGAGGCCGCCGGGGTCAAGTCCAAGTACTCGGCCGGCGCCTGGTCGCAGATGAGCGTCGCGGGCAAGACCTACGGCATCCCGGTGGACACCGGCCCGGTCGCGATGTTCTACCGCACCGACATTTTTGCCAGGAACGGCCTCACCCCGCCCAAGACCTGGGACGAGTTCGCCCAGCAGGCGGACAAGGTGCACGCGGCCGACCCGGCGGTGTCCTACTCGGCGTTCGGCGGCAACGACCCGTGGTGGTACGCGGGCATGGCCTGGCAGAACGGCGGCAGTTGGTTCAAGCCCGAGGGCGACACCTGGAAGGTCTCGCTGACCGAGCCGGGCACCCAAAAGGTCACCCAGTACTGGCAACAACTCCTGGATAGGAAGGTCGTCTCCGCCGACCCGACCTCCACTCCCGACTGGTACAAGCGCATGAGTGACGGCAGCGTTGCCAGCTACGTCGGCCCGGTCTGGTTCACCGCGCTGCTGGAGGAGAACAACAAGGACGCGGCGGGCAAGTGGGCGGTGGCGCCGATGCCGCAGTGGGAGGCGAACGGCAAGGCCACCGGCAACATCGGCGGCTCCGGCACGGCGGTGCTCAAGGGCTGCAAGAACACCAAGGCCGCGGTCACCTTCGCGGACTGGATGAGCAGCGACACCGGGAGCCTGACCACCCTGGTCAAGGACGCGGGCATCTACCCGGCGGCCACGGCCGGGGCGAGCCTGGAGGCGATGCAGCAGCCCTCCGCGTACTTCGGCAACGCGAAGATCTACGACATCTTCAAGGAGTCCGCCGCGCAGGCCCCGACCGGCTGGCAGTGGGGACCCACGATGACCCAGGTCTCCGCCGACCTGACCGACCGGATGGGCAAGGCCGGCGCCGGCAACGGCAAGCTCGCCGACGCGCTGACCGGCGTCCAGGGCACCACGATCAAGGCCATCCAGGACAAGGGCCTGAAGGCCGCCGCGGGCTGACCCGCCGTCACCACCCCGACGCCGCCGGCAGTTCGTACCGTGTCCCGCCGTCCGCGCGTCACCCGCGCGGGACGGCGGGCACGCCGCCGTCGGCCCACCCGTCCCCCACTCGTTCCATCCACCGGGAGCCCGCCCTTGAGCGCACCGATCCCGCGGCGCAAGCGCCGGCGGTCCGCGCCCCTGATGTTCCTTGCGCCGTTCGGCGTGCTGTTCGCCGCGATGTACGCCGTCCCCGTCGGCTACGCGATCGTCGAGAGCCTGCACAAGATGCAACGCTCCGGCCTGGGCCTGACCCCGCCCAAGCGGGTGTACGCGGGATTCGAGAACTACACCAAGGCGCTGCACGACGACGCCCTGTGGCACGGCGTGGGCCGCGTGCTGCTGTTCGGCGTGATCCAGGTGCCGGTGATGCTCGGCCTCGCACTGGTGCTCGCCCTGCTCCTGGACGCGAAGTCGGCCCGACTCAAGGGCTTCTTCCGCACCGCCTACTTCCTGCCCTACGCGATCCCCGGCGTGGTCGCCACCATCTTGTGGGCCTTCCTCTACATGCCGCGCTCCAGCCCCGTGGTGAGCATGCTGGACGCGGTCGGCCTGCCGTCCGACTTCCTCGGCGAGGACGCGGTGTTGTGGTCGATCGCGAACGTGGTCACCTGGACCTGGACCGGCTACAACATGCTGGTCATCTACTCCGCGCTCCAGGCGATCCCGCAGGAGCTCTACGAGGCCGCCGAGTTGGACGGTTGCGGCCCGTGGCGCACGGCGTGGCGGATCAAGGTGCCGCTGGTCGCCCCGGCGATCGCGCTGACCACCGTGTTCTCGGTGATCGGCACCCTCCAGCTCTACACCGAACCACGCGTGTTGCGACCGCTGACCTCGTCGCTGGACGCGGACTACACCCCGATCATGTCCGCGTACCACAAGGCCGTGGAGAACAACGACTACGGTCAGGGCGCCGCGATCTCGGTGCTGCTCGCGCTGGGCACCTGCGTGTTGTCCTTCGCGGTCCTCAAGCTCTCCGCCCGGCTCACGAACGGCAGGTCCTCGCTGTGACGACGCTGACCACCCCGCCCGCGAGCCCGGTCCGCGAGCAGGCCCCGCCGCGTGCGCGCAAGGTGGGCAAGGGCCGCACCACGCCGATGCGTTCGCAGGTGCTGACCACCTCGTTCCTGTTCCTGGTGGCCACCTACTTCCTGATGCCGGTGTGGTGGCTGCTGGTCTCCTCGACCAAGTCCTCCAGCGACCTGTTCGGCAGCAACGGCTTCTGGTTCGCCGACTGGAACCTGGGCGCCAACCTGCGCCAACTCTTCGACCAGGACGGCGGCATCTTCCTGCGCTGGGTGTTCAACTCGGTGCTGTACGCGGTCGGCGGCGGCGTGGTCGCCACCTTCCTGGCCGCGATGGCCGGCTACGCGCTGGCCAAGTACCGCTTCCGCGGCCGGGGCGCGATCTTCTCGGTGATCCTGGGCGCGGTGCTCATCCCCACTCCCATGCTCGCGCTGCCGATCTACCTGATGCTCTCCAAGGTGCACCTGGTCGACACGATCTGGGCGGTCCTGCTGCCCGCGGCGGTCAGCCCGTTCGGCGTCTTCCTGGCCAAGACCTACGCCGAGGCGTCGGTGCCGGACGAACTGATCGAGGCGGCCCGGCTGGACGGCGCGAGCGAGTTCCGGATCTTTTGCACCATCGGCCTGCGGATCATGTCGCCCGCGCTGGTGACCATCTTCCTGTTCCAACTGGTCGCGGTCTGGAACAACTTCTTCCTGCCGCTGATCACCCTCAACAACCAGCACCTGTGGCCGGTCACGCTGGGCCTGAACGCGTGGAACAGCGACCCCAACCAGCCGCACGCCAACCTGGTCGTGGTCGGCGCACTGGTCTCGGTGATCCCGCTGGTCGCCGCGTTCTGGTCGCTCCAACGGTTCTGGCGCACCGACCTGGTCGCGGGCGGGGTGAAGGCGTGAACAACCGCTGCGCAGCCGGCGCCCGCCGCCGTACGATCGGCGCACCATGATCTTCGCGCGCTATCTCACGCCCGCAAAGGAGCACCAGGCCCTCGGCCTGGTGTGCCTGGGCGTGGGCTGGCAACAGGTCAACGCGATGTTGTTCGAGGGCCGGGTGCTGGGCTGCTACCAACTCACCCTGATCACCGGCGGATCGGGCTGGTTCCGCTCCGGCAACCGGCACGCGCCGCGAATCCCGGTCCAGGCGCCCGCCGCCTTCCTGCTCTTCCCCGGCGAGTACCACGCGTACAGCCCGGACCCGACCGGCTGGCGCGAGCACTGGGTGCTGTTCGAGGGGCCGACCGCGGCGGCGTACGAGGACCTGGGCTTCCTGGACCGGGCCGAGCCGGTGATGTCGCTCGGCGGGGTCCGGCCGCTGCGCCAGGGCTTCGACCGGCTGCTGACCGCGGTGGAACCGGGCGCGCCCAATCGCGAGGTGGTCACCTCGGCGATCGTGCACCAGTTGATCATCGACCTGAAGACGATCCGGGTCGACGAGGACGGCTCGCGCGTGGTCCGCTACTTCGACGAGCACGCCACCGAGCCGCTCACCGTCGGCGAACACGCCCGCCGGCTGGGTCTGGACGAGGCGGGCCTGCGCGGCGAGATGCAGCGCGCGACCGGCACCACCCCCAAGGAGTACATCGTGCGCACCCGGCTGTCCCGGGCCAAGCGCCTGCTCCTGTCCACCGACCAGTCCATCCACGAGGTGGCCCGCAACGTCGGCTACGACGACCCCGCCTACTTCGCCCGACTGTTCTCCCGCCGGGTCCAGCAGTCGCCGACGGAGTTCCGGCGCACCGGGCAGACCCCCGGTCAGGCCTGAGGCGGGTCGATGTGCCGCGGCGCCTCGGGGGCGCCCAGCAGGCTGCCCAGCGGCTCCTCCTCGGCCAGGAACGCGCCGATGGTGATCGCGAAGACCACCACCGCGCAGGCCGCGACCAGCCACGACATCAGGGTCAACATCAGCCCGAGCGGGCCGAACTCGGCCACGCTGCGGGCCACCGCCCTGGGCATCACCAGATGTGAGCCGTACTGCATGCCGATCGTGCCCAGCGCGGCCGACAGCGAGCCGGGCAGCAGCGGCCACCAGCCGATCCGACCCTCCGGCAACAGGTGCTGAGTCCACCACCACAGCAGCACCGAGGCGACGAACAGGACGACCACGCCGAGCCGGGGCCCGGCGCCGAAGCCGTTGTGCAACTGCGCCTGGAACAGCAGCGCGACCAGCCACACCGACGACCCCAACAACCGGCGCCCGATCAGTCGGGGGCTGAAGCCGACCACCCGCACGAACCACGCGCCGGCACAACCGTTGCAGCGACCGGGCCACCCGGCCCGCCATCGACAGGGTGAACACCGCACTGGCCGCACCGGTTTGCCGGCGCAGATGCTCGCCCGCGTCGTGGACCCGGGAGACCTCGTCCAGCGTGCCGGCGGGCAGGCCCAGGATCGCGCGCAGCGAGTCGAGCAATTCGTCGCGCAGCACCCGGGGGGCGAACGCGGCGAACACGAACAGCGCCGGGACACCGGCGAGGAACACCTTCGCTGCCGACATGGTGGCCGCCTCGACGCTGTCGACCACCAGGAACCGGGTGGTCAACCGACCCACGAACGCCATCACCGGCATGTCCTCGACCCGGCCGCGCAGTCGGGTCACCGCCCCCTGGGACGGGGCCGCACACTCACCGATCGACCCCGGCCGGCTCGGGGGTTCCGGCCGCCGCCACGACCTCCAGGACCGCCACGACGGCCAGCACCACCAACAGGACCAGCAGCACCGCGGGCACCGTCGGATGGTTCCACCAGGCCAGCCACACCCCGCCGAGCAGGCCCACCACGGCGTAGATCGGGCCCCGCCGCGCGGCCACGAAGCGGCCCGCCGACCCGGTGCCCAGACCGGTCCGGGCCAGCGCGCCGCCCGCCGCGTCCGGACCGGCCGCCAGCACCCGCCGAACGGCCGCGGCCCGCCGCGCCGGGCCGACCACGAAGGCGGCGATCGCGACCGCGGCGGCGATGATCGCCAGGGTGCGGGTGGTCTCGCGCAGGAACCGCACCAGCGCGTCGAAGGTCGCCGCCGCCGCGTCCCGGGAGATCTCCGACGGCAACCGGTCCAGGTAGTACCGGCGCGCGACGGCCAGCCCGATCGCGAGCACGAGCAGGGCGAGCAGGGTGCCCAGGGCCGTCCACATGATCACCCGACGACGTCGGGGCGCGACGCACACACCCACCACGAAGAGCAGCGCCACCACGATCGGCAGCCAGGTGCCCGCGGCGTTCAGGAACCGGAACGCGTCCTGACCCTTGCGCAACCCCTCGCGGTGCAGCAGGACGAACCGTTGGTCGGTACTCGGGATGTTGGTCGCGATCGAGAAGCCCCGGTCCACCAGGCCCTGCCGGACCCGGTCGATCGTCGGACCCAGATCCAGCACCACCTCGCCGCCGGACGAGGTGACCGCGCCGTCGTCCTCGCCCTCCAGCGCGCGCAACGCGGACGCGTGGGCCAGGCGGAGCGCGTCGCGCCACACGACGTCGAACGCGTCGCTCGCGACGAAGGCGAGGGCGGCCTGGTTCACCACGCCGTGCAACAGGTTCCGAATCGATCCGGTGACCGGCCCCGACGCGTCGTTCGGATCCAGGCCCAGGGCCTCGCGCAGCGCGTCGCTCAACCCGCCCACGTCCACCGCCTGCACGGCGGCCTCGGCCACCCGATCGGCGACCTCGGCCTGGACGTCCGGGTTCGAGGACAGCGGCGCCAGCGTGGCGACGAAACGATCGGTGTCGCCGATCTCGTCGTCCGCCCACGAGGCCGCCACCGCGACCGGGGTGAGTACGCAGGCCAGGGCCAGGAACAGGCAGGCCAGGGCGAGCCGCAACCGGTGCCGGCCCCTCGTCCGTTCGCCCGATTCGGATGCTGCCTGGGACATCGCTGCAGTCCTCCCCGCTCGTGACCAGGTGTCCCGGGGCGGGTTCCATCAAAACCGCGTATCTACTCGTCTTTAGAAAAAGGTGCAAAATAGGACAAGCTGTGCCAAGGTGCGAGAAGGCCGACTCGCAAGGTCGCGGGCACCCGCGACGGCAGGCAATCGGCACGAGGCATAACCTTCCCGGCCGTCCGGGCCGGGGTTGGGAGTAGGCCATGAACAGCAAAACCCGCATGTCGGGCGCTTGGTCCGGGTGGGTGGCTTTCGCCGGATGCACCCTGCTCGTCCTGGGTGTCCTCAACCTCTTCCAGGGGTTCACGGCACTGTTCTCGGACGGGTACTTCGTCACCCGTTCCGGTGATCTCCTGGTGTGGAACTACAACACGTGGGGCGTCATCCTGCTGATCTTCGGCGGGTTGCAACTGCTCGTCGGTGGGGGGCTGCTCACCGGTGCGACCTGGGCCCGCGTGATCGGTACGTTCCTGGTGATGTTGAACATCATCGGTGAGATCGGCTTCCTGGCCGCGCACCCGGTCTGGTCCACCATCGTGATCGCGCTGGACCTGGTGGTCCTGTTCGCGCTGACCGTGCGCTGGGACGCCGCCCAGGGCTACTACTCGGACGAGACGGTGTCCGAGTGGCGGGCCCGGGACGAGAGCCGCCGCATGGGCACCGGAGCGCACCGCCGGGACGCCGAGCACGAGGGACCGATGGAGTAACAGGCCACACCACCCGCCACGCACGGACCCCCCGGGGCCCGTGCGTGGCTCTTCGTCCGCATCGATGTCGGAGGTCTTGCGTGTCCACGCTCACCGTCTGGAAGTTCCCCACCGCGCACGGCGCGGCCGATGCCGAACAGACGCTGCTCACGCTCCAGAAGCAGGAACTCGTCCGGGTACACGACGCGGCCGTGGTGTCGTGGCCCGCGGACGCCAAGAAGCCCAAGACCAAGCAGCTCAACAGCCTCACCGGGATCGGCGCGCTGTCCGGCACCTTCTGGGGCATGCTCTTCGGCCTGATCTTCTTCGTGCCGCTGCTGGGCGCCGCGATCGGCGCCGCGGCGGGCGCGCTCGGCGGCAGCATGAGCGACGTCGGCATCGACGACGACTTCGTCGCCGAGGTGCGCCGGCAGATCACCCCGGGCACCTCCGCGCTGTTCGTGATGACCTCGAACGTGGTGGTGGACCGGGTGCACGAGGCGTTCGGCGGGGCCCAGGCCGAACTGGTGCGCAGCAACCTGTCCAACGACCAGGAGGCCAAGCTCCGCGAGGTCTTCGCGGACTGACGGCGGTCCGTGCCGGTGGGCGGACCCGCCGGGGGTCCGCCCACCGCCCACGCGGCACTACGAGCGCAGCCACATCGCTTCCCCGCCGCGGCCCTGGGCGTCCAGGAAACGGGCGAGTTGGCCGGCGGCCGCCGGGTGTGCCTCGGCCAGGGCGCGCCGGTACATCTCCTCCGCCTCGCGGGTGCGACCGCGGCGCTCCAGCAGGCCGGCGAGCACGATCGCGGCCTCCGGGTGGCCCTCGACCAACGCACGACGGCAGAGCTTCTCCGCCTCCTTCAGCCGACCGCGCGCGCCCAGCAACCCGGCCAGGTTGACCGCGGCGTCCGGGTGGCCCTGTGCGTAGGCGTGCCGGAACAACTGCTCGGCCTCGTCCGGGCGCCCGGAGCCGGCCAGGAGCAGGCCCAGGTTGTTCGCGGCGTCGTCGTGGCCGTGGGCCGAGGCGTGCCGGAAGAGCATCTCGGCCTCCGGGGTCCGGCCCAGGCGCACCAGCAGTCGGCCCAGGTTGTTCGCCGCGTCCGGGTGGCCCTGCGCCAACGCGCGGCGGTACAACTCCTCGGCCTCACCGGCTCGATCGGTGGCCGCGAGCAGGTCGGCGAGGTCGTTCGCGGCCTCCGGGTGGTTGCGGGCCAGGGCCTCGCGGTACAGCGCCTCGGCCTCGGTCTCGCGGCCGGTGTCCGCGAGGTGGTAGGCGAGTTGCACCGCGGCGTCCGGATCGCCGGACGCCGCGGCCCGGCGGAGTTGCGGCTCGTCGTCCTCGTCGGCTGCCGCCGCGGCCGCCGCGACGGGGGGCGGGAACACGGGCGGGCCGAGCGGGGGCTGCGGCGGGGCGGGCGGGGGCGGTACCGGCGGAGCCGGCATCAGCGGCGGGGCGGCGGGCGGGCGGGGGCGGTCCGCCGGGGGCGGCGGGGGCGTCTCGGTCAGCCGCGCGGCGACCGAGGCCGCGTCGGCCGGGCGCTGCGCGGGATCCTTCGCCAACAGGTCCAGGACCAGCCTGCTCAGGTGCGCCGGCACGTCCACGCCGCGCCGCTCGGGCGGTTCCGGGATCGCGTCGAGCTGGGCGCAGACCGTGGCGGCCACGTCGCCGGTGCCGAACGGCGGTGTGCCGGTGAGCAGTTCGTAGAGCACGCAGCCCAGTGCGTACAGATCCGAGCGGGGCTCGGCGGGCTGCCCGCGCAGTCGTTCCGGCGCGGTGTAGGCGAGTGTCCCCAGCAGGCGTGTGCCGGTCGTGGCGACCGCCGCGAGGTGCCGGGCGAGGCCGAGGTCGAGCACTCGGACCCGGTCGTCCTCGCCCACGAACAGGTCGGCGGGCTTGAGGTCGCCGTGCACCAGACCGGCCCGGTGCGCGTGTTCGAGCGCGGCGCAGACCTGCGCCGCCCACGCCACCGCGTTCGCGGGCTCGGGCAGACCCGCGCCCAGCGTCGCCCGCAGATCGCGGCCGGTGAGCAACTCGGTGACCAGGAACGGCGTGCCGTCGGTGTCCCGCCCCACGTCGAGCACGGCGACCAGGCCCGGATGCGCCGGCGCCGCCGCGGCGCGCACCTCGTGCACGAACCGCGCCGCGGCCTCGTCGTCGGGCGGGCCGTGCAGCAGCTTGACCGCGACGTCGCGGGACTCGGTGCGATCGTGCGCGGCCCAGACCCGACCGAGCCCGCCGCGACCGCGCTGTTCGAGGAGTTCGTACCGATCCGCCAGGACCCGACCCACCGCTGTCACGACATCTCCCTCGTCCGGTCATCGTCCGGGGAGATCCTGCCGCACCGGCGGCCCTTCGGCGGCCTTCGGGTCGAACCCGGTCACCGGTCGGCGGGCACCACCCCGGGAGACCGCGACGCCGGCCAGGCACAGCGCGCCGCCGAGGAAGGTCAGCGGGCCGGGCACCTCGTCCAGGAATACCCAGGCGAGCAGCACCACGATGGCCGGCACCGCGTACGTGGTGCTGCCCATCCTGCCCGCGGTGGTCCGGGCCAGTGCGTACGCCCACGTGGTGAAGCCCAGCGCGGTGGGAAAGATGCCCAGGTAGATCACGTTCAGCGTGGCCGAGAGCGGTGCGTCGGCGGTCTGCTCGACCAGTTGCCCGGCGAACGGCAGGCAACAGAGCATGCCGATGAAGCAGCCGTACGCGGTGACCTGGAGCGCGGAGGTGTGTCGCAGCGCGGGCTTTTGCGCGACCACGCCGGCCGCGTAGGACAGCGCGGCGAGCACGCACAGGCCCACGCCCAGCAGCGGCGCCCCGCCGCCGTCCGACATCGAGACGCCCACCACGACCGCGCCCGCGAACGAGACGGCGATGCCGGCGAGCAGGCGCGGTGCGAAGCCCTCCTTGAGCAACCAACCGCCGAGCAGCGCGATCGCGATCGGGCCGATGTTGACCACCATCGCCGCGGTGCCCGCGTCCACCTTGCGCTCGCCCCAGTTCAGCACCGCCATGTAGACGCCGAACCACAACACCCCGGAGAGCAGGATGCCGGGCCACGCGGCGCGCGGCGGGAAACCCTCGCGGCGCACCAGCACGATCGTGCCGAGCACCAGCGAACCGGCGAACATCCGCCCCAGGGCCAGCGCCCCGGGGGCGAAATGCGCGCCCGCGCTGCGGATGGACACGAACGCGGACGCCCAGAACACCACCGTGACGCACGCCGCGGCGACGGCGCGCCGATCGACGCCGGTCGCCGGGCGAAGACGTGTCTCCGACATTGCTTGGACCCCCTGTGCCGGCGGCCCGGGTGGGCCGCTGCCGAAGCGTTCACCGGTGGCGGACGCGCTGACGAACACGACGCTAGGGGCGGGTCGTTTCGGTGCCCACCGAATCGTCGACCGTCCGATTCGGGGACCGGGCCGCGGCGACCCGGCCGGGTGATGCAGCATGGTGGTTTCGCGCCGCGTCCCCGCGCCGGCACAAGGAGAGTCGCACCGTGAGTCGGAACCCCGCGAGCCAACTGCGCGGCCTCGTCGGATATCCGCGACGCAGCCCGGCGACCTTCGCCGTACTGTTCCTGCTCGCGATCACCGGGGTCGTGGTCGGCCGGCTGATGTCCGAGACCGCCGCAGATCGGCTCCTGGACGAGATCAGCACGAACCTCGACAACCTGCACCACCATCCGCTGCGCGCGATGGCGGGCAGCCTGATGGTCGCGGACGTACACGGCACCCTGCTCGGCAACGTGCTGACGATCGGGTTCGGGCTCGGAGTGTGCATGGCGTTCCTGGAGCACCGGGTCGGCACGCTGCGCGCGGTCGGCGTCACGGTGCTCGGACACGTGGGTGCGACGCTCGTCACAGCGGTGGTGCTGACCGTGGCGATCGACGCCGGAACCTATCCGGAGGACACCCGGTACTCGCTCGACTACGGGGTGAGCTACGCCTCGATGGCGGCCATAGCGGCGGTCACCCCGCTGCTGTCCCGGTGGTTGCGGCCCTGGTGGGCGCTCGTCTGCCTGCTGTACCCGTTCTCGTCCGTCGAGTGGTTCGGCGCGTTGCCGGACTTCACCACGATCGGGCACGTCTCGGCGGCGCTGATCGGGCTCGGAGCCGGCTACCTGTTCTCCGGACGGCTGCGGCCGGCGCCGCGGCCGGAGCTTGCCGACGTCGGGCTCCCGCCGGCTGCGACCGTGCTTCCGGAGGCCGGGAACGGGTCGGCGCAGCCGGACGGGGCACGTTCGACTCAGCCCTGAACCGGCGGCACCCGCCACTCGATCTGCACCCGCTCCTCCAGCGGCAGTTCCGCCGGGCCGAGCGCCACGTGGTCGATGACGTAGCGGAAGAGCAGCACCACCGCGTCCGACTCCATCTCCGGCAGGCTCTTCCGGGTGGCCCCGAGCACGTCCAGGAGGAGTACCGGGTCGGACTCCAACTCCTCGATCTCCTCGGCCAGTTCGGCGTCGATGTCGTCACCGGCGGCGAGCGCCGCGATGGACCGGGCGACGAAGGTGGGTTCGGATTCCAGGCGCACCAGCACCTGCTCGGTGACGAACGCGTCGAGCAGGTCGGCGTCGATGTCGATGTCGCCACCGGCGCATCCGCAGCCGTCGCCGCAGCCACCGGTCGCGCTGACGTCCTCCAGGGTGAGGGGGGTGCCGATGGCGGAGAGGGAGATCGGCTGGGCCGAGTCGTCGGACGCGGGGAAGTCGGAGGAGGACACGCGAACCCTTCGGGGAAGCTGGGAGGTGGCCGGGGACCGGCGGAGCGTCCATGGTCGCACCCGGTGTGCGAGCGTGCGGCCGGCACAAGATCGGGAGGATCCCGCCGGCCGGGCCCTCCGGCGTGCTAACGTTAATTGCTGCTGTGGTTCCCATGGAATTTTCTGTGCGCCTGCTGGTTGTAGCCAACAGGTGCACTTTTGTTTTTCCGGTGTCCATCTCCGGGCGGGGTAATCAGCAACGATTCGGGTTTCGCAGGGTGCGAGATCCCGGTACTGCCCCGAAGGGGAAGATACGTGGCTACTGGCACCGTGAAGTGGTTCAACGGAGAAAAGGGCTTCGGCTTCATCGAGCAGGACGGTGGCGGCCCCGACGTCTTCGCCCACTACTCGAACATCAACGCTCAGGGCTTCCGTGAGCTGCAGGAGGGCCAGAAGGTCTCCTTCGACGTCACGCAGGGCCAGAAGGGCCCGCAGGCGGAGAACATCAACATCGTCTGACCTGTCTCATGGGCGTGGCTTCGGCCGCGCAGCGAGGGCCCGCGCCGCAAGGTGCGGGCCCTTCCCGTGGCCGGCTGCCCTTCGGGGCGACGGTCCTTCCGATCGGGAAGGCCACGGTGTACCACCCCAGGCGGATGCTCCGCGTCCGCCGATCAGGACCCTGCCCGACGCGACCTCGTCGCGCGGCCTCGCACGGTCCGGCACATCGGCCGCCGCTCTTCGGCAGGCGCCCGACCGTTGCGCACTATCTCGACGCGAGTGATCCCGAGTCACCACGTCGGTTCTTTTTCAGCTAGTCCGGCTCGTTCTTGCGACTCCTTGTGCGGCGTCATGCCGCGGAGACGTCCTCGATACGCGCCGCATCGAGGAAGGTTCTCCATGAATCGCACCCCCCGCTCCAACGACCGATACAGCCGCAGCGGCGGCAGCTCCGCCGGCCGCAGTGGTGGCTACGGCGGCGGCTCCGGTGGCGGCCGAGGCCGCGGCGGCGCCCCGTCGGGCAACCGTCGCAAGCCGATGACCGCGGCTCCCGTGGCCGAGTTCGCGCTGCCGGTCAGCACCACGCCGTCGCTGCCCGCGGTGAACTCGTTCGCCGAGCTGGACATGCCCAAGCCGATGTTGGCCGCGCTCACCCGGCAGGGTGTCACCGAGCCGTTCCCGATCCAGTCGGCCACGCTGCCCAACGCGCTGGTCGGGCGGGACGTGCTCGGTCGCGGTCGGACCGGCTCGGGCAAGACGCTCGCGTTCGGCCTCGCGATGCTCGCCCGGATCGCCGGTCGGCGGGCCGAGAGCAAGCAGCCGCTCGCCCTGGTCCTGGTGCCCACCCGCGAACTCGCGCAGCAGGTCACCGACGCGCTGATGCCGTACGCCAACTCGGTCCAGCTTCGGATGACCACGGTCGTCGGCGGCATGTCGATCGGTCGGCAGGCCAGCTCGCTGCGCAACGGCGCCGAGGTCGTGGTGGCCACCCCGGGCCGACTCAAGGACCTGATCGACCGCGGCGACGCGCGGCTGGACGCGGTCGGCATCACGGTGCTCGACGAGGCCGACCAGATGGCCGACATGGGCTTCATGCCGCAGGTCACCGCGCTGCTCGACCAGGTGCAGCCGGACGGTCAGCGGATGTTGTTCTCGGCCACGCTCGACCGCAACGTCGACCGCCTGGTCAAGCGCTTCCTGTCCGACCCGGTCGTGCACTCGGTCGACCCCTCGCAGGGCGCGGTCACCACGATGGAGCACCACGTGCTGCATGTGACCGAGGCCGACAAGCACACCGCCGCGACGCACATCGCGGCGCGTGAGGGCCGGGTGATCATGTTCATGGACACCAAGCACGCGGTGGACCGGCTCACCCGCCAGATGTTGCAGAGCGGCGTGCGCGCCGCGGCGCTGCACGGCGGCAAGTCGCAGCCGCAGCGCACCCGCACGCTGGAGCAGTTCAAGAGCGGGCACGTCACCGCGCTGATCGCGACCAACGTCGCGGCGCGCGGCATCCACGTGGACGGGCTGGACCTGGTCGTCAACATCGACCCGCCGACCGACCACAAGGACTACCTGCACCGCGGCGGTCGTACCGCGCGCGCCGGCGAGTCGGGCAGCGTCGTGACGCTGGTCACGCCGAACCAGCGCCGCGAGATGGCCCGCCTGATGATGATCGCCGGCATCGAGGCGTCGACCATCCAGGTCCGCTCGGGCGACGAGGAACTCACCCGCGTCACCGGCGCCCAGGTGCCCTCGGGCATCCCGGTCGTGATCTCCTCGCCGGTCTCCGAGACCCCGCGTCGCGGTGGCTCGGCCGGTGGCCGCGGTCGCGGTCGTCGGCCCGGCCAGGGTGGCGGCAGCGGTACCGGACGTCGTCCGTCCACCGCGGCCGGTGCCGCCTCGACCCGTACCGGTGGGACCACCGCCGGCGGCGGCGCCCCGCGTCGGCGCACCGCCGCCGCGTAGCCGCCGTTCGCCGCCCGTGCGGCGGACGATCGCCGACTCCGCACGGTGAGCGAATACCAACTCCGAAGCCGCGCCCGGGATTTCTTTCCCGGGCGCGGCTTCGTGCCGTGCCGGGCTTGGCGGTTGCATCCAGGCGGTGTCGACACCGTCACACCCCGCCCGGGCATGGGGAATTGCTCCGCATTGTTACTGTTGAACGATTCCCGGTCGTCCAGATTCGTGAGGTCAGCACGTGCGAAAGCCCCTGATATCCGGCTCCCGCAAGGGAATTCGTGTGGTTGCGCTGCCGTTGGCGGCGGCTGCCGTACTGCTTGCGGGATGTGGCTCGGGAGGGGCCGACAAAGCGGCGAAGTCGGACGCGGCACAGGCGAAGCCGGGCTCGGACGAGAATGAGGCGAAGGACACACCGGCGCGGGTGAGCGTGGATCCGGCGGACGGCACCCAGGGCGTGGCGCCGGGCAAGCCGGTCACGGTGACCGCGGACGCCGGCACGCTGGCCTCGGTGCGCGTGGTGGACGCGGACAACCGGGCGCTGGAGGGCACGGTGGCGCCGGACGGCCGGACCTGGACCTCGACCACCCGGACCGTGCCGGGCGCGGCCTACACGGTGACCGCCACCACGCGCGGCAAGAAGGGGGCGGAGTCCTCGGCCACCACCCGGTTCGGCACCCTCAAGGCCGACATCGTGAACAAGGTCACACTGCGACCGGCCAACGGCGGCACGTTCGGCGTCGGCCAGCCGGTGTCGATCATGTTCGACCACGCGGTCAAGGACAAGGCCGAGGTCGAGCGCAACCTCAAGGTGGCCACGAGCACGAACGTCGAGGGCTCGTGGGGCTGGACCAAGGACCAGTCCGGCAAGGACCGGGTCGACTGGCGGCCGCGCGAGTTCTGGCCCAGTGGTACGAAGGTCACTCTGAACGCGAACCTGGCGGGTGTGGCCAGCGCTCCGGGCACCTACTTCGCCCGCGACTACGAGAGCAGCTTCACGGTCGGCACGAACCGGGTCGTCGAGGTGGACATCACCAAGAAGCGGCTGACCGTGGTCGAGGACGGCGTCGCGGTCAAGACGCTCAAGATGTCGGCCGGTTCGAGCGAGTTCCCCACCCGCGGCGGCACGCACGTGATCCTGAACAAGAACGCCAAGGAGACGCTCGACTCGACCACGGTCGGCCTCGGCGACAGCTACAAGCTCCCGGACGTCCCGTGGGTGGTGCACTTCACCTCGTCGGGCACCTTCTTCCACTCGGCCGACTGGAACACCGCCAACATCGGCGTCGCCAACACCAGCCACGGCTGCGTCGGGATGACCATCCCGGACGCCGAGTGGTTCTACAACCGGGTCCAGGTCGGCGACCCGGTCGTGGTCAAGGGCTCGTCCAACACCGAGGCCACCGAGCCCGGCAACGGCTTCGGCAACTGGCAGCTGACCTACGACCAGTGGAAGGCCAAGAGCGCCCTGGCGGGCTGACCCCCGACCGCCGAACCGCTCCCGAACCGATCTCGCTGCGCGAGGCGGTCCGGACGCACGGACCGCTGTCCGAGGAGGCGGTCCGGGCGCTGGGCGCCGGGCTCGCCGCCGCGCTGGTGACCGTGCACGAGGTTCGGCTGGTGCATCGCGACCTCAAGCCCTCCAACGTGCTGCTCACGCTGGATGGTCCTCGGGTGATCGACTTCGGGATCGCCCGGGCCGCCGACGCCACCGCGCTGACCACCACCGGGGTGTTCGTCGGGTCGCCCGCGTTCATGTCGCCGGAGCAGGCCGACGGCCGGGAGAGCGGCCGGCGACGTGTTCTCGCTCGGTTCGGTGCTCGTGCACGCGGCGACCGGCGTCGGGCCGTTCGGCGAGGGGCGCACATGTACCGGGTGATCGGCCACGAGCCGAACCTGTCCCGGGTGCCCTACTCGATGCACCCGGTGATCGAGGCGTGCCTGCACAAGGACCCGGAGCAGCGCCCGACCCCGGAGCAGATCGTCGCGGCGCTCGCTCCCGACGGGAACCCGCGCGTGTTGTTCGGGCCCGGTTGGCTGCCGGGCGGCGTGGTGGAGGTGATGGCCCGGCGGGCGGTGGACCTGCTGGAGATCGAGACCGAGCCGGAGCCGGCCGCCGATCTCGCACCGACCCGGGTGGCGGGCGCGGAGCCCACGCGCGTGGCGGGGGAGCAGGGGACTCGACTCGCCCCGGAGTCGACACCGGCGGGCCCGGCGCGGCCGAGCGGGAGCCGGCGCGGATGGTGGTGGAAGTACCCGCTGAGGACAAGCCGGCCGCGCGAAAGGCGCCGGAGCCGCAGGTCTCGGCACCGCTGGAACTGCCGATCGAGTTGGCGCACAAGTGGGAGGGGATCCTTCCGGCGACCGAGGACCCCAATGTGCCGCTCAAGATCGTGGTCACGATGAGCAAGGGTCGGATCGGCGATCCGGTCGGCCGGGTCACGTACATGAACCGCTACAACTCGGTGATGTGCGAGGCGCCGATGAGCCTGAAGGAATACACCAGGGGTCGGATCGTGCCGGGCGGCGGCATTCGGCCGGACAACTTCGGCTTCTGCACGCGCAACGACGTGGTCCTGTCGATCGTGGCCGACGGGACGCTCGAATTCGCCTCCACCGACAGCTACAACCGGACCTTCGCCGCGACGCTGGGCGGGGTGTGAGCGCGCCGCCGGCCGGATCGGTCGGCGGTCGGTCGTCCGGCGCGGCGCCGGTGGATTGCCGAATGGATTCTGCAACCGTCGTGGGGGAGAGGTATCTTCTACGAGTCTGTAGATCAACGGCTCGAAGCGTACCTGCGTGTGCGAGAGACAGAGGACTCCGATGGCTCTGTGGGACAAGTTCAAGCAGTCGGCCCAGACGATGCAGGGGCAACTGGAGGCGAAGAAGAACGAGTTGAAGAGTGGTGGCTTCCGGGACGCGAGCATGGCGATCTGTGCGCTGGTGGCCGCGGCCGACGGCTCGATCGACCCGGCCGAGCGGCAGCGGGTCACCACGCTGATCACCACCAACGACGTGCTGCGCAACTTCGCCGCGAGCGACCTGGAGCAGCGTTTCGAGGCATACCTGGCCAAGCTCACCGCCGACTTCGAGCTGGGCAAGGTGTCCCTGCTCCAGGACATCGCGAAGGTCAAGAAGAAGCCGACCGAGGCGCGTGCGGTGGTCCAGATCGGCATCGTCATCGGCGGCGCCGACGGCCACTTCGACAAGACGGAGCAGGCCGTCGTGCGGGACGCGTGCTTCGCACTCGACCTCGCGCCGGTCGAGTTCGGGCTCTGATTCAGGTCGGGCCCCCGATTCCGCTCGGGCCCTGATTCCGGGTGGGTTCGCCGGCGGGGCGTGCGCACCCGTCAACCCTTTCGAGGGATCGATTCCGCCCGACGGCCGATGTTCGTCGGGCGGAATCGGGGGGCCCGTCGGACGTTGGAGACATGACCGACGCCCGCATGCGTTCCGGGCCGCGGCGAGCTCGTTGGTGGGGGCCGCTCGCGGTTGCCGCCGTGTTGGTACTGCTCGCCGGCGGGTGGCCGCTGATCGGGTCGTGGATCTCCGGGGACGAGCGGATCACGACGGGCACGGTGTTCCGGGTCGGGCCGGACGGGCACCGCGCGTGGTTTCGGGTCGGCTCCGGGTGGACGTTGGACCAGGCGGCGACCACGCCCTCGCGGGTGTTCGTACTGCGGCACGGCGACGTGGACCTGTCGATCGCGTACATCTCACTGCCCCGGGCCGAGGACGCGGACGCGTTGTGGAGCGGGCTGCGCAGGACGATCCGGGTCGGCGACCCGCATGCCCGGCTCGGTCCGCCGGCGCCGTTGATCGCCGACGCCGGGGCGCAGGGCATGGCCGGCACGCTGATCCGGGGCGGCGACACCGGGCGGGCGGTGATCTATCCGGGCCCCGAGGACGCGTTCGCGATCCGGCTGCTCGCGCTCGCGCCGGCACGGACCACCGACCCGCAATGGTTGCCGGTGCGGGACGTGCTGCGGTCGCTGACGTTCACCGAGGAGGCCGCGTGAGCGCTGTCCCGGTCCGGCCGGCCGGCGAGCGTCCGGCGCCGATCGCCGGGACGGTGGCGCTGCTCGGGTGCCTGTTCGGCCTCGCGGTGATCGGTTACGAGTACCTCGACGTGGTGCGGGTGTTCCCGGCGGCGGCCGCGCTCGCGGGCTTTCTGCTTCTGCTCACCCTGGGCGTGGGCTATCTGTTGCCCCGGCGGATCCGACCGGTCGTCGCGCCCGGGCACGAGGCCTCGCTCGTCTGCGTCGGCTGGGGGATGACCGCCGCGACCGGGTGCGCGATCCCGGCCAACAGCGGGCTCGGCGGGATCTGGGCCAAGACCCTGGGCGTCGACTTCGCCGACGCGTGGGGCGCCGCGTCGACCGCGCCGTTCAACGAGGAGACGCTCAAGGTGTGCGGCGTGTTGATGCTCGCGCTGATCGCCTCGCGCGTGATCCGCGCGCCGATCGACGGGTGGGTGTACGGGGCGCTGGTCGGCCTGGGCTTCCAGGTGGTGGAGAACCTGCTGTACGCGCTGAACGCCATCCTGTTGGACGGTGCGACCGACCCCGGCGCGTCCGTGAACGCGTCGTTCGTACTGCGCGTGGGGATCACCGGGTGGGGTTCGCACTGGGCGATGAGTGCGGTGGCCGGCACCGGTATCGGCTACCTGGTCGCCCGCGACGGTCGACCGCTCGGCCGACGGGTGGTGGTCGCGCTCGGCTGCTGGGGGACGGCGATGGGGATGCACTGGCTCTTCAACGCGCCGGTCCTGCCCGGGTGGCGCGGCACGGTGCTGAAGGTCGTGGTGAACCTGGTGATCGCGCTGTTGGTCTACCGCTCCGCCCGCCGGCACTATCTGGCCCGGTTCCGCGAGGTGGCCGCCGAGGAGGCGGCGACCGGTGCGATCCGCCCGGAGGAGGCCGCGTTGTTGCCGCGCCGACGCGGTCGCCGACAGGCCCGGGGCGGCCCGCGTCCCCGCGCGACGCGGGTGCTGATCGGCGAGATCGAGGATGCCCAACTCGCGCTCGTGGCCGCCCGAATCGCACGCGCGGACCCGCCGTCCCGACCGCCGGCCGAGGACCTGCGCGTGGAGATCGCGACCCTGCGTTCGCACCTGCGCGGGACCCGGACCGGTGGCCGGCCGGCCGGCCCGGACGCACCCGGCGCGGCACCGGGGCCGTGAGGGTGTGCGGGGAGCCTTTGCAAGTTCGCGGCGGTGGAGTTCTACTTGAGGGAGCGAGAGGGGTCCGATACGGATAGACGCGGAGGAGCGGTCGAGATCGGGCCGCGCACCGCGCAATCAGGATCCGCGAGAAGTGGATGGGCCCCTCTCGACCGCCTCGTCGTGCGTCGTGGTTGCGCGGCCGGGCGGGTCGGTGACCCGGTTCGACGACTCGGTCACCTGGAGCAGGCGACACGGAAGCCCGCCGGACATCGGTCCGACGGGCTTCCGGGCTGTCGGCGATTTACTTGTCCGCGCTGTTACGGACCCACTGCCGCGGGTCGCCACCGACGCGGCCGGGGCGCGAGGGTCAGCCCTGGGCGGCTATCTTGCGCTTGACCTCGTCCATGTCCAGGCCCTGCGCCTGCTTGATCAGGTCGACGAGTGCGGCCTCCGGGAGCGCGCCCGGCTGCGAGAACACCACGACGCCGTCCCGGACCAGCATCACGGTCGGGATGGACTGGATCGAGAACGCCTGCGCGAGATCGGTTTCCGCCTCGGTGTCCACCTTGGCGAACACCACGTCGGGGGTCGCCTCCGAGACCTTTTCGAAGGTCGGCGCGAACGACCGGCAGGGCCCGCACCACGACGCCCAGAAATCGAGCACGGTCAGCCCGTCGCCGGATACGACCTCTTCGAAGTTCTCCTTGGTCAGTGCGACCGTGGCCATGCGTCCTCCCAAACGTTCGTGCCCCGTGTGTTGCCTGTCCGGCGGTACGTGCCTGTCAACAGGCGCGGGGGCGCGGGCATTCCTGGACTCCTTCCCCGGCTCGACCGAGCGACTCCGGGAGCGGGTCACGAGTCGGCGCCGAGGCGGCGGGGTCCGTCGGGAGCTGCCGGGGCCGCGGACGATACGGCTGTGTACGCCCCGTGATCCCAGCCGTCACACCCGCACCATAGGCTTGTTCGGACCGGTGCCGAACGCCGGTTTCCGTGCAGCCGAGGAGTCCCGCCATGCGCTACACCCGCCGCAGCGTCGTCAGTCTCGCCCCGGCCGAACCCGGCTGGGACGTCGAGGTGACCAAGGCCGGCGAAGAGGCCGTTCTGTGCCCCGTCATCGGCTGGGCCATCGTCGTGCTCGACACCAGCGCCGAGGGGCTGACCGAGACCGCGATCGAGCCCGCGTTCGTCTACGACGGTGCCGTGTACACCCCGGCCGAACTGGCGCACTCGATCGGTGAGCTGGACTACCAGATCATCGAACCCGAGGAGTGATCGGGCCGCGATCGGGCGCCGCCCGGTCGTGGTGTCTCGGCTCGGATCGGCTCGGATCGGCTCCCGTCGCACGGTCGGCGGGAGCCGTCGGCATGTGGTGGCTCGCCCGGCCCTACGGATTCGACTCGTCGGGCGGGTGGGCGTCGTCGGGCTCGCCCTCGGCGAATCGGGACAGGGCGATCGCGCCGGCCACGGCCAGCACGAAGCCGGCCAGGGCGAGCGGGACGTACGGGCCGGGGCGGCTGTGGTCGCCGAGGAAGAGCAGGCCGACGCCGGCGGGCAGCACGGTCTCGCCGACCACGAGTGCGGCGGCCACCGAGGTGACCGCGCCGCTCTGCAGCGCGACCGTGTACAGCAGGAAGGTCAGTGCGGCGCCCAGGAGCAGCGCGTAGGCGGCCGGGTCGCGAAGCAGCGCGGCCGGGGACAGGTCGGTGAGCACGCGCGTGGCCAGCGCGATCAGGCCGAAGCCGAGTCCGGAGAGCAGGCCGAGCAGGCGTGAGCGCCAGGGTTCGCCCGCTCGCGCGCAGCCCCACCCGGCCAGGCCCAGCAGCGCGACGCAGCCCAGGAGCGACCAGCGGAAGGCGGCGTGGGTGTGTGCGGGCCCCTCGTGTCCCGCGGAGACGCCGAGCAGGGCCAGGCCCGCGCAGACGGCGGCGACGGCGCCCCACTCGCGGCTGTGCAATCGGGCGCCCAGGACCGGGACGGCCAGCACCGCGGTGACCGCGAGGTTGGCCGACTGGGCGGCCTCGACGGCGAAGATCGGCAGCTCGCGCAGCGCGACGAACTGGCAGACGTACCCGGCCAGATCGAGTCCGATGCCGAGGACGAAGGGCCATTGCCCCAGGGCCCGGACCAGGACCCTGGGGTCGAGCCCGCTCGCGCTCGCGGTGCGCCGCGCGCCCAGGGCCTGGAATACGGTCGCGACGCCGTAACAGAGCGCGGCGGCGAGCGCCGCGAGCACGGAGAACAACACGGTTCGACGGTATGCGCCGCCGGGTCCGGGTCGGCGCAGGACGGGCGGGGCGAAGGGGTGACTCGGCGTGCGGCCGCCGCCCCGCAGCGAACTGCCGCTCCGGGACGCCCGGTTGGCCGGATCGGCGGATCAGCGCAGTTCGGCGACCACGGCGTCGTTGAGCACCGGCCAGACCTGGGCGGCCCACGGGCCGAACTCGCGGTCCGTCAGGCACACACAGGCCGCGTCCAGCTCCGGGTCCACCCACAGGAACGTGCCGCACGCGCCGAAGTGGCCATAGGTCGCGGGCGAGTTGGTGGTCCCGGTCCAGTGTGGCGACTTGTGGCCGCGGATCTCGAAGCCCAGCCCCCAGTCGTTGGGCCGCCGGGTGCCGTAGCCCGGCAGTACGCCGTCCAGGCCGGGGAAGACCACACCGGTGGCCTCGCGCACCGTCTCCGGGGCGAGCAGGCGCGGGGCGAGCAGCTCGGCCGCGAACCGGCTCAGGTCGCGCACGGTGGAGATGCCGCCGGCCGCGGGGGAGTCGCCGATCGTGGTCTCGGTCATGCCCAGCGGCGCGAAGACCGCCTGGCGGACGTACTCGCCGAACGGGATGTCGCACGCCTTCTCGATGGTGGCCCCGAGCAGGTTGAAGCCGGTGTTCGAGTAGATGCGCTTGCGACCGGGCCCGGCGAGGACGCGGTCCTCGTCGAAGGCCAGGCCCGAGGTGTGCGCCTGGAGGTGGCGGATCGTGGATCCCGGTGGGCCGGCCGCGTCGCCGGGATCGATCGCGCCCTCCTCGATCGCGGCGAGCGCCGCGTACGCGGTGAGCAACTTGGTCACCGAGGCGAGTCGGAACGGCTCGTCCACCGGGCCGTGCTCACCCTTGACCACCCCGTCCCGGGTGATCACGGCGGCAGCGGCCTTCCCGACGGGCCAGGTGTCGATCATGCGCAGGCTGTTCACGGGAGTCGAGCCTACGGTGAGCCCACGCGGGCGCCCAACCGAGGGAGCAGATCATGCATCAGGGCGGCCAGTTCGTGCGCACACGCGACGAAATCGGCGACCTCGCCGCCGCCCGGGTCGACCACGTCCTCCCAGTCCGGTTCGAGTTCGACCGAGGCGAGGTCGAGCCCGGCGAGCCGAGGGGCCAGGGGTCGGTCCGTCGGGCCGGCGGCGGGCAGGTCGCGGACCAGGCGTTTGAGCGTCGCGGTGCGGGCGGCGCCGTGCGGGTGGTGCCGACGGATGTACTGGACCTGTTGGTACTCCTGGGTGATCACCAGGTCGGCGGCGGCCACGTGCGCGTCGGTGAGTTGGGTGCTGCGGTGTCCGGGCGCCCACAGGCCCAGTTCGGCCAGGGCGCTGCGGGTGCGCCAACTGATCGCCAGGCCCTCGACCACGAAGGTGCCGGCCGTGGCCACCGGCCAATCGGGTCGGGCCGTCCGGGCGAGCTCGCCCGCGATCACCGAGCGGGTGGCGTTGCCGGTGCAGACGAAGAGCAGCGAGGTCATCCGCACATGATGGCGTCGTGGGTGCGGGGTCAGTCGGTGACCTTGCTCGGCGGGGCGTCGTAGACGAGGTCGAAGTAGTCGGGGTGCCTGCCGATCCAGGTCTTGACGAAGGGGCACAGCGGCAGGACCTTGCGATTGCCGGTGCGTACCCGATCGAGTGCCCCGCGGACGAGTGCGCTGCCGACGCCCTTGCCCTCGAACCTCGGGTCCACCTCCGTGTGGGTGAACACGATCAGCACGTCGGTGGTCATGTAGTCGGCGAAGCCGGCCAGGTCGCCGTCGATCCGGGCCTCGAAGCGGTTCTGTGCCGGGACGTCCTCGACCGTGATGTCCATGTGATCCCTCGTCTGCGTCGGTGTGGGGGTCGGCCGGTGCCGACCCGTCGGTCTCTCGAATCCATTCGAACGTATACCGGGGCGGGTCGCGACCGCGTCGATCGGCACTCCGGTGATCGTTTGCCGGAGCACCGCCGTTGACCTCGTGGGCGACCTGGGAGAGCATGCGCAGATCTGACGCATCGTCACATTCGCCGAGGAGGCACCATCCATGCTTGATCCCGAACCCCTCGCCGGTCAGGTCGCGGTCGTCACCGGAGGCGGCGCGGGCATCGGCGGCGGGGTCTCCCGGCTGCTGGCCCGAGCGGGTGCGCTCGTGGTGCTGAACGACATCGACGCGGATTGGGCCGAGCAGGCCCGAAAGGACATCGAGGCGGCCGGCGGCCGGGTGCGGGTGGTGCTCGGCGACATTCGCGAGTCGGCCACCGTGGAACGGCTGCGGGACGCCGCCGCGGCGGCGGGCGGCGCGGACGTACTCGTGAACAACGTCGGCGACTATCGGCCCTCGACCACCTTCCTGCGCAGCACGGAGGAGCAGTGGCGGGCGCTGCACGCGATCAACTTCGAGCATGTGTTGCGGGTCACCCACGCGGTGCTGCCGCAGATGATCGAGCGTGGCTCGGGAAGCATCGTGAACGTGTCCACCGTCGAGGCGCTGCGGGGCATCCCGGGCTGCCCGGTGTACTCCGCCTACAACGCGGCGATCATCGCGTTCACCAAGAGCCTCGCGGTGGACGTGGCGCGCAAGGGGGTCCGGGTCAACGCGATCGCGCCGGACATGGCGAACACGCCGCAGACGACATATGAGGCGAAATTGCGGGACCGTGACCCCGAGTTGATCGGTTCGTGGGTGCCGATGGCGCGATTCGGCGAACCCGATGACTACGCGAAGGTTGTGCTCTTCCTGGCGAGTGCCGCATCGTCGTATGTGACGGGTCATCTGATCCCGGTGGACGGCGGTACGACCGCCGCGAGCGGTTGGTACGGCAAGGCGGACGGTCGCGGGTGGACCAACCTGCCGGATGGTGCGTGAGTGGCATTTCGTAGGGTGTCCGGTTGTTGTTCGGGGCGGGAACCGAGCAGGTGTCCCAAACGTCGGGACAGCAATAGGGGAACGATGGTGTGACCGACCGAGTCGGTCGCGCCGATCGGATCGGGACGGCGTGAACGACACGAGCACGACCACGAATACGACGATGAGTACGACCACGTGCACGACCGGCCGAAGCGTCACCGGGGGGACGACGGACATGGCACGTACGAGGGTGAGGGCCTACCTCAATCTGGCCATCCTGGTCGCCGGGCTCGAACTCCTCGCCGTCGGGATCTGGTTCGTCCTCGAGGGTCTTCGGTTCGACCAGTCCGACGCCATGATGGTGGTCTACGTCGCGGCCGCGGCGGTGCTCGGTTCGGTCATCTGGCTGGTCGGATATCGGCCTCGGGCCGGGGAGTCGGCCGAATATTGCGACGACACCGCGCTGCGGGACGCGAAGGCCCGCCTGGACCGGATGGACCCGACCCGGCTGGCCGAGCACGTGGCCGAACTGTGCGAGCGGGACGGGCTGGCCGAGGTCGAGACGGTGCGCGTGGTCGAGGACGCGTACGCGGTGGACATCCACGCCAGGCGCGGCGACGGCACCCCGGCCCTGCTCCGCTGCCGCAGCGCGGAGGGCCCGGGCCCGGTGGCGGGCGGGGTGGTCGAGGACTTCGTATCCGCGCTCGCCGCCGGCCCGGACACGAAGCGGCCGGGGCCACTGCTCCTGGCGACCACGGCGGGCTGCTTCTCCACCAAGGCCGAAGCCCTCGCGGCCGGCGCCGGGGTGATCCTCCTCGACCGCTCGGCCCTCGCCCACTGGGAATGCGACAAGGAGATCCCGGAGGTCCTGGCCGCGTAGGCGTGGTCCACCCGGTGGGTCCTACCGCCGGGCGGTGCCGATCGTCGAGGGCTTCGGCGCGATGTGTCGGTCGGGTCGAAGGTCAGGCGCAGCAACCTCCGCCGCAGCAGCCTCCGCCGCCTCCGCCGCCCGTGCTGGGGGCGGAGGCGCCCGTTGCCACGGCGACGGTCGACAGGAGCTTTGTGCTGTCGGTGTGGCCGTCCGGGCAGGTGGCGGGGTCGTTCGCCGCCGACATCGGGCGGTTGAGTTCGTAGGTGAGTCCACAGGCGCGGCAGCGGTAGTCATAGCGAGGCATGGCGCCAAGGCTAGTACCGGGGCAGGCGTCGGCGGAGCGGGTCAGGCTTTCGGGCCGTTGCTTTGCACGACCTCGAAGGACCACAGGGCCGAGTCGGTGGAGGCGGGCTTGGGGCGCTCGGCGCCGTCGCCCTGTGCGTGGGCGGCCTGCATGTTCCCGGCCATCCACGCCTTGAAGTCCTCCTCGCTGCGCCAGCGGGTGTAGACGAGGTACTTGTCGGTCCCTTCGACCGGGCGCAGCAGCTCGAACCACTCGAAGCCGTCCTGCGAGTCCACCATCCCGGCGCGCGACGCGAATCGCTGCTCCAGGGTCTCCCGCATCTCGGCGGGTACGGTCAGCGCGTTGATCTTCACCACAGACATGACCCCAGTGTGCCCGACACGCGCCGGCGTGCCGCCCCCGCCCGGTGTGGCGCCGGCTCAAGGATTGCCGGTCATTCGGAACGGTCGTGCCAGGCCCCGGGGTTCCCCGGTGGCCATCCAAGCGACCGCCCAGGAGGGTCGGGCATCCGCGCGTCCGGGTTTGTCGCGCGAGACGTACGCTCGGAGATCCGGCTGCCGAGGAATATGCCGGAGAGGTGATTGCTCGGCTCGCACCGAAGGAGCCGGAAGGAAAATTGGTGCGCCGGGCCGCAGTCGCGCATCTCGACCCGGCCTTGATTCTGCTTGGCGTCGGCAAAATCGACGAGGCGTGCGACGCAGCCCGACGCGCCATCTCCTCGCGCAGGGTCGTGCCGTCCGGCCACTGGCGGGTGCTCGACGTCGTGAAGGTGGTCGAGGGCCGCCGTATGCCGGAGGCCGCCGACCTCAGGGCCGCCTATGACGGCTTGAAGCAGTCCGGGACCGCCTCCACCTGATCGGGCGTGGGACGGCCCCGGGCGCGGGGTGGGCAGCGCTCGGGGCCGTCGATCGGGGGTGTGGTCAGGGGCGGAGGGGGCCTTCGCAGGTGTAGGGGGAGGTGGCGGCGAGGGTGTTGGGCCAGGGGACCGGTGGGGCGAAGTGGCAGTTCATGTCGGCGAGGTTGTTCAGGGCCGCGCCGGCGCGGGTGAGGATGAAGTAGTCGACCGTGGCGGCCATGTCCTTGTGCATGCGGCCGGGGTCGGTCGAGCCGATGTTCGCGGTGATCGAGCCCTTGCAGGTGAAGCGCGGCTGGGCTTCCCGGGTCGCGGTGCACGAGGTCGGGTCGTTGGCGGTGGCCTGGCGGAAGACCTGGCGGATGTAGTCGGGCCCGGTCGCCGAGAGTCGGGCGGTCGGGGTGTAGGTGGCCACCGGGACGATCAGGTTGTCCACGCCGGCGATCTGCCGGTCGAGGTAGGTGTCGAACTCGGCCTGGAAGGTCGGTCCGCTGACCCGGTCCAGGAAGGCGTCGTAGCCGGCCACGTCGTTGCCGCGCAGGTGGGTGTACATCTCGGTGAGCAGGTCGGGGTGGTCGCGGCCGAGCATCGAGAAGAACGAACCGGAGTAGGCGTAGTAGCGGAAGAAGTAGCCGTCGTCGTCGTACTCGAAGTGCAGGGTCTCGCGGACGGTGGGGCGGCTGCCGTACTTCTGCACGTCCGAGATCACCTTGGTGACCAGTGACTTGCGCAGTTTCACGCCCTGGTCACGGGTCGAGCCGGCCAGGTATTCGGCCATGCCCTCGTCGAAGGCCGTCGTCCGGTTCTCCGCGTACCAGGGTCCCTGGCCGAACGAACCGGGCACCGCCCAGCGGCCGTTGAGGTAGTGGGTGTACTCGTGGCGGAACAACTCCTCCAACTGGAGGAGGGAATCACGCGGCACGACGCGCTGGTACGTGTAGAAGGTCGCGCCCTCCTCGATGTACAACCCGCCGTTGCCGGTCGAGTAGCCGTACAGGAACGGCTGGTAGGTGTGGTAGTCGGCCATGCTCGCGTAGAGCCGGACCGTCAGCTTGTGGTTCGGGTCGCCGGCGAGCGGCAGGTCGCTGCCGATCGTGCGGAAGAACTGCTCCTTGACCTGCTTGGACGCGTAGTACAACTGCTCGACGGTGGCCCGGTCGAGGGACGTGTGCACCTCGATGTCGCCCAGGTCGTAGGTGTACGTGTTCGGGAAGACCATCGCCTCGACGTCGGCCCGACACACGCCCGCGGCATGGCAACTGCCGTAGTTCTCCAGCCAGTGCGCGACCTCGCTCCACGGCACGGAGAACCGGCCGTACCAACCCTCCGTGTCGGTGAGCAGCGTGCCCAGGCCGGCCACGGTCTCCGCGGTCAGGCTCCCGATCTGCCCGAGTCGGCCGTACTCCAGCACGCCGTTGCGCAGCAGCCCCGACGTGCCCGGCGTGTTCAGGTGCCGGTAGCCGACGAATGCCTTGAGCCCGGCCCGGTACGCCGGATCGGCCTGCACGGCGGCGATGAAGCCCGCGTCGTGGTTGTAGATGCCGTGGTAGGCGATGTTCTGCGCGGCCAGCGTGGCGGCCGGGCGGTTCGGGCTCTGCCAGGCGTTGGTGGTGCCGTCCATGTCCCGGAACACCCGGGTAAGCAGCGGCAGTTGGTGCTGACGGACGCCGTCGACGTCGGCGCTGATCAGCACCTCGCGCAGCAGCGCGCCCGAGGTGGGGGTGACGTCGAACGCGTGCGGCCCGGCGCGGAAGGCGTCGGCCGCCGTGTTGATCGCCGCCACCACCGCCGGTCCGCGCAGGTCGATCGCCGGGTTGTCCCAGTCGAGATAGAGCGCGGCGTGCGTGAAGTACCAGAGTTCGTACAGGTGCGACGCGTTGGTGCCGTCGTAACCGGGCGCCAGCGCGGTGATCCGGGCCAGTACCGCCTGGAGGTGAGCCGGCGTCAGCACCCGGCCCAACTCGGGCGTATAGGTCCACAGGAAGCCGCGCAGGCAATCGGGTCCGACGTCGACGCGGGTGAGGAAGTCGACCAGCGCCGGTGGGGACAGTGCGGAGAACTCGGCGAGGGTGCACCCCGGCACCGCGGCGGCGGTCGTGGCGCGCTGGTGCGCGGGCGGGCCGAGCGGGAGGTCCGCCGGGGACGGGCCTCGGCCGGGTGCCTCGGCGTTGCTTGCGTCGGCCGGCCCCGGACCTCGGTCGGGGCCGAGCGAGAGCGGCGAGCCGATCCGGTCGACCTCGTCGCCCGGATCGGCCGCCGTCGCCGTGTTCGCTTGCCCGACCCGCGAGTTCGCGCTCGGGACGGGGGCGGCCGAGGCCGCCGCCGGTACTGCGATCGGCAGTACCGCGACGGCCAGCGCCAAGAGGGGAACGCTTGTGGCAAACCACTTTCTCCGGCGTACGTGAGCACTCATGTACGGCCCTTCGGGGCACGGGTGGACCACGGTCGGTGGTCCACGGTGAGAACACGACGACGAGTACAATGGCATATGTCACACGTGACATCCAGATGAATGCGCGTTGAATCGGCGACCGACCACTGCGCCGGAAGCGGGTATTCCCCCGGCGAACCCGTGACCGCCGGCTCCCGAGCGACTAGCGTCGGCCGCAGGCGCCCCGAGCCGCGGCACGGCCCGGGTGAATGCCGCTGATGGTCCGTCATGCCCACTGCACGGCAACGGAAGCGGAGGCTCGCGTGGTCTACAGTCAGCCCGGCCAACCGGACAGCATCGTCACCTTCGAACCCCGGTACGACAACTACATCGGGGGCAAGTGGGTGCCGCCCGTGCAGGGCCGGTACTTCGACGACATCACCCCCGTGACCGGACAGCCGTTCTGCGAGGTGGCCCGCTCCACCGCCGAGGACGTCGAACTCGCGCTGGACGCCGCACACGCCGCCGCCGACGCGTGGGGACGGACCAGCGTCACCGAGCGGTCGCTGATCCTGCTGCGGATCGCCGATCGCATCGAGCAGAACCTCGAACGCCTCGCGGTCACCGAGTCGTGGGAGAACGGCAAGCCGGTCCGCGAGACATTGGCCGCCGATCTGCCGCTGGCGATAGACCACTTCCGCTACTTCGCCGGGGTGATCCGGGCCCAGGAGGGCTCCATCTCGCAGCTCGACGAGGACACCGTCGCGTACCACTTCCACGAGCCGCTCGGCGTGGTGGCGCAGATCATCCCGTGGAACTTCCCGCTGCTGATGGCCACGTGGAAGCTCGCACCGGCGCTCGCGGCCGGGAACTGCGTGGTGCTCAAGCCCGCCGAGCAGACCCCGGTGAGCATCCTGGTGCTGATCGAACTGATCGCCGACCTGCTGCCGCCCGGCGTGCTCAACGTGATCAACGGCTTCGGCTTCGAGGCCGGCAAGCCGCTCGCGAGCAGCAACCGGGTGGCCAAGGTCGCCTTCACCGGCGAGACCACCACCGGTCGGCTCATCCTGCAGTACGCCTCGCAGAACATCATCCCGGTGACCGTCGAACTCGGCGGCAAGAGCCCGAACATCTTCTTCGCCGACGTGGCCGACCAGGACGACGACTTCTTCGACAAGGCGATCGAGGGATTCGTGATGTTCGCGCTCAACCAGGGCGAGGTCTGTACCTGTCCGTCCCGGGCGCTGATCCACGAGTCGATCTACGACCGGTTCATCGAGCGCGCGTTGGCGCGCACCCGGGCGATCGTGCAGGGCAACCCGCTCGATCCGGCGACCATGGTCGGCGCGCAGGCGTCCAACGACCAGTTGGAGAAGATCCTCTCCTACCTCGACATCGGCCGGCAGGAGGGCGCCGAGATCCTGACCGGCGGCGCGCGCAAGGTGGTCGAGGGCTTCGAGGACGGCTACTACGTCGAGCCGACCATCTTCAAGGGCAGCAACGACATGCGGATCTTCCAGGAGGAGATCTTCGGCCCGGTGGTCTCGGTGACCACCTTCCGCGACGACGCCGAGGCGCTGCGGATCGCCAACGACACGCTGTACGGCCTGGGCGCGGGCGTGTGGACCCGGGACGCGACGCGGGCCTACCGGTTCGGCCGGGAGATCAAGGCCGGCCGGGTGTGGACCAACTGCTACCACGCCTACCCCGCACACGCGGCGTTCGGCGGATACAAGGCGTCCGGCATGGGTCGGGAGAACCACCGGATGATGCTCGGCCACTACCAGAACACCAAGAACATGCTGGTCAGTTACTCGGCGAAGAAGCTCGGATTCTTCTGATGGACGAACCGGTGCGGACGCCGAGCGGGCCCGAGGGGTGGGCCGGCTCGGTGGAGAAGGTCGCGATCACCGCGGCCGCCGCCGACCTGGTGGCCGAACTCGCGGCCGAACACGGGCCGTTGTTGTTCCACCAGTCGGGCGGATGTTGCGACGGGTCGTCGCCGATGTGCTACCCGCGCGGGGAGTTCCTGGTCGGCGACGCCGACGTGTTGCTGGGCTGGGTCGCGGAGCAGCCGTTCTACATGTCCGCGGCGCAGTACGAGTACTGGCGGCACACCCACCTGACCGTGGACGTGGTGCCCGGGCGGGGCGGCGGATTCTCGGTCGAGGCGCCCACCGGCAGGCGATTCCTGATCCGCTCCCGGGTGTTCACCGACGACGAGGCACGCCGACTGGAGACGCACGAGGTGACGCCGGGCCGCAGGCACTGAGCGGACCCGGACACCGGAACGGGGGCGGCCCGGCCGGGCCGCCCCCGTTCCGGCAGGCGCTCAGTCCTCGCGGCGACCCCGCCGCATGCCCAGGATCAAGGTGGCGGCCAGCAGCACCGCGATCACCGCGCCCACCGTGTCCCGTAGCGTGTGGTCCTCCGGGCCGTCGATCAGATTGCTCTGATTGGTCATGTCCGCGGTCGGCGTCGCGGCCGGGCCGGTGGCCGCGAGCAGGTTCGGCAGATCCAGGCCGCCGAACGTGGTCACCGTGCGGTTCGTCGCCACGGCCGCCAGGATCAGCGACGCGAGCCGGACCGGGTCGTTGCCCGCCATCGTCTTGGCGCCGGCGGCCAGCCAGTCGGCCGCCGCGCCCGCCTCGGCCGGGTGCCCGGTCGCCGACAGCGCCTGCACCGCGGCCACCGTGGCATCGAAGTCGGTCGGCCCACCGATGTGGTTGCCGCCCGCCTTCAGCTTGGCGATCAGCCACGCCGCGCCGCCCTGCGCCGCCGCCTGCCGGTTCGGCTCGGCGCCGGGGCACACCAGCGGCGTGATCGCGATCGAGGGTGCGGGGACCGCCGGTTGGGTCCCGTAGCCGAGCGCGAGCACCGAGCGGCCACTCAGCAGCGGGTCGACCGGTGCCCCCGGGCCCGCCGCGAACGCGCCCCGGTCCGGCTCCGGCGCGGTGCAGCCCAACTGGGCGGCCCTGAGCGCGTCGGTCGGCGTGCGGCCCTGCGGCGACTTGAGCAACTCCGGCGAGCGGCCGGCGGTGACGATCGCGCTGATCGCCGCCGCCGTCGCGGTCGGATCGCCGATCGCGTTCGGACCGGGGACGGCCGCGAACGAGCCGTCCGGGAGTTGCTTGGACCGGAGCCAGTCGCCCCCTCGGGCGACCCGCGTGTCGTACGTACGCAGCGCGCGCAACGCCTCCATCGCGGTCGCCGTGGCGACGGTGTCCTCCCGATCGGCGTCGCACGGCGCGGCCGGATCGGCGCGGTAGGCGGTGAAGCCGCCGTCCGCGCACTGCTGTCCGAGCAGCCACTCGATCGCGGTCGGGGCCGGCGTGCTGTCGGTCGAGGCCAGCGCCAGGATCGCCAGCGACTGCCGGTAGACCCCGTCCGCGCTCGGATCGCTCTTCCCGTACAGCGCGGGCGGCACGGGGCCGGACTGCGCCTTGCGGGCCGGAACGGGCGAGAGCGCCACTATCGGCCGGACGGTGGACCCGGAGACGGTCGTGGGCGGCGCCGAGGCGCCCATGCCCGCCCCGAGCGCACCGCCGGGCGGCGGCGGCGTCGGCGCGGCGCCGGCCACACCCCCCGTCCAGACCGAGCACAACAGTGCCGTCGTGAGCACGGAGGCCGCCGCGGCGCGCCCGCGACGTCGGGGGGAGGGCATGCATGGCCTTTCGCTGAACGCTGTGCGGATCGCACCGCGCCCCACGGATCGCACCGCGGGGCGACTGTCGAGAGTCCTCGCCACCCTACCCGGGCGTCCCGCGGGCCCCGAGCGTCACACGGCCGTATAGCGCACGGGGTCGGCACCGGACTCGGCCGTCGCCCGCCCGCGCTTGACCAGGTGACGCAGGTGCGCGGCGGCCTCGCTGAGGGCCAGTTGCCGATTCTGCGCGCCCAACCGCGCCCACGGCCGGTTCCAGTCCATGCCCTCGGCGATCTGCCACAGGGTCAGCGACGCCGCGCGCAGCCGGGTGTGCAGTGCCGCGAGCCGCACCTCGTGCAACGCGGCCACCTCCGCCGCCCGGCCCGCGGCGTCCGCGAAGGCGTGTTCGTGCGCGGGCAGCACGCCGGTGATCGGCAACCGCGCGACACGTGTCAGCGAGGCCAGGAAGTCGCCCAGCGGGTCGGCCTCCTCGGCATCGTCGTAGAGTCCGATGTGCGGCGTGATCGAGGGCAGCAGGTGGTCGCCGGAGAGCAACCGCCCGTCGCCGCCCTCCAGGTGCAGGCAGACGTGGCCGGGCGTGTGGCCGGGCGTCCACACCGTGCGCACCGTGCGGCCGGGCACGGGCGCGAGCTCGCCGTGCACCAACTCGCGGTCCGGCACCGCGTAGTGCAGGCGCGGGCGGTTGCCGGCCGCGGCGGTGCGCAGGCCGGTGAGCGCGTCCAGGGCCTCCTGCGGTGCGCCCGCGAGGGTGAGCACCTCCAGGTGGTGCCGCAGCCACGCGGCGCGCGGCGCGCTGTTGATCTGCTCGACCTGCTCGGCGTCCGCCGCGTGCAGCGCGACCCAGGCGCCGGAGACCTCGCGCACCTTCTCGGACAACCCGTGGTGGTCGGGGTGCGCGTGGGTGACCAGGACGCCGTGCACGTCCTCGATCGAGGTGCCGACCTCGACCAGGCCGTCGACCAGGGCCCGGTAGGAGACCGGGTCGTCCCAGCCCGAGTCGACCAGGACCGGTCCCGCGTCGGTTTCCAGCACATAGACGAGCGTGCAACCGAGCGGATTGTTCGGGATCGGAACCGGGACGGTCCACACTCCGTTGCCCAGATCGGCGACACGGGGAGCGGGTGGGATGGGGCGGTCGGGCGCGGTGGTCACGGGCGGCCTCCTTCTCGACGGTTCTCGAAGTGGCGCCAGCCGAAGGCCGGATGCCCGCCCGGCTTCGTTGATCACCATAGAACACGTTCTCTCATACACCACCGCACGGGTGACTTGAGGGGTCGTCAGATCGAGATCCGACACGTACGATCCTTACCTGTCAGCCGATGAGACTCCAGTCTCATTCGAGCCCCGAATGCGTTGTTCCCTCATCGGCAAACTGATATCTGTTCTAGTCAGAGTTCTGCTCATAGCCCGCAAGCCCCTGTATCGCGCAGCGTGTGTGCACGCCCGCACCGAGGAGGACCGTGATGACGGATATCGTGGAGCACAGCCAACTGGTCATCGGCGGCAAGCTGGTGGACCCGATTGGCAAGGACACGATCGAGGTCGTCTCGCCCCACACCGAAGAGGTCATCGCGCGTGTTCCGCACGCCTCGACCGCGGACGTGGACGCCGCGGTGGCCGCCGCGCGCAAGGCGTTCGAAGAGGGCCCGTGGCCGCGGATGTCGTTGGACGAGCGGATCACCATCCTGGAGAAGATCCGCGACGGCTTCATGACGCGTTCGCAGGAGATCGCCGAGGTGGTCGGCTCGCAGAACGGTTCGCCGGTCGGCTGGGGCCTGTTCGCGCAGGCCATCGGCGCCGGGATGATCTACGACACGGTGGCCAAGATCGCCCGCGACTACCAGTGGGAGGAGAAGCGGGCCGGCCTGCTCAACCCGCTGCTGATCCGCCGCGAGCCGGTCGGCGTGGTGGCCGCCGTGGTGCCGTGGAACGTCCCGCAGTTCGTCACCGCCGCCAAGTTGGCGCCGGCGATCGCGGCCGGCTGCACGATCGTGCTCAAGCCGTCCCCGGAGACCCCGCTCGACTCGTACATCCTGGCCGAGATCTGCCGGGAGGCCGGCCTCCCGGACGGCGTGCTGAGCATCGTCGCCGCCGACCGCGAGGTCAGCGAGTACCTGGTCGGCCACCCCGGCATCGACAAGGTCGCGTTCACCGGCTCGGTCGGCGCGGGCAAGCGCATCATGGAGGTCGCCGCGCGCAACCTCACCCGGGTCACCCTGGAACTGGGCGGCAAGTCGGCGGCGATCATCCTGCCGGACGCCGACCTGGAGCACACCGCCACGACGCTGCTGCCCAACTCGTACATGAACAACGGCCAGGCGTGCGTCGCGCAGACCCGCATCCTGGCGCCGCGCAGCCGCTACGACGAGATCGCCGAGCGCTTCACCGCGTGGGTCGGCGAGCTCAAGGTCGGCGACCCGATGGCGGCCGACACCCAGGTCGGCCCGCTGGTGGCCAAGCGGCAGCAGCAGCGTTCGTTCGACTACATCCGGATCGCCCAGGAGGAGGGCGCCAAGCTGCTCGCCGGCGGCGGTCGGCCCGAGGCGCTGGAGAAGGGCTGGTACGTCGAGCCCACGCTGTTCGGCGACGTGGACAACGCGATGCGGATCGCCCAGGAGGAGGTCTTCGGCCCGGTCGTCGCGCTGATCGCCTACGACGACGAGGAGCACGCGATCGCGCTGGCCAACGACTCGGACTTCGGGCTGTCCGGCAGCGTGTGGACCAACGACACCGAGAAGGGCATCGACGTCGCCCGCCGGATCCGTACCGGCACCTACTCGGTGAACACGTTCGGCCTGGACTTTTTCGGCCCGTTCGGCGGCTTCAAGAACTCCGGCATCGGCCGCGAGTTCGGCATCGAGGGCCTGGGCGCGTACACCGAGGCCAAGTCGATCGCGTTGCCCGCGGGCTACGACGCGCAGATCTGACCGTCGCCGCCGGCCCGCCCAAGCACGGGTGGGCCGGCGGTTCCAGGCCCCGCGAGGCCGAGCCAAGAAGAGGTGTTCCTGATGGGTGATCGCTGGCGCGTCGAGGTCGACAGAGGCGTCTGTATCGGTTCGGGCATGTGCATCGGCAGCGCCCCGACCGATTTCAAGCTGGACGCGGGTCGGCAGTCGCATCCCAGGGTCGAGGAGATGGACGCCTCGGACGCGATCCTGGAGGCGGCCGAGAGCTGCCCGGTCGAGGCGATCTCGATCATCGAGGTGGGCTCGGGCAAGGTCGTTTTTCCGCCGGACTAGGCGAGGCGGCTGCGACGCCGGGGCGGGTCGGAGCGGCCCGCCCCCGGCGTGGGCTCAGTCCTCCGGGATCAGCCGGCAGACCGTTTCGATGTCGGTACGGACCTGGGCGATCGAGGCGCGGCCGTTCAGCCACGCGATCAACGACGAGTGCCACGTGTGGGTGATCACCCGGATCACCGCGAGGTCCTCGGCGGTCGGCTCGGCCGCCGGCTCGTCGCCGCTGATCGCCTCCAGGATCATCGTGGTGGTCTCCCGGCTGACGGTGTCCACCTCCGCGCCCACCGAGCGGTCCGCGAACTGGAGCGCGCGCATCATCGCCTCGGTCAGGTGCGGCTCGCGCTGCATGCCCTTGAACGCGCGCAGCAGGGTGTCCACCACCCGCTCGCGCGAGTTCGCGCTGCGCGGCGGTCGTCGGCGAAGCTGGGCGTGCAGCTGGTCGAGCTGGTCGTACATGGTCGCCACGAGCAGGTGCACCTTGGACGGGAAGTACCGGTACAGCGTGCCCAGCGCGACCTCGGACAGCTCGGCGACCTCGCGCATCTGGACCGATTCGTAGCCGCCACGGGCGGCAAGCTGGGTGGTCGCCCGCAGGATCCGCCGGCGGCGCGCCTCCTGCCGCTCGGTGAGCGGCGCCCGGTCGGCCTTCGTATACGTCGTCATGTCAGCCTCTCGGTGCGCGGCGGTTCGCCGGCCGGTGTGTTACGGGTCACGCGGTGCCCGTCGCGGTGGGTACCCGGCGGTATCTTGGCTGGTCTCCGACGAGCAGTTACTGAAACTTGTTCTAGATTACGCGACTACTATGCTCCGACGAGGGCAGCGATAGGGGGCCATTCGTGATCCGGGAGACCGCAACCGCCGTGGACGCCCGGGTGGACCCGGCGCGGACCTCCCCGGAGCGACCCCTGCGAATCGCCCTGTTGGCGTATCGCGGCGATCCGTACTGCGGCGGACAGGGAGTCTACGTCCGCCACCTGTCCCGCGAACTCACCCGGCTCGGCCACGAGGTCGAGGTGATCTCCGGCCCGCCGTACGCGGTCGTGGACGAGGGCGTGAAGCTCACCACACTGCCCAGCCTGGACCTGTATCGCGACCCGGATCCGTTCCGGCTGCCCGGGTTGAAGGAATACCGCGACTGGATCGACGTCCTGGAGGTCGGCGGCATGCTGACCGCAGGCTTCCCCGAGCCGCTCACCTTCTCGCTGCGCGCGTGGCGGCACCTGGCGGCCCGGCGCGGCGAGTTCGACATCGTGCACGACAACCAGACGCTGGGCTACGGCCAACTCGCGCTGCCCCGACTCGGGTTCCCGCTGGTGACCACGATCCACCACCCGATCACGGTGGACCGCGCGCTGGAGATCGGCGAGGCCACCACGCTGCGGCGCAAGGCCACGCTGCACCGCTGGTACGGGTTCACCACCATGCAAAAGCGGGTGTCCGCGCGGCTGAGCGACGTGCTCACCGTGTCCGGCTCCTCCAAGGCGGAGATCGTCGACCACCTCGGCGTCTCGCCGAGCCGGGTCACCGTGGTCCCGGTGGGCGCCGACACCGATCGGTTCGCGCCGGACCCCGCGGTGGCCAAGGTGCCCGGCCGGATCGTCACCACCGCGAGCGCGGACGTCCCCCTCAAGGGCCTGATCCACCTGGTCGAGGCGCTCGCCAAGCTGCGCGCCGACCACGACCACGTCGAACTCGTGGTGGTCGGCCGTCCCAAGGGGGACGGGCCGGTGCTGCGTGCGATCGACCGGCTGGGCCTGACCTCGGCGATCCGGTTCGTGTCCGGACTCACCGACGACGAACTGGTCGACCTGATCCGCAGCGCCGAGGTCGCCTGCGTGCCCTCGCTCTACGAGGGCTTCTCGCTGCCCGCCGCCGAGGCGATGGCCTGCGGGACCGCGCTCGTGGCCAGCACCGGCGGCGCGATCCCCGAGGTCGCCGGCCCGGACGGGGAGACCTGCCTCGCGGTGCCGCCGGGCGACCCGGAGGCCCTGCGCGCCGCGCTCACCCGGTTGCTGGAGGACCCCGAACTGCGCGCCCGACTGGCCGAGGCGGGCCGGGCCCGGGTGCTGGAGCGGTTCACCTGGCGCAACACGGCAGTGCGTACCGTGGAGAGCTACCGGGCCGCACTCGCGGCCGGTCCCACCGCGCCGACCACGGCCGGCCCCGGTAGACGCGGGCTCACCGAACGGGCGAGCGATGTACTGCTCGGCCGCTCGCCGTTCGGCCGCCGGCTGCCGCCGCCCGCGTCGCACGGCGTCGGATCCGCAAACCGCTGACCACAGCCCATCCCCGCCGGCCGCCCCCGCAACCGGTTCGCGCAATACGAGACGGAGTCGCCGACTTGCTCACCGTGGATTTCTCCCGCTTTCCCCTGGCCCCGGGGGATCGGGTCCTGGACATGGGTTGTGGTGGCGGCCGGCATGCCTTCGAGGCGTACCGGCGCGGCGCCGACGTGGTCGCGCTCGATCAGAACGCGAAGGACATCGCCGAGGTGGACGCGATGTTCGCCTCGATGCTGGCCGCCGGTGAGGTTCCCGAGGGTGCGCGAGCCGAGGCGCTCGTCGGGGACGCGCTGGCGCTGCCGTTCCCGGACGACAGCTTCGACCGGGTGATCATCTCCGAGGTGCTGGAGCACATCCCGGACGACAAGGGCGTGTTGAACGAGCTGTTCCGGGTGCTCAAGCCGGGCGGCCTGGCCGCGATGACCGTGCCGCGCTACGGGCCGGAGAAGATCTGTTGGGCGCTGTCGGACGCCTACCACGAGGTCGAGGGCGGGCACATCCGGATCTACAAGGGCGACGAATTCGCGGCCCGGATCCGCGAGTCCGGGCTCCGGCCGTACGGGACCCACCACACGCACGCCCTGCACTCGCCGTACTGGTGGATCAAGTGCGCGGTGGGCGTGGACAACGACAAGGCGCTCCCGGTCCGGGCCTGGCACAAGCTCCTGGTGTGGGACATCATGAAGCGCCCGCTGGCCACCCGCCTCGCGGAGAAGGCGTTGGACCCGCTGATCGGCAAGAGCCTGGTGGTCTACGCGACCAAGCCCCGGCCGCACGGCGAGACCGAGGCCGGCGCGGACGGCGACCTCGCCGGGGCGAGCGCGTGAGCGTCGCGGGCCGCCGTCGCGGCTCCGAGCCCGCGCTCGAACTGCTGGCCCTGGAAGGCGTGTTGACGCTCGACCAGGTGGCCGTGACGATCGACGGGATCGCCGCCGTACAGCGACCGGACGGGTCGATCCCGTGGTTCGTCGGCGGACACCTGGACCCGTGGGACCACACCGAGGCCGCGATGGCGCTCGACGTGGCCGGCCGGCACGACGAGGCCGAGCGGGCGTATCGCTGGCTGGCGAGTCGGCAGGAGCGGGACGGCTCGTGGTACGCCGCGTACGTGGACGGCGTGGTGACCGATCGCAACAAGGAGGCCAACTTCACGGCCTACCTGGCGGTTGGCCTGTGGCACCACCATCTGCTCACCGGGAGCGAGGAGTTCCTGGTTCGGATGTGGCCGAAGCTGCGCGCGGCGATGGGCTTCATCCTCGATCTCCAGGCGCCCGGCGGGGAGATCCGCTGGAAGCGCGACGAACACGGCGTGCCGGTGCCGGACGCGTTGCTCACCGGGTCGGCGAGCATGTACCAGGCGCTGCGGTGTGCGCTGGCGATCGCCGAGCACCTCGGCGAGCCGCAGCCGGACTGGGAGTTGGCCGCGGGGCGGTTGGGCCATGCGGTGGTATCGCATCCCGAGCGGTTCCTGGACAAGAACCGATACTCGATGGACTGGTACTACCCGATCCTGGGCACCGCGCTGCGGGGGCCGGCGGCGGACGAACGGATCAAGGCCGGCTGGGACACCTTCGTGGTGCCGGAGCTGGGCGTGCGGTGTGTCTCCGACCGGCCCTGGGTCACCGGCGCGGAGAGCTGCGAACTGGCCATCGCGCTCTGGGCGTTGGGGGAGAGCGACCGGGCGGTGGAGATCGTCTCGTGGATCCAGCGGCTGCGGCACGAGGACGGGCTGTACTGGACCGGGTACGTGTTCGAGGACGATGCGATCTGGCCGGTGGAGCGGACCGCGTGGACGGCGGGCGCGATGATTTTGGCTACCGCCGTGTTGGGTGGGGAGCCGGCCACGACGGCGGTGTTCGGCGGGGCGGCTTCGGCGTTCGAGGGGGATTTCCTGCCGGTGGGGCTGGATCCGGCTCAGGTGCGGTGTGGGTCGGAGCTGTGTGTGGACGGGGTCTGAGCCGGGGGTCCTCAGGCGCCGGACGGGCTGGGGTTGTTTGGCTCGGGTGTGATGGCGCGGGTTTCGGGCTTGTCCTCAGGCGCCGGACGGGCTGGTTTTGCTTGGCTCGGGTGTGATGGCGCGGGTTGCAGGCTTGTCCTCAGGCGCCGGACGGGCTGGTTTTGCTTGGCTCGGGTGTGATGGCGCGGGTTGCAGGCTTGTCCTCAGGCGCCGGACGGGCTGGGGTTGTTTGGCTTGGGCGTGATGGGGCGGGTTTCGGGCTTGTCCTCAGGTGTCGGGCGGGCTGGTTTTGCTTGGCTTGGGGGTGTGTGGGGTGGTTTGCGGGCTTGTCCTTGAGTGGGGGCGGGCTGGGTTGCCGGCTTCGGGTGGGCTGTTCTTGCTTGGGTGACGAGTGGGGGCGGTGCGCTCGGTTGTTGGGGCAGGTCGTGGCGGCAATAGGGTTCGCGTGGGGGGCTGGGCGACTCGCGTGACGAGGGTGGGTATGGCGGCTGGGTTGGAGCCGGGGGATCGAATAGGTCCCTACACGGTGGTGGGATTGCTGGGCGCCGGCAGCCCCGGGTGGGTGTATCTGGCGCGAACCGCTGCCGGGCGGCCGATGGCCGTGCGGATGTTGTACGGCGAGCAGCAGGGCATCAAGCGGGCACAGAAGGTGCGCGGGCCCGGCGTGATCGAGGTGATCTCGGCCGGTGGCGCGACCCGCAATCCGTGGGTGGCCTCGGTGTACGTGCCCGCGCCGTCGCTCGGCGACCTGGTGATCTCGTGCGGACCGCTGCCGCCGGACGCGGTGCGGTGGCTCGCCGCCGGGATCGCCGAGGGGCTGGTGACGATTCATCAGGCGTCGCTGACGCACGGAGATCTGCGACCGGCGCAGATCGTGGTGGCCTCGGACGGGCCGAGGGTGACCGGATTCGGGATCGAGGGCGCGGGCAGTCCGCTCGCCGCGCCCGGCTACCTCGCGCCGGAGCAGGCCCGAGGCGAGGACCCGGGGCCGGCGTCCGATGTCTACGCGCTCGGCGCGCTGCTCTGCTTCGCGGCGACCGGGCGGCCCCCGCACTCCGGTACCGGCGAGGCGGCGATCCGACGCAGTGTGGCCACCGGCGAGCCGGAACTGGCCGATGTGCCGGAAGAGTTGATCGCGCTGATCCGCTCCTGTCTGGCCCGGGACCCGGCGGATCGGCCGACCCCGCGTGCGCTGCTCGACGAGGTGGCGCTGGATTCACCGGGTTCGGCGGATTCGGCGGATTCACCGGATTCGGCGGATCGTCGGGGGGCGTACGGCGCCGCCTCGTGGTTGCCGGGGTCCGCGTTGGAGCTGATCGACGCGTACCACCGGCGCGGGCGCCTGGTCGGTGACCCGCCGACCGTGCCGCTCGCCGATCGACTCGACGCCCAGGCGAAGGGCGGTTCCGCGCACGGGGGTTCGGTCGGTGACAAGGTCGGCCCGGTCAAGCCGGTCAAGCCGGTCGAGGCGAAACCGGCGGACGCGGGAGCGTCGACGAAGCCTGCTGCGGCGGAGCCGGCCGGGGCCTCGGCCGACGAGCCGGCGGTCGCCGAGACGATGCAACTGGCCCGGATCGTCGAGGCGATGGTGCCGCGCATCGACGACAGCGACGATCGGCCGGACACCTACGACCTGCCCGCCCCGCCCGAGCCGCACGAGGGTGGCGGGGCCGGCTGGTGGCTGGTCGCCGTGCTCGTGGTGATCGCCCTGGTGGGCGGCCTGTTCGGCGGTGTCGCCTACGAGCGTGGACGCGAGGACCGGGATCGGGGCAAGGCGGGTGCGGCCGATGCTCGTTCCTCCGGCGCGCCGACCGATCCGATCGCCGCGTTCGTGGCGAGCGCCCCGGTGGGCGCGTGTGTGGACTTCGCGAGCGACGGCACGCCGGGATGGCGACCCGCCGCGTTTCGCACCTTGCCCTGCGAGGACCCGGCGGCGCGGCAGCGGGTGTTGGCGCGTACCTCGGCCGGCGCCGGCACGACGGACTGTATGAGCACCGACGGGCGCAGTCGCTGGCCGACTACCCCCGGCGTGGTCGCGCTGTGCCTGGAGCGGGTCTTCCACCCGGGCGAGTGTGTGCCCGCGGAGACGCGCGACGGCCGGCAATGGGCCTTCCTGGCCTCGCTGGTCGCGTGCCAGGGCCCCCTCCCGCCGGATCGCCAGGGCCGCCTGCGGATCGACGAGGTGCACCCGCTGGCCGCCACGAACGCGACCAGTTGCCCGGGTCGTTCGCCGGTCTACTACCCGTTGCCGTCGCGCAATCAGGAACTGTGCATGGCGCCGTTGCCCTAGGCCCTGTCCGGGCCCCTGACCGGGGTGGGCGGTGGAGCGGCGGGGCCGGCGGGTGGATCGGCGGCCCGGCCGCTCCCGGTGCTCAGGTGGCGAGTTCGGCCAGGAGTTCGAGGGCCTCCAGGTTGCGGGTGGTGACGATCATGTCGGTGACGTGCGGGTCGGCGGCCCAGGTGGTGAAGCGCTCGCGGATTCGGGCCGCCGGGCCGACCAGCGCGATCTCGTCGACGAAGGCGCTCGGGACGGCGGCGATCGCCTCGTCCCGCTTGCCGGCCATGAACAACTCCTGGATCCGGTCCGCCTCGTCGGCGTAGCCGAACCGCCGCATCAGGTCGGCGTGGAAGTTCTTGTTTTTTGCGCCCATGCCGCCGACGTAGAAGCCCATCGCCGCCTTGATCGGGTACATCGCCTGTTCGACGTCGTCGCCGAGGGCCACCTGCACCATCGGCGCGATCCGGAAGCCGGCCGGCTTGTCGCGCAGGGCGTCCGCGTACACCTCGGGGCGGGTCGGCGCCCAGTGCAGGGGCAACCAGCCGTCCGCGATCTGCGTGGTCAGGTGCACGTTCTTCGGCCCCTCGGCGCCGAGGAAGATCGGCAGATCGGCCCGCAGCGGGTGGGTGATCGACTTGAGCGACTTGCCCAGTCCGCTGCCGTCCTCGCCGGTGTAGGGGTGGCGGGCGTAGCGGCCTTCGGCGACCACCGGTCCCTCCCGGCGCAACACCTGGCGGATCACGTCCACGTATTCGCGGGTGAAGGTCAGCGGGCTCTTCGGGAACGGCCGTCCGTACCAGCCCTCGACCACCTGCGGGCCGGAGAGCCCCAGGCCCAGGATCACCCGGCCGCCGGAGAGGTGGTCCAGAGTCAGCGCGTGCATCGCGGTCGCGGTGGGCGTGCGTGCGGTCATCTGGGTCACCGCCGTGCCCAGCTTGATGCGTGAGGTGTGGGCGGCGATCCAGGTCAGCGGCGTGAAGGCGTCCGAGCCCCAGGACTCGGCGGTCCACACCGCGTCGAACCCGAGTTGCTCGGCCTTTTGGGCCGACTCGACGAAGCCTGCGGACGGGCCTCGGCCCCAGTATCCGAACGTCAGACCCAGCCTCATGGCGTTACCTCCACGGAGTAGCACGGCGAATCGCCTCCGCAGACTAGAACACGTTTTACTTTCCTGGGAGGCCGCCTCCCCTCGGGCGCCCGCTCCGGGCATGCGACAGGGCGCCGTCCGATGTGGACGACGCCCTGTCGTATTGCCGAGTCGCGGTGTCTCGGTACTACCGGTTCCTCGGGAGCACCGGTGTCACGAGCGCTGGATGCCGATCGTGTTCTGGAGCACGCCGCGCACGTTGTCGACCTCGACCAGCAGGCCGTTGGGGTGCTCGGCCACCGCCAGGTACCAGACGCCCGTGTTCAGGACGCCCTTCTCCTGGTTGGTGTGCTCGTCCAGCATCGGACGCGAGTCCGGCACCGAGAACCAGAAGGGCTGGAAGGGTGCCTGGCCGCCGGGGGCGGGCTGCTGCATGCCGCCGGGGCCCTGCGGACCCTGCGGGCCGGGGCCGCCGAAGCCGGCCTGCGGACCCTGCGGCGCCGGGCCGCCGAAGCCGCCCTGCTGCGGGGCGCCGCCGTACGACTGCGGACCCTGGGGGCCCTGGGGACCCTGCGGGCCGCCGAAGGGCGCGCCGCCGTACTGCTGCTGCTGACCCTGCGGGCCGCCGTACTGACCCTGCGGGGCCGCCGCGGGGCCGGCCGCGCCGAGCAGCGGCGCCTGGAGGGCGGGCGCCACGGTGGTGGCGATCATCGTCGCGACGAGGACGATGACCAGCAGGATGAGGAAGATGCCACCGATCCCCATCTCGATGCCGAGGTCACTGTCCGCCTGCGCGATCGACCACAGCGCGGAGATCGGCGCCAGGATCGTGAGCGGCAACGCCCACTGACGTGCGGTCAGACCGAGGATCTGCTTGTCCTGGAGCTGCGGGAGCAGGCCACCGAGGATGAACAGGACGGCCGCGATGATCGGCGTGAGGACCACGGCGAAGAGGGTCGGCGCGAGGTGCGACGACCACGCGTTGACACCATCGGACGAACGCGTCGACTTGACGTAGTTCAGGAACGAGAAGATGAAGATGAGCACGGCGGCGACCCCGATGACCGCGTCGCCACGCGAAAGCTTTCTGACGTCCACTAATACTCCTCCCGAGGGGGATGGGCGCCGACAGCGTACGGGGGCGACCCATGTCGTGCCACCGACGTCGCCCCCGCGCGTCCTCGGTGCATTGGTCCGGGGACACTGTGCCAGACGAGGGAACGATCTGTGTCCCGGCCCCACACGACGCGCCGTATGGGGGCATTTTCTCGAAGATGTCTACTCGCCGCGCTGAACACCCGTCAGATCGGTCAACAGGCCCTGTAGGCCGTCGAGATCGATGACGACGCCGCCGTCTCGAACACCCACCGCGAGATACCAGACGCCCGGATGCAGGGTGGCCGGCGCGTCACCGGCGTGGTCCAGCGGGTGCAGCGGCCTCGGTTCGGGAACGGCCAGCCAGTACTGCTCGAACGTGCCCGGGTCGCCGGATTCAGGCTCGCGTTCGAGGGCGGCGGGCTCCGGGGAGTCGTCCTGCTTGAACAGCAGTACCGGCGGCTGGACCGCGGGCGGCTGCATCGGCTGTATCGGCGGTGTCTGCGGCGGGGGAGTGTTGCCCGACGGCCCGTAGACCGGCGGCGCGACGGGCGGCGGGATCGGGAAGCCACCGGTGCCGGGCGGGCCGGGCGGATACCCGCCGGGAGCGCCGGGGAAGCCGCCGCCGGGGTAGCCCTGCCAGTTGTTCTCGCGCGGGCGCACCAGCGGGACGTTCAGCCCGCCGATGCGATCCACGGTCAACAGCAACAGGGCCTGGAGTACGGCGAAGCCCGCCAACCCCCACGCACCCCAGCCGTGTCCGGCGTCCACGCTCGCCTGCGGGTCGCCGGCGCGGGCGACCTCCTGGGCGTAGCGCGCCAACTTCTCGTAGCCGCCGTCCGCGCCGAACACGGCCCACACCGCGCTCCACGCCGACGCGACGCCCAGCGCGACGCCCCATTGCCGAAGAGCCAGCCCACAGAACTGGATCTCGGTCGGCTGCGGCGATCCGGGCCGGAAGGTGTAGCGGCCGATCAGCAGCAGCACCAGCGAGATCGAGGACAGCAGCACGACCGCGGGCGCCAGCGGCGTGAAGTCGCCGATCCAGGCCGAGTAGTCGGTGGTTCCCCCGACGATCTGTTTGCCCTTGGCGGTCACCGTGTACCAGGGGAGAAACGAGAAGACCAGAACTCCGATCGCCGCCACGGCGACGATCAGATCACCTCGGGTGACGCCCTTGCGTGGCATCGTGCTCCTCCCTGACAGGGCTTTCGTACTGCTCGGAATTGCCGTGCGGCGGCCGGACCGTCGCCGGTGCCGGCGCGGTCGCCCGCGCCGGCACCGGCGGTTGACGTACCGTCATTCTCCGCGCTGGATGCCGGAGACGTTGCTCAGGACCCCTCGAACACCATCCACCTCGACCAGGACGCCGCCCGGGTGCGGGGCGACCGCGAGGTACCACTGGCCGGTCTGCAGTGTGGCCACCGGTTCCTTGGACAGCCCCTCGGCGGGCGCCAGCGTCCGGGCCTCCGGGACGGCGAACCAGAACTGGGCGAACTCCGGTGCGCTCGACCCGGTCGCGGCCGGAGCCGGCTGTCCGGGGACCGGCGCGACGCCGGTCCCGGTGCCGGCGGCGCCGGTGACGTCCGGCGGGGGCATGTGCGCCGGCACGCCCGCCATCGGCGCGCCCGCGCCCGCGCCCGTGCCGGTGCCCGGTGCCGGGTAGGCGGGCGCCGGGTAGGCGCCGGTGGCGTTCGGCAGCGGGTAGCCGGTGTTCGGGTCGACCGGGGCCGGGTAGCCGCCCGTGCCGTTCGGCGGGTAGCCCCACGGCTGCTGCGGGACCGGGCTGAACAGCGGCGCGGCCAGGCTGGGGATGCGATCCCCGATGAGCAGGAAGAGCGCCGCGATGAGCCCGGCCACCATCATCAACCAGGCGAAGACGGTGGGTCCGGCATCGACCGTGTCCGAACCCTTGACGATGTCGCCGATCACGCCGCCCGCCCCGAACGGGGCGAAGAAGCCGCTGATCGCGCCGGTCACGCCGAACGCGATCGCCCACTGGCGCGGGGCCAGGCCGAGCACCTGCCGGTCCGGCTGGGCCACGAAGCGGCCGATCACCAGGAGCAGTGCGGCCAGCAGCGGGACCAGCACCACGGCGGGCATCAGCGGATAGAAGTTGACGGTCCAGGCGTTCCAGCCCTGACTCCGGCTGCGCCCGCTGAACGGACCGTCGCTGTCTTCGCTGCTCAGGGATTCGCTGATTTCGTAGTATTTGAAGAACGAGAAGATGAAGATCAGGACGATCGCGAGAATGACGATCGCATCGCCCCTCGTGATCCCTTTCCGGTTCAACGTTTCTCCTTAACAGGTACGGAGGGGACGTGTGTCGGCGGCGCGGGGCGCGCCGGACGACATGCGGTGCGTGGACGGCTCGCGCCGGGCCCGATCGTGCGGTTCACGGCGGTCGTTGCCCGACCCGGAACCGTCCGGTGGTACATGGCGCGCGTGGGCGCCGCGAACCGGGGACCGTCAGCGGCGCGGGGGCGACGAGGACGGTCGGAAAGACCCTAGGGGACAGCCGACTCGGGGCTCACGTCCCCTTCAGCAGATAGGCCGTGATGCCAGTCGCGATCCCGGACGCGGCGCGTTCGCGCCAGTTCGCGTCGGTGAACTGCGCGGCGTCCGTGGCGTTGCGCATGTTGCCGCATTCGATGAACACCTTGGGTCGGGTGGACAGGTTCAACCCGCCGAGGTCGGTGCGGGTGACCAGACCGTCCTGGGTGCCCAGGTAGGTCGCGGGGCCGGTGCCGGTCGCCGCCCGGAAGGCGGCGGCCAGGTTGGTGCCCAGCGCGCGTGAGGAGGCCAGGATCGGGGTGGTGTCGACGTTCTTGTCCTTGACCGTGGCGGGCAGGATGACGTGGAAGCCGCGTCCGCCCGCCGGTCCGCCGTCCGCGTGGATGGACACGATCGCGTCCGCCGCGGCCGCGTTGCCGCGCGCGGCCCGCTCGTTCACGCACGGGCCCCACGCCTCGGTCTCCCAGGTGTAGAGCACCGTGGCGCCCTGGGCCTCCAGGAGGCGTTTGGCCCGGTGCGCCACGTCGAGGGTGAACTCGGCCTCGGTGTAGCCCTTGTCGGTCTCGGTGCCGGTGGTGTCGCACTCCTTGGTCAACCCGCCCGCGTACACCTGCTTGTTGATCTCGCGGGAATGCGCACCGTTGCCCGGGTTGTGGCCCGGGTCGATCATCACGACCCGCCCGGAGAGCGGCAGTCCGGCGGTTCCGGCGCGCGGTGCGGGTGGGCCGGCCGAGGTGGCGGGGGCGGCGGTCGTCGGTGCGGCGGACGGTTGTTGCCCACCCGCCGGGGTGGTCAGCGCCGGGACCGGTGCACCGCCGGCCGCCGCGGGATCGGGCCCGGAGCCCGGCACGGCGGAGGTCGTGCTGCCGCTCGCCGTCGGCCGGTCGGCGCTCGCGTGCCGGGCGTCGGAGCCGTCCGGCCAGGCCACCGCGATCGTGGTGATGCCGGTGGCGGCGAGCGCGAGCGCCAGTACGGTCAGGGTGACCCGCCGGCGCCGGCGCAACCGGTCGTGCGCGGCCTCCAGCCGGGCCTCGTGCGAGGCGGAGTGGCCGAAGAAGCCGTCCGCGGCGCGGGAGTGCGCGGCGTGCGGGTCGTCGGGACGGCCGCGGTCGTCGCGGCGGTCAGAGGTCAAGTTCACTCCTGGACGTGAGGCCGTACTGCGGCGCGACGGAGTTCCAGGTGTCGACGAAGGACTTCTTGGCGCCGGACGCCTCGGCGCTGATCGTGGCCCCGTCGTCGTACAACGAACGGGTGCCCGGACAGCCCGAGTCGGCGGCCGACTGCGCCCATGCGGCGAAGGCCCGGTCGGCGCGGGCCGAGGCGGTCCACGCGGTGCGCAACGTCGGCGCGGCGGCTTGCAGTTGGGGCACCCCGTCGAAGCGCATCGTGTCCAACTGGGCGACCAGTTGGTCGCGTTGGGTGGCGGCGTCGAGCAGGGCGGTGCGGGAGGCGGCCAGCGCCGAGCAGGAACCGACGTTGTTCACCGCGTCGATCACCGACTGCCGGGACGAACCGCTGCGGGAGAGCAGCGAGTCCAGCGCGGCGGCCTGCGTGCGGGCGTCCGGTGGCGCGCTGGTCGGCGGCTGCGTGGTCATCACCGGGTTCTGCGACGGGGGCGTGGCCGGAGGCAGCCCCTGCTGCCCGCCCGAGCCGCCGTCGGAGGGGATCGGCGAGCCGGGCGCGGACTGCCCGGGGCTCGTCGCGCCGTGCGCGGCCGGCGTCTTCTTGTCGTCCTCCCACGGTCGCAGTGCGAACAGCGTGCCCAGCGCGGCGACGAACACCACGGCGACCACGATGAACAGCAGCGTGCGTTCGAACGAGGGGCCGGGCGGGGCCGGGGACAGCGGGCCGGGCGGCGGCGGGGTGGCGCCGCGATACCAGTCCGGCGCGGGAGGCACGTCGCGCGCCGGGGGCATGCCGTAGCCGTGCACGGGCGTGTGCGCCGCGTCGGCGAAGGTGCCGCCCGGGGGCAGCGGCGAGGGGCCGCGCTCGTGCTGGAACCAGTCGGCGGGCGCCGGCTCGCCGGGCGGTTCGGTCGGCCGGGGCGCGGCCGGCGGGGCGGGAACCGGCCACGCGGGCGGCGGTGGGCCGGCGGGCAGGCCGCGGGCGGCCGGATTGTCCACCGTGTCCTGGTCCTGCGGCGGAGCAGGCGGACCGGGCTGCCCTCCCGGTCGGGGCGGGCCGGCGGCCGGCAGGTGTGCGGTCGGCTGGTGGTACGGGCGTGGCGGCACGTCCGGATTCACCGCGGTCGGGGCCGCGGTGACCCGGCGGCGCACCCAGCCGCCCACGCCGCCGTTGGCGGACCGGTCCCAGACGGTCTCGAACTGTTCGCCGTCCGCCGCAGGTTCACCGGGCCGGTCGTCGTGCTGGTGTCGATCGGACATCAAGATCCCCCCGCGTCCTTCCCCGGATCGGCATTGTCCCAGCAAACCGGACCCGCGCGGGACCGGATCCGATTGCTTTCGGGAATCGAATCAGGCTCGAATCGATCTTGACCGGATGTGCCGTCACATGGTCGACATGGCGACGTGGCCGCTCGGCGCTCGGCCGTCGTGCCGCCGGCCGTCGTGCCGCGCGGGCGTTCGGTCGTCGTACCGCTCAGATGCCGGGCGCGATGCGCCGCAACACCCGCAGCGACCCGTCGCCGGGCAGTTCCTCGAAGGCGCCGCAGGCCAGCGCGCGCAGGTAGACCCGGTACGGCGCCTGGCCACCGTCGGCCGGATCCGGGAACACGTCGTGGATCAGCAGCAGTCCGCCGACCGCCACGTGCGGCGCCCAGCCCTCGTAGTCGCCCTGCGCGTGCTCGTCGGTGTGCCCGCCGTCGATGAACACCAGGCCCACCGGGGTGTTCCACAGCGGCGCGACCACCCGGCTGTGGCCGACCAGGGCCACCACGTACGGCTCCAGGCCGCTCTTGTACAGCGTGCGCCGAAAGCGCGGCAGCGTGTCCATCACGCCGACCTCGGGGTCGACCAGGGTCGGGTCGTGGTACTCCCAGCCCGGCTGCTGCTCCTCGGAGCCGCGGTGGTGGTCGAGGGTGACCACCACGGTGCCGGCGTCGCGGGCGACCGCGGCGAGCAGGATCGTCGAGCGTCCGCAGTAGCTGCCCAGTTCGACCAGCGGGCCGACCTTGGCGGCCTCGGCCGCCGCCGCGTACAGCGCGTCGCCCTCGTTCGCGGGCATGAATCCGGTGGCGGCCTCGAACGCGGCCCGCACGGCGGGGTCGATGGTGCTCATCCTGGGGTTCTCCTTGATCGAGGCCGTGCGCGGCGCTCCGGGTCGGTGCGACCCCGGGGCGGCCATGCTGCCGCAGCCCGGGTCGCGGCACCGTGTCGGGGGCCACATTCGAGGCCCTCGACCCGACTTCGGTCTCCCGATTAATTGAAACGGGTTCTACTATCGCAAGTACTGGACCGAGTCACGGAAGTCATGGAAGGCGCGATATGGCCATCGGCATCACGGAGGAGCATCGCTCCCTGGCGGAATCGGTACGCGGATGGGTGCAACGTGTTGCACCCATCGGAGAGGTGCGCCGGGTGCTGGAGGCGGAGGCCGAGGAACGGCCCGGTCACTGGGCCGGCCTGGCCGAACAGGGCCTGCTCGGCATGCACGTCGCGGAGGAGTTCGGCGGCGCGGGCTACGGCCTGGTGGAGACCGCCGTCGCGCTGGAGCAGGCCGGCCAGGGCATGCTGCCCGGCCCGTTCCTGCCCACCGTGCTGGCCTCGGCGCTGATCCAGGCGGACGGCGGCGACGCGGCCAAGGAACTGCTGCCGGGCCTGGTGGACGGCACCCTGATCGGCGCGGTCGCCCCGAACCCGGGCACCGTGCTGGCCGCCGAGGAGGCGGGCGGCCTGCGGGTGAGCGGGGTGGCCACGCCGATCCTGGGCGGTGCGCTCGCCGACGTGCTGGTGCTGGCCGCGCGCCGGGCCGACGGCACGTCGGTCCACGTGGTCGTGGACGCCGCGGCCGTGAGCATCCGGGCGCTCAAGAGCGTGGACCCGACCCGGCGCAGCGCCGAGGTCACCGTGGACACCGTGGTCGCCCCCGGGCGGGTGCTCGGCGGTGTGGACGAGGACCTGGCCCGCGACCTGGCGGCCGTACTGCTGTCCGCCGAGGCCTGCGGGGTGGCCGAGTGGGCGCTCACCACGGCGACCGAATACGCCAAGGTGCGCGAGCAGTTCGGCCGCCCGATCGGGCAGTTCCAGGCGATCAAGCACCTGTGCGCGGACATGCTGGTGCGGGTCGAGCAGTCGCGAGCGGTCACCTGGGACGCGGCGCGCGCGATCGACGCGGGCTCGGACGCGCCTACCCGGTCGCTGACCGCGGCGATCGCGGCGACGTACGCGATCGAGGCGGCCTTCACCACCACCAAGGACTGCGTGCAGATCCTCGGCGGGATCGGCTTCACCTGGGAACACGACGCGCACATCTACCTGCGCCGGGGCCTGACCCTGCGGCAGTACGCCGGGCCCGCCGCGTTCTGGCGGCTGCGGGTGACCGAGCTGGCGAGCGCCGGGGCGCGCCGCGAGCTGGTCCTGGACCTGCCCGCGGAGGCGGAGAACCTGCGCGACACCGCGCGGGCGATCCTGACCGAGGTGGCCGGCGAGTCCGGCGCCGAGCAGCGTGCCCGGTTGGCCCCGCTGGGCTATGCCGCGCCGTACCTGCCCAAGCCGTACGGCATCGGCGCCGGGCCGGTCGAGCAACTGGTGATCCAGCAGGAGATGAAGGCGCTCGGCGTGCGGCTGCCGGACATCACCATGGGCAACTGGGTGATCCCGTCGCTGATCGCCTACGGCACCCCGGCCCAGCAGGAGCGGTTCGCGCCGCCGACGCTGCGCGGCGAGATCCAGTGGTGTCAGCTCTTCTCCGAGCCGGGCGCGGGCTCGGACCTGGCCGCGATCAGCACCCGGGCGACCCGGACCGAGGGCGGCTGGCTGATCAACGGCCAGAAGGTGTGGACCTCGCGGGCCCGCGAGTCGCAGTGGGGCATCCTGCTCGCACGCACCTCGCCGGACAAGCCCAAGCACGAGGGCCTGACCTACTTCATCGTGGACATGGCCGCGGCGGGTCTGGACATCCGGCCGCTCAAGGAGATCAGCGGCCTGGCGATGTTCAACGAGATCTTCCTCGAAGACCTCTTCGTGCCGGACGACATGGTGGTCGGCAAGGTCGACGAGGGCTGGCAGGTGGCCCGCAACACGCTCGGCAACGAGCGGGTGCACATGGGCGCGGGCAGCTCGTTCGGCGCGGGCATCGCGAATCTGGTCGCCTCGGTGAACGGGCCGGCGGGCGAGTTCGTGGACGGCGGCTTCCGGGAGCGGTTGGGCGCGCTGGTGGCCGAGGCGTCCTCGCTCGCGCTGATCGAACTGCGCACCACGCTGGCCCGGTTGTCGGGTCTGGAGCCGGGCGCCGGTGCCTCGGTGCGCAAGCTGGTCGGCACGCCGCACCAGCAGCGCGAGTCCGAGCTGTCCCTCGAACTGCTGGGCCCGCTGGGCGCGGTGGACGAGGGGGCGGGGCAAAAGGCCGCGTTCGGGTTCCTGATGAGCCGCTGCCTGACCATCGCCGGCGGCACCACGCAGGTCCAGCTCAATGTGGTCGGCGAACGCATCCTGGGGCTGCCGAGGGACCCGCAGCCCACCGAGAAGTAGTCCGTTTTCGTTCTCGTTCCTCTCGTCCTCGTTTCGCTCGTTCTCGTTCCGCATTCGTTCAGTGGGAGTTCGCGACATGGCACAAAAGGCATTCATCGTCGGCGTCGGCATGACCAAGTTCGAGAAGCCGGAGAGCCGCGACTGGCAGTACTGGGACATGGTCAAGGAGGCCGGCGACAAGGCCCTGGCGGACGCGGGCGTCGGCTACGACCTGGTCGAGCAGGCGCCGGTCGGCTACTGCTTCCAGGCGTCCACCGCCGGGCAGCGTGCGGTGTACGAGCTGGGTCTGACCGGGGTGCCGGTCTACAACGTCAACAACAACTGTGCGACCGGCTCGTCCGCGCTGATGATGGCTCGTCAGTTCGTCGCCGGTGGGCTGAACGACTGTGTGCTCGCGATCGGCTTCGAGAAGATGAAGCGCGGCTCGCTCGGTGGGGGCGGCGAGGGCGACTTCTCCACGTCGCCGGTCGCCGCGCACTACAAGATCATGGGCGACGCGCACGGGTTCTCGATGACCGCGCCGCCGACCGCGCAGATCTTCGGCAACGCGGCCCGCGAGCACATGGCCCGCTACGGCACCACCGCCGAGCAGATCGCGCACGTGGGCGTCAAGAACCACCGGCACTCGGTGAACAACCCGTACGCCCAGTTCCAGGTCGAGTACTCGCTCGAAGAGGTGCTCGGCGCCAAGGAGATCCACGCGCCGCTCACCCGGCTCCAGTGCTCGCCCACCTCGGACGGCGCCGCCGCGGCGCTCGTGGTCAGCGAGCGCTTCGTGCGCGAACACGGCCTGCAGGACCAGGCGATCGAGATCGTCGCGCAGTCGATGACCACCGACACCGAGGAGAGCTTCGCCTCGAAGTCGTGCATCGACGTGGTCGGCAAGCCGATGTCGGCGGCGGCCGGTCGACAGGTCTTCGAGCAGTCCGGGCTGGGCATCGAGGACGTCGACGTGATCGAGCTGCACGACTGCTTCTCGATCAACGAGATCCTCACCTACGAGGCGCTGGGCATGTGCGGCGAGGGCGAGGGCGGCAAGCTGGTCGCCGACGGCGCCACCACCTACGGCGGTCGCTGGGTGGTCAACCCGTCCGGCGGGCTGATCTCCAAGGGCCACCCGCTCGGCGCCACCGGCCTGGCCCAGGCCGCCGAGGTGAGCTGGCAACTGCGCGGCCTCGCCGAGGGTCGCCAGGTCGCCGACGCCAAGGTCGGTCTGACGCACAACATCGGCCTCGGCGGCGCCGCGGTCGTGGGGCTGTACCGCCGCGGGCAGTTCTAGGGCTTGCCGGTCCGCCGTCCGTGGCCGTGTTCGTCTCGGTCACGGCGGCGGACGGTGCTCCCGAGGCGGCCCCGGTCGGGTCGTTCCGGGGGCCTCGGGTACGGGATTGAGTACGCGGGCTCACGCGACGGGGCGGCGTCGAGAGCCAGGGTGGAGCTGTTCCCGAGGCCCCGACGAAAGTGAAACCCCGTGTTCCCGAAGCGAGTTCGTGCGGTGGTCCTGGCAGCGGCGCTGATGGTTTCCGGCGCGGGATGTGGGCTGGGCAGTGCGTTCGACATGCCGAAGCGGTCGACCGAGCCGGCGCCGGTGCACAACGTCGAGGAGATGCGGCGGAACGTTTCGGGATATGCGTCGGACATCACGGGGTGGATCGGTAACGGACCCTTCGAGGCCGTGTCCACGAAAGTGTGGTCGGATCCGGTGCAGTGCTACGACGACTGGGCCGCGGGCGGATCCGGGGTCGAGAGTGTGTTCCGGGTGCCGCTGGCGGGCCCGTCGCACCCGGACGCCTACGAGCGGGTGCGGGCCGGGATGCGGGCGCGCGGGATCGACATCTGGTTCGACGGGGCGGGCGGACCGGGACCGGCTGCGGTGCTGAACGCGAGTGACCGCAAGAGTGGCTATGGGCTTCGGCTCTTCTCGGCGCTCGTTACGCCGGATCGGCCGGTGTCCGACGCGATCGTGATCGAAGTCACGTCGCCGTGCTTCACCGCGGCGGGGGCGTCGGTGCCGTCGTCGACTCCGACGTCCGTTTCGACGTCGGTTCCGCCGACTCCGACGTCCTGACGGGTGCGGTGCGGGACCGCACCCGTCGGTGGGGTCAGGTGCCGTTGACGCCCGGGACGGTGGTCAGGTCGGGGGCGATCAGGGTCGGGGCGGCGGGGGTGCCGTGCAGCCACTCGGTGAGAAGGGCGCGTTCGGTGTCGTTGAGGTAGAGGCGGGCGTTGGCGCACAGGGTTTCGACGTTGCGCAGGAAGGCGTCGGCCAGGTCGTCGGCGGAGGCGACCGGGTGCGCGGTGGAGGACCAGTAGCCGGAGTAGACCAGCCCGGTGGTCACGAACGCGATCGCCTTGCGGGCGATCGTCTGCATGCGTTCGGCGCATCGGTCGCGGACCGCGCCCGAGGTCTGGTTGCCCTGGAAGCCGTTCTCGCTGACCTCGGCGTGCAGTTCCTCGAAGAGCACGTGGTACTCCTCCGGGGAGAGCCGGGGTGCCCCGGTGACCGTGGCCACCCGGTCGATCAGGTCGCGGACCGGCTCGCGCACGTGGTCCATCCGGCCCTGGCCGTTGGGGCGGGCCGAGGGCGCCTGATGTCGGGTGCGGTCGTAGATGTAACCCGGTGGCACCCGGCTGATCAGCAGCTTCTCGTCGCTGCCCTGCTCCAGCATCAGTTCGAGCAGGGACGAGAAGGTGGCCGCCCCGCCCCAGCGGGTGCGGGTGACCTGTTCGCGGCCGACCTGCTGGAGCACCGAGTGGGCCAGCGTCGCGAGCACGATCGGCTCCTCGGATCCGCCGAGTTGCGCGCGCACGTGTGCCATCACCTGCTCGCGCACGCCCTCGTCGGCCGGCGCGACGTCGATCTCGTCGCGCAGCGCCCGTTCGATGAACTCCTGGTCGCTGATCACCACGTCGCCCGCCGCGACGTACGCCTGGGCGGCCGGGCCGCTGGCGATCACCATGGTGCGCCGATCGTGGCTGCGCAGTCGCAGCAGCACGGGCGTGAAATCCGCGTCCGCGCTCATGATGATGACCTCGTCGAAACGGGTCGAGTGCTGGAGCGTATCCAGGACATCCATCACCATGTGGATGTCGGCGCTGTTCTTGCCCCGCCCCGTCAACGGCGGGCAGTCGATCACGCGAAAGGCCGACCGCGTGAAGAAGGCCCGGTAACGGTCGTGCATGACCGGGTTGAGATAACAGTTGCGCACAAGCAGGGATCGGCGCAGGCCACGCTCGATCGCCTCGTTCTCCAACCACTCCAACCACTGGGAGGGCTTACGGGCGAAAATCTCCGCCGAAGCCCGATCCGTCTCACGCAGCCCGCTGTAAATATTGTCAAAGTCAAGAAAAAGCGCGCTGCGAATTCTGCCTGGTATGCCCGAATCCATACTCATGTCCATGCCTGCCTCCCCCGATGCGTACGGCTTCAATCTGTCCGACGCGTCACGTGTGGGCAAGCGAGACCACCTACGCCCCGATTTCGATCTTGGTCGTCTTCCGATCCACGCGCACCCGGGTTAGGTTGCGAAGCGAAAGCTTGATCGTGCCATGTACGTGTGTCTGTCCGTCAGGAGTCGTGCCGTGTCCGGACGTTGGAGCACCACCCTGGACGTACTACTGCGTGAGCGGGCCGCGGATGCGAGCCCCGGGCTCCGCCACGAGGACCGGGTCTGGTCGTGGGCCGAGGTGGTCGCCGAGTCGGCCCGGCGGGCGGCCCTGCTGCGCGCGCTGCGGGTCGAGGGTCGGCCGTGGCACATCGGGGTGATGCTGGAGAACGTGCCGGAGTTTCCGCTGCTGCTGGGCGCCGCGGCGCTGTCCGGCGCGGTGATCGTCGGGCTCAATCCGACCCGGGTCGGCGCCGAACTCGCCCGCGACATCGACCACACGGACTGCTCGCTCGTGATCACCGACGCCGCGCACCTGGCGCAGCTCCGCACTGCGGCGCCGGACTTCCCGGCGGACCGGCTGCTGTGCGTGGACGACGCGTCCTGGGCGGCGGCGCTGGAGCCGTACGCGGGAGCCGAGCCGCCGGCCGAGCAGCCGAGCGCCGACGACACCTTCATGTTGATCCTCACCTCCGGGACCACCGGACACCCCAAGGCGGTGATCTGCTCGCAGGGCAAGATCGCCGTGCAGGGGGCGAGCGTGGTGGACCTGGAACGGCTCACCGGCGCGGACGTCGCGTACTGCGCGATGCCGCTGTTCCACTCCAACGCGATCGTCACGTGCTGGGCGCCGGCGGTCGCCTCCGGGGCCGAACTGGTGCTGCGTCGACGCTTTTCCGCGTCCGGCTTCCTGCCCGACGTGCGGCGCTTCGGGGTCACCTACGCCAACTACGTGGGCAAGCCGCTGTCGTACATCCTGGCCACGCCCGAGCGTCCGGACGACGCGGACAACTCGCTGGCGCGAGTGTTCGGCAACGAGGGCGGGCCGCAGGACGTCGAGCGATTCGCCCGGCGGTTCGGCTGCACGGTGCGTGACGGGTTCGGCTCGACCGAGGGCGGCCTGTCGTTCCAGCCGGTCCCGGGCATGCCGCCGGGTGCGCTGGGGCGGCCCAACGGCGAGATCCGGATCCTGAACCAGGACACCCGCGAGGAGTGCCCGCCGGCGGCCTTCGACGCCGAGGGCCGGATGACCAACCTGGAGGCCGCGGTCGGCGAACTCGTCAACATCGGCGGTGCGGGTTCCTTCGAGGGCTACTACAACAACCCGGCGGCGACCGCCCAGCGCATGCGCGAGGGCTGGTACTGGAGCGGCGACCTGGCCTACCGGACCGAGGACGGCCTGGTCTTCTTCGCCGGCCGCAGCGGGGAATGGCTGCGTGTCGCCGGGGAGAACTTCGGCGCGGCGCCGGTCACCCGGATCCTGTCCCGGCATCCGGACGTCGCGGTGGCCGCGGTGTACGGCGTGGCCGACGAGGCGGCGGGCGACCAGGCGATGGCGGCCCTGGTGCTGCGCGAGGGCGCGAGCTTCGAACCGGCGCGGTTCGCGCAGTGGTTGACGGCGCAGTCGGACCTGTCCGGGGCCTGGCACCCGCGCTACGTCCGGATCGCCGCGACGCTTCCGCAGACCAGCACGAACAAGATCCTGACCCGGGTCCTGGTCCGCCAGGCCTGGTACACCGGATCCGACGAACTGTGGTGGCGCGAGGGCAGGGACGGCCCGTACCGACCCTTCACCGAGGCGGACCGCAAGACCCTGGAGACGGCCTTCGCCGACCGGGGGCGGGCGCATGTGCTGGCGCTGCTGGATCGGGAGGGGTAAGGGCGGGCCGGGGTCGGTCGGAGCGTCCTGTGCCGTCCTGGGATACCGCAGGCGGTCGACGACCCGAGACGCCTCAGGCGCTTCGAAGGTCGCCGTGAGGGACGAAGACGGCGGTGGTGGAGTCGTCCACACCGAAAACGACATTGAGGTCCGCCTGTAGAGCGCGGGCCAAACGGTGCAGCACGGGGGGAGTCGGCATGGTGCCGCCGCCTTCCACCCGGGAGATCGCCGCCTGGTGCATCCCGGCGCGTTCTGCCAACGCCGTCTGGGAGAGGCCCAGTTCGGTGCGTCGGTCGTAGACGGCCTGGCCGAGAGCGAAGGCGGCGCCGGCCGCGTCATATGCCGCCTGTTGGGCTGGATCGCGCTCGGCGTCGCGTTCCCAACGGGCGTGGCCACCTCGGATCGCGTGACGGGCTTCCATGATCAGTCCTCCTGAGCGCCGGCCTACCTGCTGTAGATGTGCGTTGCCGCACTGTGCGTCGTCTCGCATTCGTGCAGGGCGCGCCGGGAGCGCTCCACTTGAGCTGTTTCGACTATCCGGGTCTTGGCAAACACGGTCGGTAGGATGATTCGACGCCCGGGCGCGAGCCGGTATGTGATGATCGAGTCCTGGATGCGACGTCGGACGATGGCGGCAAGGAGCCGGGTCGCGCGGTGCGGCGTCGTCCGGGTGCGCTCACAGGCCCCAGAAGCGGCCTTCCAGGCCCACCGAGGCGAAGTAGGTCGCGGCCGAGGACGGGTCGCGGCGTTCGTAGCCCCGGTGCAGGCGTCCCTCGTACCAGTGCTCGGCCAGCCGCCACAGCCTGGTGAGGTCCAGGACGTAGCCGCGTGTCTGGCCCGTGTGGGCGAGCCAGTCGTCCACACAGCCCTCGTCGCAGAACAGTCGTTGATTGCCGCACGCGTGCACCACGTCGTCCCACAGCGTGGTGATCGGCACCAGGAAGTGCGCCACCTCGTCGCCCTTGGGCGGTTGTTCGGTGCCCACGGTCCAGGCGAGGGCCCGCTCGCAGCCGGGGCAGCGGGTCGCGACCAGGACTTCCTCGCCCACCAGGTGCGGCACCGCGAAGGAGTCCCACGCGCAGCCGCCCCACCACAGCGTGCGCGGACCCATCACCGAGAAGCCCAGCGGCACCGCGCTGAACGGGTGTGCCATCACGATCGCGCCGTCGCGCAGCACGATGTGTCGCTGCTCGTGCAGGGCCCACAGCCCCGCCCGCACGGTCGCCTCGGAGACCCCCAAGGTCATTGCCAACTCCGGGTCGGACGGCGCCCGTCCGGTCTCGGCGAAGCCTCGGTAGACCGCCAGGCGCAATTGCTCGACGCTCACGAGGCCACCTCCCGCTCGGGCTCGGGCACGACCGTGATCGGGGCCGCAGTCTTCGGGGCCGGTTCGGCGGCGCCTGCGGCCTCGGGCACCCGCGCGGTCGGGATCGTGGCGACCCGATTGCGCCGGGACTGGCGGATCGCGTCGTAGGTGAGCACGGCGAGCGCCGTCCACACCAGGGCGAAGCCCGCCCACCGCGCGGCGGGCATCGGCTCGTGATAGACCGCGACTCCGATCCCGAACTGGATGATCGGGGCCAGGTATTGCAGCATGCCGATCGTGCTCAGCGGCACCGTGTTCGCCGCCACCGCGAAGCACAACATGGGGATCACGGTGATCAGGCCCGCCGTCATCAACATCAGCGCCTGGGGCGTGCCCTCGTGCCCGAACGTGCCCTCCCCGGTCCAGGCCAACCAGGTCAGGTAGCCCAGCGCGGGCAGGAACATCACGGCCGTCTCGATCGTCATCGAGTGGGTCGCGGGCAGGTTCATCCGCTTCTTGATGTAGCCGTACGTCGCGAACGAGCAGGCCAGGGTCAGCGCGATCCACGGCACCCGGCCGTAGGCGACGATCAGCACCACCACCGCCGTGACGCCCATCCCCACGGCGGTCCACTGGATCGCCCGCAACCGCTCGCCGAGCACCACGACACCGATGCCGATCAGCACCAACGGCGTGATGAAGTAGCCCAACGAGGTCTCCACGACCTGGTCGTGGTTCACGCCGTAGATGTAGGCGCCCCAGTTGATCGAGATCATCACGGCCGCCAGCGTGACCGTGACCAGCTTGGCCGGCGTGCGGACGATCTCGCGGATCCACGACCACTGCCGCAGTGCGGCGAGCAGGACGACCATGCACAGCAGCGACCAGGTCATCCGGTGGGCGAGGATCTCCACGGCGCCGGCCGGCTTGACGTGCGGCCAGTAGAGCGGGAAGAGGCCCCACATGGCGTAGGCCGCCGTGCCCAGGAGCAATCCGCGTCGTTCTGAACCCATGCCGCCGACCGTACTGGCGAATTGGCCTGCCGTCAGGAGCCAATCCGGAATGAGTGGATTCACCACGCCCGGGCGCGCCCCCGAGGCGTGCTCCGGGGCTCAGTCGCCCTCGCGGCTCAACGCCTCCCATCGGGTGTACTCCTCCCGGCGGGCCCGGTCGAGCTCGGCGACCATGTCGAAGGCCGCGCCGCCGAGGATGATCCGGCGTGGTGGTTCGGGCAGATCGACGACGCGCAGCAGGACCGCCGCCGCCTTGGCCGGGTCGGCGTCCTTCGATTCGCCCCAGATCTGCGCCAGTTCGGTGCGCAGCGGTGCGTACGCCTCCTTCTCGGTGGTCATGGTCAGGCCGTGGGTGAACAGCGCCGTCTCGTAGCCACCGGGCTGGACCAGGGTCACGTGCACCCCGAAGCCCGCCGCCTCCATGGCCAGGGCGCCGGTCACGCTGTCGAGGGCGGCCTTGGCCGCGCTGTACAGACCCGTGGACGCGAAGCCGACGGCGGAGCCCATCGAACCGATCTGGAGGATGTGCCCCGAACCCTGCTCGCGCAGGTGGGGGATCACGGCCTGGCTCACCCACAGCGCGCCGAAGAAATTGACGTCGAAGTGCGCCCGGGCCTGCTCCTCGGTCACCTCCTCGATCATCCCGATCAGGCTGACGCCCGCGTTGTTGACCACGATGTCGAGCCGACCGAAGGCCGCGACGGCGCGGGCCACGGTGCGGAACACCGCGTCGCGATCGGTGACATCGAGGGAGAGGGCCACGAAGCGGCCGTCGTACTCGGCGGTGAGGTCGGCGAGCGGCCCGACATCGCGAGCCGCGCCGACGACCCGATCGCCCGCCGCGAGCGCGGCCTCGGCGAAGGCGCGCCCGAGACCCCGGGACGCACCGGTGACGAACCAGACGCGGGGTTCGCGGTCGGTGGGGTCGGTGGTGGTTGTGGTGAGGGCGGCGGTGGTCATGAGGGTGGGCTCCTGTGCTTTTGCGGGGTCGGAACGGGCACTGCGTTCGGATGGTGTCGGCGAGACGGTTCGCGAAGTCGTCGGGATCTCGCTCACCTCGGTCGACAGCCGGACGAGGTCGCCGTGCGGCGGTCGGTCCGCACGGGTCGCGGGGCGGCGATCCGCGACCCGGCGATCCGCCCTTCGCGCCGAGGGCGCGGCCCGGCGGGTGTTGCGGGTGCGGCGAGGCCCCGGGCGGCGGCAGCCTCAACGGTGATTCGCAGACCGGTCCCGGTGGTGGTGCGCACGTCGACGACGGAGAACGTGTCGGATGCGGATGCGGATGCGGATGCGGATGCAGAGGTGGAGGTGGTGAGCGGTGCGGCGGAGGCCGGGGTGCGGAACAAGAGCGACAACTCCTCGGAGATGCGATGACGTGCGTTATGCGGGATCAATGCCAAGTGAGACGAGACGGTTCGTCTCGCTTCGAGATTCAGCATGCACCGTCCGCGACTCCAAGTCAAGACGAGACGGTTCGTCTCGCAGATCGGCTATGCTGTGCCCATGACCACCGACAACACCGATGCCGGCACCGCCGCGAAGCCGAACCCGTCCCGCCGCAGCGAGCAGTCCCGCCGCGCGATCCTGGCCGCCGCCCGCGAGTTGGTCTCCGAGGTCGGCTTCGCGAAGCTCTCGATCGAGGCCATCGCGGCGCGCGCGGGAGTCGGCAAGCAGACCATCTACCGGTGGTGGGGCTCCAAGGGCGAGGTCGTCTTCGAGGCGTTCCTCGCGCTGAGCGACCCGGGGGAGGGCATCGTGCTGCCCGACACGGGCGACGTCGAGACGGACCTGCGGCATCTGATGCGCGAGACCGTCGCCGAGTTCGCCGACCCCGCGTTCGAAGGCCCGATCCGCGCCCTGAACGCCGAGATCATCAACGACCCCAAACTGGCCAGGCTCTACCACGAGAAAATGGCCGCCCCCGTCGACGAAGCCAAAAAGGAACGCCTCCGCAGCGCCCAACGAGCCGGCCAGATCGCCCCCGACCTCGACCTCGACCTGGCCCTCGAACTCCTCTACGCCCCCCTCTACCAACGCTGGCTACTCCGCTCCGGCCCCCTCACCCAGGACTACGCCGACAGCCTCGTCGCCCTGACCCTCAAGGCCCTGCGCCCCTGACCGACCCGCGAACCGCCGACCCACGACCGGCAAGGGCGCGCCACGGGCCGCCGGGACGGGCCAAGGCCACGCCGTCGTCGAGGCTGCTCGTCCGCCGCGCTGGGGCCGCGCTCGGGGCGGTTGCCCACGCTCTCGTCGGATGGCGTGTGGCCGATCCTCGGTCGTGGGCGTCCCAAGGCGCGCCGTGGTTCCTCGACGTGAGGCGGGCTCGTGGCCGGGCGCGGGTTCCGGTCAGACGGCCACGGTGCCGGTCCACGGGGGCAGGGCGGCAATGGCCTCGGCACGGGAGAGCGCGGTGGTGATGGCTTCGGCGACACGTCCCCGGCCGATCAGCAGGGAAGCCAACGTGGTGACGTCCCTCCTGAGCGCGTCGACAGTGGTCAGCACCGCGATGGCCTCGTCCACGCGTCCCGCGTCGGCCAGGAGCGTGCCCAGGGGGTTCGCCAGGTACCAGTCGCCGACCTTGGGATGCGCACTCAGAATGGCGATCGCCTCGTCTTTCCGGCCGCAGTAGGCAAGCAGCTTGACGCGTTCGAGGAACAGCGCACCGTCCCGACCGCATGCCCGCCGGGCCACGTCGTCGAGGAACGCGAACGCCTCCTCCACCCGCCCCAGGTCGACCAACCGCGTCAACAACACGCTTACGACCCAAGCGAGTTCGGCTCCCGAGGTCGGCAATACGCGCAGTACCTCGATCGCCTCCTCGATCCGATCCAGCCGCGTCGACAACTCGGCCGATCTTGCGGCCACTTCGAACTGCCCACCTCGTGCCACGAAAGGCCGCAGCGCCTCGTCGGCCTCGGCCACCCGCCCCTGTTCCTCCAGCGCGTCGGCCATCCGCCAGGCAACCCACGTGTCGTCGCACTCCGGCAACTCCCGCAACTCGTCCCATCGATCGTGGCGGACCAGCATGTCGGCGAGGCCCTCCAGCACGTCGTGGTAGACGGCGCCCTCGTGATGGACGTAGGCCCGCAGTAGCGCCATCGCCTCCTCGACCCGCCCGCGTCGCTCCAGCACCCGGGCCACCGAACCCACGACGTCCCACCCCCGGGTGGACCACGTATCGGCGGCAACGGTGGGCAGGAGGGCCGCCACCTCCTGCTCCCGACCACACCCTGCGGTCGACTCGACCAGTGCCTCGGCGATGTTCCGGTCCTCGGCGCGCGGCCCCAACAACGCGATCACCTCGTCGACGCCCCGCCGCGCCAGTAGTCCGGCCAGTCGGCGCAGTGCGTGGCCGTCCCGTGCGTCCACGAGTGGGCGCACGAGAGCGATCGCCTCGTCCGCACGCCCCCATGCGTCCAGGAGCCCGGCAGCGGTCCCGACCGCCTCCCACCAGCCACTGCGGACGAACGGCGCAAGGACCTCCAGGCCGGCATCGCGCCGGCCCTGCCCGATCAGGACGTTCGCGAACTCCCGCGCGCAATACCAGCCCCAGTCGCCCGCACGCCGGCGCACTTCGCCGAGATGGCCGTGCTCGACGAGCAGCGTCGCCACCTCCGGCGGGATCCAGCCACGGCAGGTACGAAAGCGTCGGTCGAGCTCGGCGGCGTCCACGACGACGGACCCTGATCACCGGCGAGCGATCGCGACCTCTCGGCCGCGTGCACCGACGCTCACGCCCAACGGAGAGCCCGCCGGCCTGTCCGCAGCGGGGGCGACAAAGCCGCAGCCTGGACGAACCGGATCGGCCAAGGTCGCGCGGCGCCGGGCTTCGCGGGCCCTGCACGACCGCAACTTGGCCGTGCCGAGGGAGCCGGGTCCGGACCATGAGGGGGCTGGGCGGATGGGTCGGGGCGGCGACGCAGGGGAGGAACGGCTCTGGGTGAGCCGTGCCGGCGCATTGTCACCGTCTGCCGTCTGTGAAATATCGTGAACCGACTAAATCGGCCGATCAAGGTTGTTACCGTGTGTTTGGTGACCACCTTGGGGGCGTTGTGAAACGTTCGATCCAGCCGGGCAATCCGGTATTCGTCGCCGCGCGGCACCAGCGTGGGTGGCACTCGCAACAGCGGCTCGCAGACGCGTTCGAGCAGCGAGCCGCCGAATGCGGATTTCGCATCGCCGTCAGCGTGCGGCAGGTGCGGCGCTGGGAGAGTGCCGAGCCGCCGTGGCCGTCGAGCGAATATCAAACGGTTCTGGAGTCGCTGTTCGGATTGCCGCTGACCATGCTGGGCTTCTCGCCACCGGTCGGCTCGCGCCGGTTCGAGGACGAGGTTGCCAGTGCACAGGTGATCGACATGGTCGAGGGCCTGCACGAGGGCGAGCAGTCCGGATGGTGGCGGACCGACCCGAGTGAAGGTTCCGGTGCCCGCGTCGATCGCCTCGTCCGGGTGGAGCAACGGGCGATCGTGACGCGGGCATACGCATCCAGCCTGATTCCTGGTCCTCTTCAGGTCTATGAATATGCGGTAGCGGCGATTCGCGCTTATTTGCCCGCACTGCCCGAGGACGAGGTGATTCAGCGAGCGCAAAGGCGCACCGAACGACTGGGCGACTTGCAAGCGCGTCCCGAGGGATCACGCGCGCTGTTGTACATAATTGACGAGCCTGTCCTGCATCGTCCCGTGGGCAGCCAAGCGATCCTGCGAAAGCAACTCGCGCATCTGCTCATCACGGTGTCCGCGCTGCCTCATGTTCAACTTCAGGTACTGCCGTTGTCCGCCGGCGGTCATCCGGGTATGGCCGGGCCGTTCACGATCTTCGACTTCGGGGATCGGCGCGTGGTGTATGTCGAGGCCCTTACCGGGGCTTCGTGGTCTTCTCGGCCGGCCTGTCTCGCTGCGTACTCGCTCGCCTACGATCGACTCCAAGCAGCAGCGCTTACTGCGGATGAGTCGATGCAACGTGTTGCGCAGAGGCTCGCGGAATTGGAGACGGCATGGATGCTCGCGGGCGATGGAAGATCAGCAGTCACAGCGGAGGAGAAGACTGCGTCGAGGTGGCGTCCCTGGGAGCCGCTGTCGGAGTGAAGGACAGCAAAGTCGCCGATTCACCGGTGATCACCGTCAACGCGGCTGCGTGGGCTCGTCTTGTAGAGCGCGCCGGCCGCTGACCGACACCATCGGAGTGGACCTCGATCGACCGTCGGGACGTTCAGTCGGCCATGGTCGGACCTTCACAAGGTCCTTGTGTCGACGGCGGTCCGTTCGGTGTGTCCGGGAACAGGTAAGGGCAACGTGGCTGCGGTGAGTCTCCCGAACGGCTTCCGGTAGCCCTGCGACGCGCCCCAGCCCCCATGGTGGACGGTTCCTGACGGAGCGTCACTTCGATCGGTGGATTTTGGGGATTGGGGCTGCGGTACCGTCACGGACGGTGCCGAATTGTTATTTGACGGACCGTCAGATTTCTCCATACCGTGGCCGTATATCCACGTCTGGATCAAGGAATCGACGCCACCCCGCTCCCGGGACGGCGTGCCTTGTGCTTCCCGAACGCAGGAGCGTCCCGTGCGAACCGTGAACTCCACACCCTTCAAAACCCGCCTGCTGCGCCGCTCCGGCGTACTGGCGGGCCTCGTCGGCCTGACGCTCGGCGCCACCGCGTGTGGTGGCGACGACGACTCCGGCAGCGGAGCCTCCGGCTCGATGACGGTGCTCATCACCCAGGAGGCCAAGGGCATCGACCCGATCATGACCACGGTGTCCTCCCTCACCGGCGGCAACCAGGCCGCGGCCGTGTTCGACATGCTCTTCTGGATCAACCCCAAGACCGGCAAGGCCGAACCGCAGATCGCCGAGAGCGCGACCGCCGGCGAGGGCAACTCGGTCTGGACGATCAAGCTCAAGCCCAACGTCAAGTTCTCCGACGGCACCGCGCTCGACGCCGAGGCGGTCAAGTTCAACTGGGAGCGGCACGCCGACCCGGCGAACAAGTCGGTGCAGTTCACCGCCGTCAAGGGGATGAAGTTCGACGCGGTCGACGCGCAGACCGTCAAGGTCACGCTGCCCGCGCCGAACGCCCACTTCGACCTGGTCGTCGCGCACAACCTGGCCTTCATCGGATCGCCCACCGCGATCCGGGCCGACCCGAAGCTGTTCGCGCAAAAGCCGGTCGGCGCGGGGCCGTTCAAGCTCAAGACGTGGATGCGCGACTCGCAGCTCACCCTGGAGCGCAACGCCTCGTACTGGGGCCAGGGCAAGCCCGCGCTCAAGGAATTGATCTTCAAGCCGGTGATGGACCAGAAGCAGCGCCTGGCCGCGCTGTCCTCGGGTCAGGCCCAGCTCATGACGACGGCGCACTTCCCGTCGACCGAGCAGGCCAGGAAGGACGGCATGACGGTCACGCTCGATCCCAAGAGCGGCGGCTTCATGACCATGTTCGACACGTCCAAGCCGCCGTTCAACGATCCGCGTGCGCGCCGCGCGTTCGCGTTGATCATGAACCCGGAGGACCGCAACCAGACCATCCAGGGCTCGCCGGGGCAGACCCTGAAGAGCTGGTTCCAGCCCGCGTCGCCGTTCGCCAACCCGGACGCGGTGTACGCGACCAACAACCGCGTCGAGGGGCAGAAGCTGCTCGACGAACTGGCGGCCGAGGGCAAGCCGTTGAGCTTCACCTACACGACCAACAGCAGCGCGAGCGCGCGGATGACGGCCGAGTACTGGCTCACCCAGATCAACGGCATGAAGAACATCACGATGAAGACCGAGTTCCTGGAGGGCGCGGCCTACATCCAGAAGGTGCTGATCAACAACGACTTCCAGGCCTCGGAGTTCGTGATCACCTTCGACGAGCCGGAGCCGGTGTTGTACAACTTCACCCACTCCAAGGGCTCGGAGAACCGCACCAAGTGGAGCAACCCCGTCGTGGACAGGGCGCTCGACGACGCCCGCAACAGCGATGACCCGGCGGTGCGCAAGGCCGCCTACCAGAGCGTGCAGGCGGAGATCGTCAAGGAGGTTCCGTTCTTCTCCTACGAGAAGTCCTTCGCGGCGGCGGTCCAGGGCAAGAACAGCAAGATCGAGGGCCTGTCGCTGTTCGAGGACGGTCTGATCCTCTTCGACCGGATCGCGCTCAAGTAGTCGCCGGCACAAAAGTGACACCACGTCAGGGACGCACCCACCGTGCGTCCCTGACGCCGTGTCAGGCCCGCGACGGGCGGATGAACAGCGCCTCGGCCTCGGCTACCAACTCGCCCTCGGCGTACGACCGGGCGGTGACCCACGCCTTGCGTCCCTCCACGCGCGAGACGCCCGCCTCGTAGTCGATGCGCGTGTACAGCGGCGTCGCCCGACGCATCCGCACGGTCAGCCACCCGGTCATCCCGAGCACCCCGGAGCCGGATTGCGCGCAGCCCATCACCTCGTCGAAGGCCGCCGCGACATAGCCGCCGTGCACCCGCCCGTACGGCCCCTCGTAGGCGGCGCCGAAGGTGGCGTGCGCCCGGACCAGCGGCCCGTCGCCGGTGATCTGCATCGGCGGCGCGAGCGGGTTCGCCGCGCCCGCGAGCGGGCTGCGTTCGTGCAGGGCCAGATCGCGCGAGTTCGGTGTGCGGTCGCCCACACGAACCAGTGCGGCGATGCGATCGGCCAAATCTGATACATCGTCAGCTACGCTTTCCAGCGTGCTCTCGGCGTCCTCCGGGTCGACCGACTTCACCGCCTCGATCAGGCGGCGGGTCGCCTCGGCCAGCCGGTGCCGCGCCGCGCGTCCGGCGCTGTCCGGCTCCGGTCGGGGGGTCCAGGTCAGCCGCAACTCGCGCAACACGTCGGCCGGTATCGGCGGCGGAGCGAGGGCCTCGTCGGGCTCGCGGATGTCCGTGGGGTCGGGGGCGGCGGCGGTCATGACGGCTCCCGGAGGTGGAGTGGCCCTGGCTTCAGCCGGGCGAATGGCCGATCATTGCATGTAAAAAGAACGAGTTCTAGTTTTGACGGGCCGCCGTCGCAGGTGGCGCCGTCGTAGTACCGAACCGCAGTCACAGTAGAGGAGACGTCATGCCGATCGATGCCGCGAAGGCCACCGGAGCCGAGCCCCGCACGGGTGAGATCGCCTGGTCGAACAAGGACGTGATCCTCTACCACCTGGGCCTGGGCGCGGGCAACCCGGCCACCGGCGCGGACGAACTGCGTTACACGTACGAGAAGAACCTGCACGTCCTGCCGACCTTCGCGACGGTGGCCGGCACCAAGGTCGGCGGCAGCCTCTCCGCGCTGCCCGGCATCGACATCAACCTGCGCGCGGTGCTGCACGGCGGCCAGGAGATCGTCGTGCACAACCCGCTCCCGGCCAAGGCCAAGGGTGTCAAGGCCACCAGCCGGGTCTCGAACGTGTACGACAAGGGCAAGGCCGCCGTGATCGTGCTGGAGTCGTCGGCCGAACTCGAGGACGGGACCAAGCTGTACGACTCCCGCGCCGAGATCTTCGTGCGCGGCGAGGGCGGCTTCGGCGGCGAGCGCGGCCCGGTGACCAAGATCGACGTGCCCGAGCGGCCGGCCGACCACACCATCGACGTGCCCACCAGCGCGGACCAGGCGCTGCTGTACCGCCTGTCCGGCGACTGGAACCCGCTGCACGCCGACCCGGACTTCGCCAAGGCGGCCGGCTTCGACACCCCGATCCTGCACGGCCTGTGCTCGTACGGCCTGACGCTGAAGGCGGTCGTGGACAACGTGCTGGGCGGCGACGTCTCGCGGGTCAAGCGCTACCGCACCAAGTTCGCCGGCATCTTCTTCCCGGGCGAGACCATGCGGATCCGAGTCTGGGAAGAGGACGGCAAGCTGCTGATCAACACCTCCGCCGTGGAGCGCGACGACGCGATCGTGCTCTCCGACACGGTGGTCGAGTACGGCGCCTGACGACACGCGCCGCCGCCGAAGCGGCAAGGCAGGCCGGGGAGCCCCGGGGTCACCCGACCCCGAGGCTCCCCGGCCTGTATCCCCGCCCGGCGCGCTCGGCGGGCGCGGCCCCGTTGCCATGGGGGTGACCTCGATCGCCGGATGACCTTCGTCCGCGCCGAGCATCCGGCCCACGCGGTGAAGCGCTCCCGGCGCCGCCCTGTCCGCCCGCATGCCCCGCAGCCGCGCGCCCGCACCCGCGCTCCCGTCCGCCGTCGCGCCCGCAATCGTGCCGTCCGCGCCCGGATGGCGCGTGCGTTCGACGTTCCGAGGTGTGAGCTTGCCCTGTCCGGGGGTGGATGCCTTTCGCCTTCCCTCGGCGGCAGATACCTTGACTGTGTCATTGGTCTTGAGTCAAAACGAGAACAAGTTATAGTTCTTGACCGGGCCAAGTATTGGTTCGAGGAAAGACGAGGGAGCCCCCATGCGCGCTGCGGTTCTGCACGAGACCGGCCAGGACAAGCTCGACGTCCGCGATGACGTCGAGGCCGTGGGCATGGGCCCGGGACGCGTGCGGGTCAAGCTGCACGCGACCGGCGTGTGCCACTCGGACCTGTCCGCGATGACCGGCGTCCTGCCCCAGCCCGCGCCGTTCGTACCCGGCCACGAGGGCGCGGGCGAGGTGGTCGAGGTCGGCGACGGCGTGACCACCGTCGCGGTCGGCGACCGGGTGATCATCTGCTGGGCGCCGCCCTGTGGCACCTGCAACTACTGCCGCGGCGGCCAGTCCAACCTGTGCCTGGCCGGGTTCATGAACGCCGGCACCCAGAACTTCACCTTCGGCGGCACCCCGTCGTTCGGCTTCACCGGCACCGGCACCTTCGCCGAGGAGGTCGTGGTCGCCGCGCCGTGCGCGGTCAAGGTCGCCGACGACGTGCCGTACGAGATCGCCGCGCTGATCGGCTGCGGGGTCACCACCGGCGTCGGCGCGGTGTTCAACAGCGCGCGGATCGAGCCGGGCGCGTCCTGCGCGGTGATCGGCGCGGGCGGCGTGGGCATCGCGGTGATCCAGGGTCTGCGCGCGGCCGGTGCCGCCGAGATCGTGGCCATCGACCCGGCCGAGTCCAAGCACGTGTGGGCCAAGAAGTTCGGCGCCACCCACGCGATCACCCCGGACCAGGCCGCGGACGCCAAGCGCGACCTGACCGCCGGCCAGGGCTTCGACTACGTGTTCGAGGTGGTCGGCAAGTCGTTCACCGCCCGCAGCGCGTACGACCTGACCCGCCGCGGCGGCGACGTGATCATCGTCGGCGCGGGCGCGATGGACGACAACGTCTCGTTCAACATGTTCGAGCTGTTCTTCGACCAGAAGCGCATCATCGGCAGCATCTACGGCGGCGGCGACATCGTCACCGAGTACGAGCGGATCACCAAGCTGTGGCGCGCCGGTCGACTCGACCTGGAGGCGATGATCACCCACCGCCTGACCCTCGCCAACATCAACGACGCGTTCGACCTGATGAAGAGCGGCGAGTCGATCCGCACCATCGTCACCCTCTGACCGAGCAGCACCCCCGACCCGCAGCAAGCGGTGTCGTCATCCGCGACCCGCCCACCCGACGCAACGGGTGGGCGGGTGGGAGCAACGCATCCCGAGCCGACCGACACGCCACCGCAGCAATCAACCGAGACCCCACGGGAGCACCCGCATGACCACGTCGCTGGATGGCAAGGTCGCCGTAGTCACCGGCGCCGGCCGCGGCCTCGGCCGCGCCGAAGCACTCGAACTCGCGAAGCAGGGCGCGGCCGTCGTGATCAACGACTTCGCCCCCGAAGGCAGCCCCAACCCGGCGGACGACGTCGTCGCCGAGATTGTCGCGGCCGGTGGCAAGGCCGCCGCACACCGCGGTGACGTCTCCGACTTCGACGCGGCGGGCAAGCTGATCCGGCTCGCGATCGACACCTTCGGCTCGATCGACATCGTGGTCAACAACGCGGGCATCCTGCGTGACCGGATGATCTTCTCGATGACGGAGCAGGAGTGGGACTCGGTCCTGGCGGTACACGCCAAGGGCCACTTCAACACCACCCACCACGCCTCGAAGTACTGGCGGGAGAAGTCCAAGGCGACCGGCGGCGCGGTGTACGCGCGGGTGATCAACACCGCGTCCGAGGCGTGGCTGGCGGGCTCCGCCGGACAGCCCAACTACGCCGCGGCCAAGTCGGCGATCGTGGGCCTGACCATGTCCACCGCGAACGCGCTGGTCAAGTACGGCGTGCGGGCCAACGTGATCTGCCCGCGGGCGCGCACCAGCATGACCACGCACGTGTTCGGTGAGAGCGCGAACAACGTCGCCGAGGGCGAGATGGACCCGCTGGCGCCCGAGCACGTCGCGCCGCTGGTCGCCTACCTGGCCAGCCCGGCCGCCGAGCAGGTCACCGGTCAGGCGTTCGTGGTGCACGGCGGCTTCGTCGCGGTGATCGAACGCCCCACGCTCCAGGCCAAGTTCGACTCGAAGCAGGCCACCTTCACGCCGGACGAGCTGGACCAGGTGCTCTCCGCGCACTACGCGGACAAGAAGTTGGGCGCCGGCTACACCGCCGACGACCTGCTCTTCCTCAAGCGCGACCCGCGCTGATTCTCGAAAGGCGGGGCCGGAGGTGGCGGATCACCCCCGGCCCCGCCTTTCGCCCACACCGTTGACACGTGTCGGGACGCGGCCCGCGCAGGGGTCATCAAGCGCTCCCCGTACCGCATCGAGAAGGGGTTCCCCGTGCTGACCTCCGCCGACGATTTCCCGATCCACCAGACCCCCGAGCCGGTGGCCACGCCCGCCACCTCGGACCGCAACGCGTACGACCGCTACTGGTTCAACGGCTACGACCGCGACGGCGCGTTCTACTTCGCGTTCTCGCACGGCCTGTACCCGAACCGCTTCGTCGCCGACGCGCACTTCACGATCAGCGTGGACGGCGTCCAGCACAGCCTGCACGCGTCCCGCCGGGCGCCGCTGGACCGCTTCGACCTCACCGTCGGCCCGGTCGGCATCGAGGTGCGCACGCCGCTCAAGGTGCTGCGGGTGTACGTCGAGCCCAACGAGCACGGGCTGGGCTGCGACCTGACGTTCACGGCGCGCGCCGCCGCGATCGAGGAGGAGCGCACCACCACCCGCAACGGGCATCACGTGATCATGGACTCGACCCGGCTGACCCAACTCGGCGTGTGGTCGGGCACGGTGACGCTGCCCGGCGGCCGGGTCCTGGAGATCGACCCGGCGACCACGCTCGGCACCCGGGACCGCTCGTGGGGGGTGCGGCCGGTCGGCGAGCGCGAGGGCGGTGCGCCCAAGCCGTTCAACCCGATGTTGTGGTTGTGGACGCCGATCCACTGGGACGACGAGGTCAGCCTGTGGGCCTCGTTCGAGCGGGCGGACGGGCACATGTACCACGTGGACGGCAAGCGGGTCGCCGCGACACCGCTGGGCGCGCTGCCCGACCCGGCGGCGGTCCCGGTGCCCGAGGACGAGCCCGCGTTCGAGAAGTTGACGCCGCATCACCACGCGCTCACCTGGGTCCCCGGCACCCGGCGGATCCAGGGCGGCGAGTTCCACATGACCGACGGCGCGGGCGAGCCGTTCGCCTACCGGATCGAGCCGATCGGCAGCCGCGGGCTGCTCGCGGGGCTGGGCTACCTGCACTCCGAGTGGGGGCACGCGGTGTGGCAGGGCGACCTGAAGGTCGGCTACGAGAGCTGGGAGTTGGACAAGGTCGACCCGCTCCAGTTCGACCGGCAGCACCAGCAGCAGGTGATCCGGGTGACCGAACTGACCGGCGCCGGACGGGTCGGGGTGGGCGTGGTCGAGCAGTTGTTCTTCGGCCCGCACGAGCCGTACGGCTTCAAGGAGATCCTCGACGGCGCGTGAGTCGCGGTGGCCGAGGGCGCGCGGGTCGAACCGATCCGGCGTGCCCTCGGCCGGGCCGGCTCAGACCCGGTCCGGGGCGTCCTCCTCGACCCGGGCGGGCTTGCGCTCGAACCAGTCGGCCGGGTCGCCCGGGCGGTGCTCCCACGCGCCCACCAGGTCGCGGTACAGCGGGGATTCGGCGAGCAGTTCGTGGTGGGTGCCCAGGATCGGCCGGTTGCCGTCCATGAGCAGGACGCGGTCCGCGCGACGCGCCGAGTCGATCCGGTGCGCGATCACCACCAGGGCGCCGGCGCGGGTGGCGAACGCCGCCTCGGCCAGTGCCTCGGTGGGCGGATCCAGATGGCAGGTGGCCTCGTCGAGGATCACCAGACGCGCGGGGGACAGGTACGTGCGGGCCAGCGCGATCAGTTGGCGCTCACCGGCGGACAACGTGCCCGGGTCGGCCAGGTGCGCGTGGTAACCGCCGAGGCGGGCGACCAGTTCGGCCGCGCCGACCAGGCGCACCGCGCGGTCCAACGCGGCGCGGGTGACGTCCGGGTCGAGGTAGCTCAGGTTCTCGTGCACGGAACCGGCGAAGACGTACGCCTCCTGCGGGACCACCGCGATGGTGCCGCGCCCGATGGCGGCCCCGGGCCGGCCGGCGAGCGAGACGGTGCCCTGATCCGGGGGCAGCAGGCCGGCCAGCAACGCGGCGAGAGTGGACTTGCCGATGCCGCTCGGGCCCACCACGGCCAGGTGTGAGCCGGGTGGGACGGTCATCGACAGATCACGCACGACCGGCTCGGCGTACGGGCCGTAGCCGAAGGTGACCCGGTCCAGGACCAGGGCGAACGGGGCGCCGGGAACGAAGTCGTCGGGGTCGGCCGCGTCCGCCGCGGTGCGGGCGGCGGGCACCGGCGCGGGAGCCGCGCCGCCCGTCCGGGCCAGTCGACCGGCGACCACGAGCAACTCCAGGAACCAGCCGCCCACGGTCGCGGTCGCGGCGCGTACGGCGGGCTCCAGGTGCTGGGCCAGATACAGCGCGGCGCCGGCCACCTCGCCGGTGCTCAAGGTGCCCTGTCGGACCAGCCAGGGCGCGGCGAGCAGCACGGCGAGCAGCGGGAGGTGGCCGCCCAGCGCGACCACCAGCAGACGCACCGAGGAGGCGCGGGCGAGCAGCTTGGCGGCGCGCGCCTGGGCGTCCGCGGCGGCACCGAGTTCGGCCACCACGCGGTCCTGCGCGCCGCACGCGATCACGTCCCGGAGGCCGGCCACGGTGCGGCCGGTGCGGGTGGCGATCTCCTCGTCGGCCAGCACCAGCGCACGCCGGCGTCGGGCCAGCGGTGGCAACAGGCGGACGAACAACCACGCGGCGAGACCCAGCGGGATCAGTACGAGGGGCAACAACAACGGTGCCAGGACGGCGAGGCCGAGCAGCGCGGCCACGATCGTCACGCCCAGTTGGCGCAGCGTGCGCAGCAGCGAGGCGGTGAGGTTGCGGCAACTCTCGACCTGCTCGGTCAGCCGGGCCACCGCCGCCGCCGCGTGCCGCCCCGCGTCCGGGCGCCCGGACGTCGCGTCGAGCACCGCCTCGGACACCACCCGGCGTACCAGCGTGTCCCGGATCGGCTCCACCACGGCGGCGAGGTGCGGGAACATCGCGTACGTCGCGGCGGCGCGGATCAGCATCGCCAGCGCGAGTACGCCCAGCAGCACGAACCCGACGCCGAGTCGACCGGCCAGGAACCCGCGATCGAGCGCGGCGGCGAGCAACGCACCCGACAGCAGCGCGGGAACGCCCTCCGCCACGGACCACCCCAGCACATGCAGCAACGGCTCCCGCCGCTCCCGTAACAGCCCGACCAACAGCGCCTGTCCGGCCCGCAGCCCACCCCCGTACGGCCCGGCACTGTGCCGCCGCCGAGGCGCCGCCGACGGCTTGCCCGCGTCCGCCGAGCGCCCGCCACCGACGCGGGCGCCCCTGGCGAGGCCACCCCCGCGCACGGCCCGTCGCCGATGCCGCGCGGCCGCACCGGCACGCGTCGGCGCAGCAACCGAGGCCGCCACCTCGACCCGCACCCACCCGGCCCCACTCGCGGCGGTATCGACCGGCACCGGCGACACCGGCTCGCCATCGCGAGTCGGATCGTCCGCGGCCGAAGACGGCGGAAGGGCCCCATCCACCGCCGACTCGCCACCCACGTCACCGGGAACCGCTGCCGACGCGGCCCCGGGGACCTGTCGCGCCGCCGGTTTGCCCCGCCCCGCCCGCCGACGCCCGCGGCCGCGCCCCCGGCCCGAGCCGGCATCCCCACCCGCCGCCCGGCCGGGAGCCTTGGCCGCGTCGTCCGTGCCGGATTCCGGGCCCGAGCCGGGGACCTCCGCCGCGCAGTCCCGACCCTCGGGGACGGACGCGGAGCCCGAGTCCGCCCCGGGGCCGGGAGCCGCCGCATCGTCCCGCCCCGGCGAGACGGCCGCCGAGCCCGAATCCGGCCCGGGACTCAAGCCGACCCACACCACTCCCGAGCCGGGAACGTCGGCGGCGCCACCCACATCCCGGACGGCGCCCGCCGAGCCCCGACCCGGCCTCGGCCTCGCATCCGCTCCGACCACGCGCCTGCGCATGATCCGGCCGAGGACTTCACCCGACTCCCAGCCGGACTCCGAGCCGCCGTTGCTCCAGGCCACGAATCGCCCTGCGCTCCGCCCGGGCGCCTGGGCCGCGTCACCCACGCTCGGGATGGCCTCCGCCGAGTCCCGGTCCGCCTCGGATTCCGGGCCCGGCTCGGTGACCCGCCGCCGAGCGCCCCGACCGAGGACCGTCCCCGCGCTGTCCCGGCCGTCGTGGCCGCGCGGCGAACTGCGCTCCGCCTCGGGTTCGGTGTCGGCCCGTGCCACGTGTCGCTCCGCGCTCCGGTCGGGGGCTTCGTCGGCCGCGCGGCCCGTCTTGCGGCGGGTGTCCGCCGAGTCCCGGTCGGCCTCGGGTGCCGTGTCGGCCCGTGTCACGTGTCGCTCCGCGCTCCGGTCGGGGGCTTCGTCGGCCGCGCGGCCCGTCTTGCGGCGGGTGTCCGCCGAGTCCCGGTCGGCCTCGGGTGCCGTGT
>NZ_JBEXUX010000012.1:0-30628 GCF_040629175.1 Embleya sp. NPDC005971 | reverse complement strand
GTGTCGGCCCGTGTCACGTGTCGCTCCGCGCTCCGGTCGGGGGCTTCGTCGGCCGCGCGGCCTGCCTTGCGGCGGGTGTCCGCCGAGTCCCGGTCCGCCTCGGACTCCGGGCCGGCCTCGGGCATCGACCGCCGAATGCCTCGGCTCGGGGTCTTCGCCGCGTTGTTCTCGTTTTTGTGGCCGTGCGATGAACTCGGGCCCGGCTCGGCGTCGGCCCGGAGCGTGCGTCGTCCCGCGCTCCGGTCGGGGGCCTCGGCCGTGTCACCTGCGTGGCCGACGGCGTCCGCAGCGTTCCGGTCGGGCTCGGGCTCGGGATCGGCGTCACCCCGAGGCGCTCGCGGCGCGGTGCCGCGAGCCGAAGTCTCGGCGGCTGCCTCACCCGTGTGTCCCGCGGCACCCGCCGAGTTCCGGTCCCGCTCCGGATTCGTGCCGGCCCACGCCGTCGGTGCCCGGGTGTTCCCGCCGGGAGCCTCGCAGGCTTCGCCTTCGTCTTCATGGGCGGGAGCCGAGTCCCGGCTCGGCTCGGGGTTCGGGCCGAGCCGGAGCACGCGCCGTCGTGGACCCCGGCCGGCGGCCGTGCTTTCGTCCTCGGCGCCCGGTGACGAGTGCCCGCCCGGCTCGGGGCTGCCGGCGCCCCGCGGCACCGGCCGCTGCCACGCCCCTCGCCCGACGGCCTCGACCGTACCGCCCTCCTCGTCGGCGCCGGGCGGCGAACCTCGGTCCGCTTCCGCCTCGATGCCGGTCCAGACCACCAGCCGTCGTGATCGCCTGCCGGGAGCCTCGGCCGCCGCGGTCGCGTCTTCGAGCGGGCTCGGCGAGTTCCCGTCCGTCTCCCGACCCGGGCCGGCCCACACCACTCGTCGTCGCCCGCCCCGGCGCGGGGCCTCGGCTCCTTGCGGGGGGTTCTCGCCGACGTCCGGGTCCATGCCCGCCCGCACGGCCCGCCGTCGGCCGCTCCGCCCCCACCCGTTCCGGAGCCGCCAACGCCGCCCGGTTCGTTCCGGAGCCGCGGACACCACACCATCGCCCGTACTCGCACCGTCGCTCACCTCCGCACCCGTGCCGGCGACCACGCGGTCGCCCGCGCCCGTCGTCGCGCGCTCTCGATCCGCGCCCGACGCACCGTCGCCCTGTGCCACGTCCGCGCGAAACGCGTCCTGTGGTCCGTCGTCGGTCATCCGGCTTCCCCTTTCGGTCCCGGCCGGGTCGCCGGAGTGCGTCCTGTCGGTGGCGGCGTTCGGGGTCGACGGCCCGACCCACGGGAACGGCGCGTGCGTCGCGTGCACGGAGACCGCCGAGAACCAGGCCCGTTCGCCGGTTCGACCGGCCACCGGTCCCCGCCGCGACGGCCCGGCCGAGGCTTCGCGCGCGGCCTCGCCCGCCGCCGGCGCCCCGTGTTCCGCCGGTGTCCGCCCCGGTCGTCCGGCGGGAGACTCGCCCGGGGTGCCGCCCGCCCTGTCGTGGCGCGCCGTCGGGGCTTGTCCGGGTCGCGCCGCGAAGGCTTCGCGCGCGGCCTCGTCCGCTCCCGGCTCCTCGCCCGCCGCCGGCGCCCCGCCGTCCGCGGGGGTGCTTCCCGGTCGCCCGGCCGGCGGCCCGAGCGTGGACCGGACCGAGGTCGGTGTCCGCCCCGACGACCCCGCCGAGTCCTCGCAAGCCGACCCTTCCTCGGCCGTCGCCGGCATCCGTCGGGGGCGCTTGGCCGACGCCTCGTGCACAGGGCCGGTTTCCGTCCGCGCCCGTTCGGGTCGCTCCGCCGAGTCCCCGCCCGACGCCGACCCCAGCCCTCGTTCCGGCGCCGAAGCCCCGCTCACCACCCGAGCCCCGTGCTCCGACGGCAGATTCCCGTCCGCCGCCGCATCCCCACCCGCCCGCACCCCGCGCCCCACCGCTTCGCCCCCGGCCCGCCACCCGGGCCCGAGCCGCCACATGGGTGCGTCGCCGGTCGCCGCCTCGCTCATCCCGTCCCGTCCCTCATCGGCTTTGGCCGGAGGAGGCGTCGTTCGTGGTGAACACCGCTCGGTAGGCCGGGTCGCTCCACAGTTCCGCGTGGGTGCCGAGGGCCCTGACGCGGCCGGCGTCCAGCCAGACCACGAGGTCCGCGTCGGCTGCCGCGACCGCACGGTGGGCGACCACCAACCGGGTGCGACCCGCGAGGCCGGTGCGGAACGCCTCGTGGATGCGGTGCTCGGTGACCGTGTCCAGCCCGCCGGTCGCGTCGTCCAGCACCAGCACCCGCGCATCCTGCACCAACGCCCGTGCCAGGCCCAGTCGTTGAACCTCGCCGCCGGACAGGGCCAGGCCCTCGGTACGGGTCGCGTAGCCGGCCGGCAGCCGGCGGACGAAGTCGTCCGCGAAGGCCATCTCGGCCGCCCGGGTCACCGTCTGCGCACTCGCCCCCGTCCGCCCGTACGCAAGCGCCCCCGCCACGTCCGCGCCCACCAGCACCGGCCGCGGAAACGCGTAGGCGACTCCGCGCCGCAACTCGCCCCGGGCCAACCGGGTCACCGGCAGGCCGTCCAGGAGCACCTCGCCCTCGTCCGGCTCGCGCAACCGCCCGGCCAGTGCCGCCAGCGTCGACTTGCCCGACCCGGAGGCCCCGACCAGCGCCACGCACGCGCCCGCCGGCACCGTCAGGTCGATCCCGTCCAGTACCACCCGGAGCGCGTCCCGACCGGGCTCCGGCACCCGCACGCACACCCCCCGGAAGGTCAACTCACCACGCCCCGGCGGCAGGGTGCGCGCCGTCCCGTACCCGGCGGGCTCGACCGCGAGCAACTCGTCCGCCCGGACCCGCCCGGCCCGGGCGTGGGCGACGGCCACCAGCGCCTCGACCTGCTCCAGGAAACCCAGTCCGAGCGCCGCGTATCCGGCTGCCGCGACCAGTTGCCCGGGCGGGATCCGGCCGTCCGCGAGCAGCCATCCGGCGGTCGACAGGACGGTCAGCTCGACCATCGGCGCGAGCAGCAACACCTGGGCGACCGCGTTGCGTTGGGCCCGCCACAGGCTGTGGCCCGCCGCCGACAACCCGGGCAGCGGCGCGAGCACCCGGGCGATCTCGCGATCGTGCGTACCGCAGGCCCGGATCGTCCGGGCCCCCGCGAGCGCGTCGCCCAGCCGGGCGGCCAAGCCGCTCTGCTCCACCTGATAGCGGGTGAACAGGTCGGTCGCCCGGTCCATGAACAGCCGCACCACCAGCAGACCCGGCACAAGCCCGCCGACGAAGCCGACGGCCAGCCACGGATCGATCAGCGCCAACGCGACGATCCCGCCGAGCGAGGTGACCAGCGCGCCGAGCGTACCCAGCAGCGCGGGGACCGATCCGGCCGCGTCCGGCGCCGCGCCCACCAGTCGCGAGACGACGTCGCCGGCGGCAAAAGGATTCCGCGCCCCGATGCCCAGATCGGTGATCCGCACCGCCAGTCGCCGGCGCAACCGCGCGGTCAGCTCGGCGGCCAGACCCGGCCCGGCCATCTCGGTCAGCACACCGGCGAGCAGCCCCAGCACGAGCACGGCCACCAACCGCAGGGTCGGCCCCGACGCGGAATCGCCGCGCACCACCGCGTCCACCGAGCCGGCCACGGCCGCAGGCAACAACAACGCGGCGATCGACCCGGCCGGGACGGCCAGGGCCAGCGTGAGGGTCGGCCCGGGCGCGGTCCGCAACGCGGCCCGCACGCCGGTGCCGGTGCGATCCCCCCGGGTCGGGGCGACCTGCGTGGCTATCGCAACATCGGCCACAGCGTGACTCCTCGGGTGCGCGGAGCGTTGAACGGGGCGGCACCCGGACGGCGCCGTCGCGACGAAGAAGAACGTACGAAGAGATACGAAGTACGAAGAGATACGAAGCGCAACCAAGCGCAAGCACGGGACGTACCGGCGGCGTGCCGCCCGCCCCGAACCGTCCGCGATTGCCATGCTGAGGTCGGCCCGAGACCGGGAGCTCCTGATTCCGGCAGGAACTCCCGGTCCCGGGTTCGTGCTCACCGGGTCGTCCACCCGCGCACCGCGGCGAACCGCAGCCCGTCGAGACGGACGCCGGCCCGGTGTCGCGCCACCGGCCGACCGGCCGGAACGCGCGGCGCCGGAACTAGCTGATCGTGAAGATCAGGCAGGTGACCAGCAGACAGGTGAACTGGCAGCCGTTGCCGCCGTGCCCGCCGAGCTCGACCGACTCGGTCTCGGGGAGCTGCTGCAGGGCCGCGAGGTCGGTCTCGATGTGCTCCATGGTGGATCTCCTTCGGGACGTTGCCGCCGTCGCGAGCGGATGCCCGCGACGGGTGTTGCGGGGCGGTTCCCCCCTGTCGTCACACCCGGCCGGTTTGCAGGAAACCGGTCAGGCGTGCGTGGAGATCGGGTGCCCCATCCCCGGTCAGGACCTCGTGGCCCAGACCGGGAAGCTCCAGATAGCGGAAATCGGTACCCTCGACCCGGCCGCGGCCGAGGAGGGTGTGCCGCAGGGTTCGGGACTGGCCGACCGGGATCGTGTCGTCCCGGTCGCCGTGCACGAACAGCAGCGGTACGGCGATGCGTTCGCACACCGCGACCACATCGCGCGGCCCCTGCTCGTCGACGTACTCGGTGTCGCCACCGAGCCGGGTCATCAGCGCGCGAATCGGCAGCGACGCCTGGGCGATCAACCTCGGCCCGGACAGGAACGGCGCCACCGCCAGACACCTCGACCACACGTTCGGCGCGAACGACGCGGCCAACAGTGCGAGATAGGCGCCGTAGCTGACCCCGAACAGGGCCGGCGGGGCGAGCTTGAACGCGGCCCGCTCGGCGCCCATGGTGCGGCCGATCGCGGTCACGTCGGCCAGATCCGGACCGCCCCACGCGCCGTGCAACTCGCGGGCGAAACGCGCGCCGTAGCCGGTGCTGCCACGTTGATTGGGCGCCACCACCGCGATGCCCGCCGCCGCGAGCCGTTGCAGGAGCGGGTCGAACTCGAACCGCCAGGCCGCCGCGGGACCGCCGTGCAGGGCGAGCAGCACATGCTCCGCGGCGCGCCAGTCCGGCCCGCCGTACACGACCGACTCGATCGGCCCGGCGCCCCCGACCAAAAGCTCCAGATGGGCCGGCCGCCACACCGGACGGGTCGCGTCCTCGAAGCCGATGAACGGACCCGGCTCGCCGTCCTGACGCCATGACCCGGGCTGCTCCGGATCCAACCGGGCCAGGCAACTGGGCCGATCCGGCGCGGAGTACGGGACGCGCAGCCCCTGATCGGTCCACCGGCCGACCGCGCCCAGACAACCGTCCGGGGTCGCGACCTCCACCAGCGTGCCGTCCTCGGGGGTCCAGATGGCCAACCGGGATATCGCCCCCCGGTCCAACTGGAGCGCGACCCGGCGGCCGTCCGGCGCGATCGCGATCGGCCGCACCTGCGCGTCCGGCAGGTGTACCAGCTCGGGCAGGCGCACCCGACCGGGCAACTGCCCCCGGTCGGCGGGCAGTCGGATCCAGCCGAGGCGATCGGAGCCCGGCGCGTTGCTGGCGATCACCAGCAGGCCGCCGACCGGATCGGCGAGCAACAAACGATCGTTGCTCTCCTCGGTCAATTCCAGGAACGGCCGCACCGTGGCGGTTTCGAAGTCGAGCGCGACGGTTTTGACGCGGCCGCCCCGCACCTCGTCCAGGGCGAGCCGCCGCCCGTCCGGGTCGAGCCAGACCCCGCCGCTGTACAGGCCCGACAACTCCGCCGCGGCGTCCAACCGGCCGTCCTCGCGGACCAGCCACACCGTGGTCGAGGGCGTCGTGTCCGCCCCGAGCGCGAGCGCCAGCGCGTCCGGGCCGGGATAGGGCAACAACCGCAGACCCGGCAGCCGGACCGTGGCCAAGTGCCGCTCGCTGCCCGCGTCGTCGGCCTCCAGCAGGGCCAACTCGTGCCGCCCCGGCTGGTGTCGGCAGACCAACACCCGGCCGTCCGGCAGCGCGAGCAACTGGCTGTGCAGCCGCTCGGGCGCACCGGTGCCCACCGGTAACGCGCCGCTGGCCCGACCCGGTCGCAACGACCAGGACTCGACCCGCCACGTGCCGTCGCCGTGGGTGGCCAGGCAGGCGGCGTGCCCGCCGTCGGCCGCGAACGACCAACTGATCCGCCGCAGCGGCCGAGTCGTCACCATGGTGCTCACGCGTCCTCACCGTCCAACCAGAGCCGGGCACCGCCGTGGCCGAGCCGCAGCAGGAAGCCGAGGACCCCCGCCGTGCCGGTGCCGTACGAGGCGGAGACGCCGATCGCGCTCTCGTCGGCGGGCACCCGCAGGCCGTCGATCAGCGCGGTCCGGGCGCGCAGTTGCCCGGCGAGGTCGACGGCGTGCGCGCGATGGATCGGGTCGTCCAGCGCCTGGGCCAGATCGAGCAGGAACTCGCCGTTGCCCGCCAGGCCGTGGCACGCGGTGGTGCCCGAGTGCCAGCGGGCGCGGTGCACCGCGACGCCCGCGCGCTCGGCCGATTCGCGGTGCCGCGGATCGCCGTCCGCCTGCCACATCCGGATCAGGAACGTGCCGACGCCGGCCGAACCGCTGCACCAGTGGGCCAGCCGCACGCCCGCCGGATCGCCGGGACCCTGCGGCCACCACGCGGCGTCGCCGTCGACGCGCACGGTCCGCAGCAGCGTGCGCGCCGCGGCCCGCGCCCCGTCGAGGCAGTCCTCGCGACCGGTGGTCAGCGCCGCCTCCAGCAAAAACGTGCCGACGCCCGCGACGCCGTGCGCGAAGCCGAGGTGCGCGGCGCCGGCCAACCGGGAATCGAAGTCCTTCGGAACCGGCCACAGGGTCAGGTCGCCGGCCTGCCGGGCCGCGCCCAACAGCGCGTCGGCGCAGGTGAGCGTGCGTCGGCGAAAACGATCGTCGCCGGTGGCCCGCCACATCCGCACCTGGAGCAGACCGGCGCCGGCCGCGCCGTGGCACACGTCCGGGTTGGGCCACACGATCGGCACCCGCAGGGCCGTCTCGACGGCCGACGCGGCGAGTTCGTCGTCGCCCAACAGGGTCGCCGCGTCGTACAGCGCCCACGCCGTCCCGGACCGGCCGAAGTGCAGACCGGGCAGGACCACCGGTTCGGCCGCCGCCCGGTCGCGCAACCACACGGCGCCGTCCTCGACCGCGCGATGCAGCGCGTAGCGCAGCCGAGGTTCGAGTGTCGTGGTGTGCGCGGCCCGGGCCAGCACCCCCAGCACCCCGGCCGCCCCGTATTGCACGCTGCACGGATCCATCGCCGCCGCGCCGGCCGTCATCGGCCACAGCCGATCCACCCGCCCCGGCGTCATGGTCGCGACCAGGTGCGCGAGCCCGTCCAGGAGCAACGCGTCGTCGTCGGGCGGCAGCGGATGCGGCGGCACCTTGTCGCCCTCGGTGTCCGGATGCGGCCGAGGCCCGTCCGGCGCGTCCTGCCGCCCGAGCACGCCCGGTCCGGCAGCCGCAGCGACCGCGGAGCCGTCCGGCCCGCCATCCGCCCGCACCACGCCGCACTCGTCCCCGGCCACGCCCGCGACGAACGCCCCCACCCGCTCCACCGTCCACCGCGCCGTCGCATCCTCGGCCCACAGGCCGCGGATCGCCGGTGCCAGGCGCCGCGCGGTCTCGCCGTGTCGAGCGGCCGACGCCAACCACACGCCGAGCCGCTCCACCGTGTCGCGGCTCGCGCCGACATCCTCGGGCAGCGCCGGGTCGGCGCCGGTGGCCAGCAGGAAGAACAACCCGCCCAGGCTGTACAGATCGGCGGCGGGGTGCACGAGATGCCCACCGTCCGCGGTCGGACGCTGCTCCGGCGCCCGATATCCGGGCGTGCCCGCCGCGCCGGCCCGGGAGCCGATCTCGGCGGCCAACTCCAGGTCCACCAGGCGCACCGAGTGGTCCGGCGCGACCAGCACGTTCGTCGGCGACAGGTCGCGGATCACCAGATTCTCGGCGTGCACGGTGTGCACCATGCGGAGCAGTCCCAGCACGAGGGGTCGGGCCAGGGCCCACGGCACGTCCGGGTCCTGCGCGTGCCGGCCGACCCAGGTGCGCAGCGGCTCGCCCGGCACCCGTTCCTGGGCCAGGAAGATCGTCTCGGCCTCCTCGACCAGCGCGACGTGCCGAGGGGTCAGGCCGGTGTGCGCGAGCCGCCGCATCACCACCGCCTCGTGCCGCAACGCGGCGCACGCGTCCCGCCCGGAGCGGTCCACCTCGATGTGCGCGCGGGCCTGCTTGACCACGACGGCGGTCTCGTCGGTGGTGTCGCGGCCCAGGAATACGCCGCCCTTGGCCGAGTGCCGCAGCGCCGAGGTGACCGCGAAGCGACCCGCGATCAGCACACCCGGCGTCGAGGACGCGGCGGGCGTCCCGGCCCGCGCCGAACGGGCCCGCGCCACCAGCGGATCGGGCGCCCACGCCGGCGGCGTGAACCAGGCTTCCCGGGCGTCGTCCACGGCCAGCCCGTCGGGGTCGGTGAGCACCGCCCGGTAGCCGCCGTCGTTGCCGAGCACCGCACGCCGGCCGAAGCCGCCGTAGCGGTAGTGCACGACGCTGCCCGGTCGGCACGGCCGGTCGGAGAGGATGCCCGGTCCGGTGAGCTCGCGCGTCACCTCGTCGAGGGCGTCCACCAACTCCATGAACTGCTCGTCGTCGTCGGGGTAGATCGTGATGAACTTGCCCGCCGAGGCCCGGTCCGCCTCGCGGGAGTTGAGCATCCGCAACCGCTCCAGGTCGCCGGCGAACTTGAACGCCACCCGGCGCGGCAACAACACGTCGCAGACCCGGCCCAGTACGTGCGGGGCGTCCCCGGTCCGCGCGCTGACGTGGATCTTCCAGCCCTGGGCCCGGGCCGCGTGCCCGGGCGGTCGTACGGTGCACCAGAAGTCGTCCGAGCGCACGTCCCACTCGGCGTTCGCGCCGGCCGCACCGGAGGCATCGGACCCACCGGACGCGCCCGCCGCCGCCTCGCCCCGCCGTGCCCCGCGCCCCTCGTGATCCGATTCCCGGGCACCGACCGCGGCACGGTCGAGCGCGGCACGGACGCGGTCGACCAGGTTCGTACCCGATGCGCCGTGGCCGCCGGTGCGCTCCGCACGGTGCCCACGCGTCGTCGTAGCCATCCCTGGACTTCCCCCTCGACTGTGCCCTCGCGCCCCGGTCGACGATGCGCGTCGCGCTGGTCGACCGGTGCCCGGAAACGGTGTCGAGCGACCGGGTGACCCGGTCGCCGACGTGGCCCCCGCCTCGGATCGCTCCCCCCGGCGGGTCGGCATGACCGTACGCAGCGCGTTCGGGCCACCTCAACGAGTTGCGGCAGCCTTCACCCCTTCGAGTGAAGTGACCCGCATTGAGGGTTGGTTGGTCAGTTGATCTGCATATTTCCGAACCATTGGCATTCGCGCAGGTCAACAAGAGGACATGGGGACAACCATGCGGCTGGGGATGGGCTGTTCGGGCTACTCGCCGATTCCGCGCTGCTGGGCCAGAATCGCGGCCTGGACCCGGCTGCGCAGGCCCAGTTTGGTGAGGATCCGGCTCACGTGGGTCTTCGCGGTGGCCTCGGCCATGTCCAGGTGCTCGGCGATGCGGTGGTTCGACATGCCCCGGCCCAGGCACGCGAGCACGTCGCCCTCGCGCGGGGTCAGTGAAGCGAGCGCCTCGGGGCCCACCTCGGGCCCGTCGGCGGGACCCGGCCGGGGCGGGCTCGCGAACGCGTGGATCAACCGGCGGGTGACCTCCGGCGCGACGAAGCCGTCGCCGCGCGCGACCAACCGCACCGCCTCGACCAGGCGTTCCGCGTCCACCGTCTTGAGCAGGAAGCCGGCCGCCCCCGCGCGCAACGCGCCGAACACGTATTCGTCCAGGTCGAACGTGGTCAGCACCAGGACGTCCAGGCCCGCTGCGGTCAGCTCGCGGGTGGCGCTGATGCCGTCCAGTCGCGGCATCCGCACGTCCATCAACACCACGTCAGGGCGCAACGACCGGGCCAGCGTCACCGCGGCCTCGCCGTCGGCGGCCTCGCCCACCACCTCGATGCCCGCGGCCGCGTCCAGAATCAGCACCAGACCCGCCCGGACCGCCGCCTGATCCTCGGCGACCAGCACCCGCAACGTGTCGACGTCGCTCACCCGGTCCCACCCTTCGGCCCCGTCGAGGCATTGTTTCCGGCACCGCGCACCACGTCGTCGCCGCACGGGAGTTCGGCCCGCACGTGCCACCGGCCCTCGCGCGGGCCCGCCTCGAACACGCCGCCGAGCAGCGATACGCGCTCCGACATGCCCACCAGCCCCGCGCGGGCGCCGGGCAGCCGGGTGACGTGCTCGGGATCGATTCCGTTGACGCCGGTGATCACCACATCATCGGTGCGATAGGCGAACACCATCCGCAACTCCTGCGGCGTGGCGTGCTTGAGCGCGTTGGTCAGGGTCTCCTGGACCACCCGATAGGCGGCCAGGTCGACGGGTGTGGGCAACTCCCGCACCACCCCGACGACCTCGATGTCGACGATCAGCCCGGCCCGGCGCACGTGCTCGACCAGGCGATCGGTCTCGGCCAGGCGCGGCACCGACACCGGTTCCTCGGGGGTGTTCTCCGAGCGCAGCAGGCCGATCATCCGGCGCATCTCGGTGAGTCCCTGCAGGCTGCTCTCCCGGATCACCTCCAGCGTCTCGCGCAGCCGGGCCTCGTCCAGGGTCTTCACCGACAACGCGGCGGTGGACTGGACCGCCACCGCGCTCAGGTGGTTGGCGATCACGTCGTGCAACTCGCGTGCCATCCGCGCCCGTTCGGCGACCACCGCGGCCTGGTGGTCGAGCTCGGCCAACCGCGCGGTCTGGGTCGCCCGCAATCGTTCCACCTCGGCCTTCTCGCGGTGCTCGCGCACCGAGAAGCCGGTCAGCACGGGGGAGACGCCGACCAGGCCGATGTAGAAGATCGACAGCACGAACAGGCGGAACTCGCCGGTCACCACCCAGACCGTGATCGCGCCCACGACCAGCGCCGCCACGTTGCCGTAGAGCAGCCGAAACGCCAGCCGCGAAGTGCCGTACAGACATGCCGCGTAGAGCACGTCCGACCACATGATCAGGCCGCCGATGGAGGGCCCGAGCGCCATGTCCACGCCTTCGAAGGCGATGGCCAGGAACACCGCGAAGCGCGGCGACGTGCTGCGGTGGCACTGGGCGACGAACAGCAGGAGCAGCGGCGGCAGGCGCAACCACGCGCTCGGGTTCCACACGCTCCAGATCACGTAGGAGTGGGTGGCGAGCAGGACGAGCGCGCCCGCGAGCACCACGCCGCCGATCGCACAGTCGCGGCGGATCGGCGGCGCGAGGCCGGGCAGACGCAAGGGCAGGGGACGCTGCCACGCGGAGGTCGGATCGCTCACGCCCCCATCCCAACATCATTGGGGCGGCCACGCCGACCGTCGACACCGAACGACGGGTCGATCGTCCTGATTCACGGCGATTCCCGCTACTTCGGCTGAAAGCGAATCCCGCCGTCGAGCCGGATCACCTCGGCGTTGAGGTAGCTGTTGGTGAGCAGTTCGTACGCCAGCGAGGCGAACTCCTCCGGCACGCCCATGCGCTTGGGGAAGAGCACCTGCTGTCCCAGGGTGTCCTTGACCGACTGCGGCGCGGCGGCGAACAGCGCGGTGTCCATGGTGCCGGGCGCGATGGTGTTGACCCGTACGCCGATCGCCGACAGGTCGCGCGCGACGGGCAGCGTCATGCCCGCGACGCCCGCCTTGGAGGCGCCGTAGGCGGCCTGGCCGATCTGTCCGTCGAAGGCGGCCACCGACGCGGTGCACACGATCGCGCCACGCTCGCCGTCCGCCTGCGGCGCGGCCGCGGCCATCGCGGCGGCGGCCAGTCGGATCGTGTTGAAGGTGCCGATCAGGTTGAGGCGCACGATGAACTCGAAGGAGGCGAGCGGGTGCGGCGAGCCGTCCCGGGCCACCGTGCGGGCGCCCATCCCGGTGCCGGCGCAGGAGACCAGCGCGCGCAGCGGCGCGAGCGCGACGGCCGCCTGGACCGCGGCCTGGACCTGCTCCTCGTTCGTGACGTCGGTGGCGACGAAGGTGGCGCCGATCTCGGCGGCGACCGCCTTGCCGCGCTCCTCGTTCTTGTCCGCGATCACCACCGCGGTGCCGCCGGCCGCGAGCCGGCGCGCGGTGGCCTCGCCGAGCCCGGAGGCCCCGCCGGTGACGATCGCGGACGCGCCTGTGAGGTCCAGCATGAGCGTTCTCCCCTCGCCTGTTCTTGACTGAGGCAAGCTATTGCATGGGGAGGGGAGTCGGCCAGGGGAACTGACGAGGCGTCAGTTACCTCCGGCGCCGGTCGTGGGCGTCGTCACGGTCACCGACACGATGGTCCCGACCGCCACCACGTCGCCGGGTTCGGGATTCGAGCCGGAGACCACGTCGGTCCGGGAGGCCCCGCCGGGGATCCCGATGTCCAACCGGGCATTGCGCAGCGCGGTGCTCGCCTCGGCCACGGTCAGCCCGGCCAGCGGCGGAACCGTGGTCTTCGCGGGCGTGGTGGGCGAACCCGGGCCGGTGGGCGTCGTCGAGGCCGACGGCCGGGTGATCGGCGGTGTCGTCCGGACCCCCGACATCACCACGACGACCGATGCCTTGTCCCGGTCCACCTTGCGCCCGGCCGCCGGGTCGGTGGAGGCGATGGTGCCGCCGCTGCCCTTGACGGTGCCGCGGAAGCCCCGCTCGCGCAGCAGCGCGACGCCCTGCGCCTCGGTCATCCCGACCACGTTCGGCACGGTCAACTTCTCCGACGCGCTGGTACTGGCGCTCGGCGAGACCGAGTCGGACGGCTCCGGCGTACTGGTCACCGGCGCCTCGGTGGTCGGCCCGGCGGCCGGCCGGGTCCCGGTCGCGGACGGGCCGGCCCCGGTCGGATTCGTCTTGGCGGCCGGCTTCGTGTCGTCCGAACCCGCCATCGCCATCCCGACCAACACGGCCACCACGATCGCGGCCACCGTCGCCGCCACGGCGGCCGCCACCCGGCCCCGCCGCCCACCGCCGCGGCGCTCACGATCGTCGTGATGGGCAGCCGCTCCCGCCCCCGCCGCCCGCCCGCCGGAATCGGCAGGGTCGTCGGCGAGCACCCGGATCGAGAACGGCGCACACGCCGCCACCCGCATGTCCCGGGCGGAGACCACCCGCACCGGGACGTCGCTCTCCTCGACCACCCGGGACGTCTCCTCGAAGGCGCTGCCCCCGCTGTCCGCCCCCAGCGTGCCCAGCCCGAACAGCCCGCTCGGCGGGACCTGGTCCGCGATGTCCGCAGGCACCGTGTAGACGATCGTCCACACCCGCGTCTCGCCCGGATACACGTCCGGCGGTCCCGGCCGGTCCAGGCCGACCCGCCGGCCCACGTCCCGGGGCAACTCGAAGTCGTAGCGGTCCGGCGCACTGCCCGCGTTGCGCAGGGTCAGCGTCACCATCACGGTCTGGCCGGGAACGGCGGTGGCACGACGAGGCTCGCACCAGGCCTGCACCGCGCACTCGGGATCACCCGCGCGCTGCCCGTGCAGGTCGGTGCCGCATTGTTCGCCCGGGCAGTACGCGTCCGTCTCCGGATAGGGCGTACCGCACAGCAGACAGTGCACCATCGTCGTCGTCCCCCTCGTCGTCGTACGACAGTGCGAGCCTGCCTACCGCACAAACGCTTCGGATGGGATCGACTTCACACAATCCGAGGGCGGTGCGGTGCACTGTGTCACCGCCCGTCCGGGATGCCCGAATCCGGGGTGGCCACCCGGAGAGGTAACCTCCCTTCGTGCCCAAGCTCTCCGACGTCGTCAGCGCCCTCGAACGGATCTACCACCCCGGTTGGGCCGAATCCTGGGACGCGGTCGGGCTGGTCTGCGGCGACCCGGACGCGTCGGTGCGCACCGTGTTGTTCGCCGTCGACCCGACGCAGGCCGTCGCCGACGAGGCGCTCGCCCGCGGCGCCGACCTGCTGGTCACCCACCACCCGCTGTTCCTGCGCGGGGTGCACTCGGTCGCCGCGACCGGCTTCAAGGGCCGCGTCGTGCACACGCTGATCACCGGTGGTTGCGCCCTGCACGTCGCGCACACCAACGCCGACGCGGCGGCCCCGGGCGTCTCGGACGCACTCGCCGCCGCCCTCGGACTGACCGTGACCGCGCCGCTCGACCCCGTGTCGGCCGACCCGGGCGAGTGTCGCGGGATCGGTCGGATCGGCGAGTTGGCCGTTCCCGAGACGCTCGCCGCGTTCGCGGCCCGGGCCGCCCGCGCACTGCCCCGCACCGCGACCGGCCTGCGGGTGGCCGGGGACCCGGACCGCCCGGTGCGTACCGTGGCGGTCTGCGGCGGCGCGGGCGACAGCCTGTTCGACGCGGTCCGCCGCAGCGGCGCCGACGTCTACGTCACCGCCGACCTGCGTCACCATCCGGCGTCGGAGGCACTGGAACACGGCGGCCCCGCGCTGCTCGATGCCCCACACTGGGCCACCGAGTGGCCGTGGTTGGCGTACGCGGCCGACGAACTCGCCCGTGCGCTCGCCGCAACCGGTACTACGGTGGAAACCCACGTGTCGGAACTAGTCACGGACCCATGGACGTTCCACACTCCGCATCCCTGAGCATCGCGACGGGGCGGAGGTCCGACCGGCCCGCCGGTTGCCCGCACGCTCGCCAGTCGCCCGCAGAACCGAACCCACCCACCGAAAACGCACCGGGTGGCGGGTGGGAGGCAACCTCCCGCCCACCCGAGCCGCATCCAAGGAGCCCCCGCTGAACGCCGCGCCCGCCGACCAGCTCCGCCTGCTCGACCTCCAGGCCCTCGACTCGCGAATCGATCTGCTCGCCCACCGCAAGCGCACCCTGCCGGAGAACGAGGAGATCGACCGCCTCGGCTCCCGGCTCGCCCGGCTGCGTGACCTCGTGGTCGCGGGCGAGACCGAGGAGAGCGACGCGGCCCGCGACCAGACCAAGGCCGAACAGGACGTCGACCAGGTCCGCAAGCGCGCCGAACGCGACCAGCAGCGCCTCGACTCGGGCCACGTCACCTCGCCCAAGGACCTGGAGAACCTCCAGCGCGAGGTGGCCTCGCTCGCCAAGCGCCAGGGTGACCTCGAAGAGGTCGTCCTGGAGGTGATGGAACGCCGCGAGGACATCCAGGGTCGGCTGACCAAGCTGGTCGCCGAGCGGGACGAGGCACAGGCCGCACGCGACGCCGCGGAGTCCCGCCGGGCCGTCGCCGAGGCGGAGATCGACACCGAGGTGGCCGCCACCGTCAAGCAGCGCGCGGTGATCGCGGCGGCGATCCCGGCCGACCTGATCAAGCTGTACGAGAAGATCCGCGAGCAGTCGCACGGTGTGGCGGTGGCGCCGCTGTTCCAGCGTCGCTGCGAAGGCTGCCGACTGGAGCTGGGGATCACCGACCTCGGCGCGATCCGCGCGGCCGCCGCGGACGCGATCGTGCGCTGCGAGAACTGCCGGCGCATCCTCGTCCGCACGGCCGAGTCGGGCCTGTGAGGCTCGTCGTCGAGGCCGACGGCGGCTCCCGGGGCAACCCGGGCCCGGCGGCCTACGGTGCGCTGGTGCGCGACGCCGGGACCGGCGAGGTGCTGCACGAGGTGGCCGAGGCGATCGGTGTGGCCACGAACAACGTGGCCGAGTACCGCGGCCTGATCGCGGGCCTGACCGCGGCGCACACGATCGACCCGACGGCGACCGTCGAGGTGCGGGCCGACTCCAAGCTCGTGGTCGAGCAGATGTCGGGCCGCTGGAAGATCAAGCACGCCGACATGCGCGACCTGGCGACCAGGGCCCGGGGCATCCTGCCGCCCGGGCAGGTCACCTACACCTGGATCCCCCGGGAGCAGAACAAGCACGCCGACCGGCTGGCCAACGAGGCGATGGACGCGGCCGCCAAGGGCCGGACGTGGACCCCGCAGGAGTCCACCGCGTTCGCGACCCCCAAGGCCGCGCCGCCGGTCCCGGACGAGCCGGTCACCACCAAGGTGCGCCCGACCGCCCCCGGCTGGGGCCCGGACCTGGGCCGCCCGACCACGCTGGTCCTGCTGCGACACGGCGAGACGGTGCTCACCCCGCAGAAGCGCTTCTCCGGCACCGGCGCCGACCCCGACCTGTCCGAGCGTGGTCGTCGGCAGGCCGAGCGCGCGGCCGAGGCGTTCGCCGAGCGCGGCACGATCGAGGCGATCGTGTCCTCGCCGCTGGGCCGCTGTCGGCAGACCGCGGAGGCGGTCGCGCAACGGCTCGGCCTCAAGGTGCGCGAGGAACCCGGCTTCCGGGAGACCGACTTCGGGAGTTGGGAGGGGCTGACCTTCGCCGAGGCGCGCGAGCGCACCCCGGACGCCTTGGACGCGTGGCTGACATCGGCGGACGCGGCGCCACCCGGCGGCGAGAGCTTCACCGAGGTGGCCCGTCGGGTCGAGGTGGCCCGGGACAAGACCATCGCGCGACACCCGGGCAGGACCGTCCTGGTGGTCACCCACGTGACGCCGATCAAGACGCTGGTCCGCATCGCGCTCGGCGCGCCGCCGGAGTCGATGTTCCGGATGGAGTTGTCGGCGGCGGCGATCAGCGCGGTCCAGTGGTGGTCGGACGGCAACGCGTCGCTGCGGGTGTTCAACGAGACCGCTCATCTGCGCGGAGTGTGACCTCGCGGGTGGTGTCGAACAAAGGTTTGACGCCACCGCCGGAGGTGTGGCATAGTCGAAAGCGCCTTCAGCGTGCCCGCCAGTAGGATTCCGGGCGGACCACGCGGAGGACCAAGCTTCCGAAAGCCCCGAGCCGACCCGGCCGGGGCTTTCGTCGTACCGGAGTGCGGCGATGGGCCGGGTGTGACAGGACGGTCCGGCGGCGGGCATGCCGCTCTCCAGGAGTGGCTGTTCCCGCCGCCGGAGCGGCCGGCCGGTGCGTCGTGGGCGCACCGGCCCGGCTCACACGTCGGTGATGCGCAGTCCCGCGTGGGCCTTGTAGCGGCGGTTGGTCGAGATGAGGTTGGCGGTGAGCCCCTCGACCTGACGCGCGTTGCGCAGCCGACCGGCGTACACCCCGCGCATCCCGGGGATCCGCGACGCGAGCGCCTGGACCGCGTCGGTGGCGTCGCGCTTGTCGCCGAGCACCATGATGTCGGTGTCCAGGGATTCGACGTTCGGGTCGAGCAGCAGCACCGCGGAGACGTGGTGGAAGGCGGCGGTGACGGCCGAGTCGGTGAGCACGGCGGCGGCCTGCTGCGCGGCGCTGCCCTCCTCGACGTCGAGCACATACGCGCCCTGCTTGTCGAAGCCCATCGGGTTCACGCAGTCGACGACGATCTTGCCCGCCAACTCGCTCTTGAGGGCGACGAGCAGGTCGCGGTGCCCTTCCCAGGGCACGGCGATGATCACGATGTCGCTCTCCGCCGCACAGGTGGCGTTGTCCGCGCCGCGGACACCGGCACCGAGCTCCGCCGCGGCGGAGCCGGCCCGTTCGGCGCTGCGCGAGCCGATGATCACTTTCTGGCCGGCGACGGCCAGGCGGTACGCGAGACCGCGGCCCTGCTCGCCGGTGCCGCCGAGGACGCCCACGACCAGGTCGTCGATGTTCGGCAGGTCACGCGGGTCGCGCTTGGGGGACGAGGGGGTTGTCATGGCGTGATCCTGCCGGCCGGAACCGCAGAGGACACGGGGTCGGCGCTCGGATGAAGCCGAGGTCACATTGGTTTTCGGCTGTGCGGGCCGATTCACTCCGAAATAGCACTTATATATGACAAGTGGGACGAACCGTGTTCTCGTGGAGGAGAAAACTTTCTCTTCACCCTCCAAGGAGACGCAGTGCCGGCCAAATTCATTGTCACCAAGGGACGCTCCGGCAAGTACGGCTTCGTCCTGGCAGCCGCCAACGGAACGACGATCATCAAGTCGTCGCCCTATCGGACCAAGCGCGAGGCGCTCACCGCCGTGCGCTACATCCAGCGCAACGGCGACACCGAGACCGTCGACGACCGCACCGTCGCGGCCGCCGCGTCCCGGGCCCAGGCCCCGAAGTCCGCGGCCACGTCCCGCCGATCCCCGGTCGCCCGCACCGTCACCCGACGCGCCGGCACGGTGCGCCGGAGTGCGGCCAAGAAGTCGACCACCGCGAAGGCGCCGCCTCGAAAGGCGGATTCGCGAAAGGTCCCGAGCAGGCCCTCGGCCACCCGAAAGGCGGTATCCAAGCCGGCCGCCTCGCGTACCCGAAAGGCCGTATCCCGAACGGCCGGTTCGCGAAAGCGAATCGCGGCCCGCGCTCGCGCCTGATCCACGCCCACCCCTCCCTTGATCGCCGGTTTTCGGATCACGCGCGCAAACCCTGCTCCATTCGGGGCTAGCGTGCATGGACGGGAAAACGATCGAGTAGTCCCGGGGCTTCGGCCCCGGGCGGAGGAGGTGGGCGCGTGGACGCCGGCACCACCCTGGCGGCCTGGTCGCAGGGAATCGCGCAGAGCCAGGGATGGACCCAGTTCTCCGAGCTGATGTTGTCCTTCGTGCTCTCCAGCGTGATCGGCGTCGAGCGCGAGATCCAGCAGAAGAGCGCGGGACTGCGCACCCACGCGCTGGTCGGCGTCGGCACCACGCTGTTCATGGAGATCTCCAAGTACGGCTTCGCCGACGTGCTGCCCGTCGGCCACGTCGGCTGGGACCCGTCCCGGATCGCCGCCCAGGTGGTCTCCGGCATCGGCTTCATCGGCGGCGGCCTGATCTTCGTCCGCCGCGACACGGTGCGCGGCCTGACCACCGCCGCCGTCGTCTGGTTGACCTGTGCGATCGGCATGGCCTGCGGCGCGGGCCTGCCCTATCTCGCTGTCGGCGTCACCGCGCTGCACTTCGTGGTCGTCTACGGCTATCCGCCGATCATCCGCAGGATCGGCGGGGTTCGGGCCCGGGCGGCCGAGATCAGAATCAGCTACCTGCCCGGATGCGGCGTGCTCCCCGCGGTCCTGGTCGCCTGCACCGGCGCCGGTTTCACCGTGGTGGACGTATCCGTGCACACCCGCGACGACCGCGCGGAGGATCCCGGGGAGACGTCCGCGAACGCGCCCCGGGCCTCGGCGATGGTGTTGCTCCTGGAAGGCGCGGCCGAGCCCACCGAACTGCTCTCCGGCCTGTCCGAACTGCCCGGAGTGCTCACCGTGGGCGGCGGCCGGGTCCCCGAACCCGCCGAGTGACCCGACCGCGGGCCGCGTGTCCACCCGGCGCCCGCGCTTCGCTCAGCGGCGCCCGGGGTCGTTCCAGTTGGGGTCGTTCTCCCACGCCTGATTGCGGGTCTTCGCCGTCTCCAACGCGTTCGCCGCCTCCCGGCGGGTCGCGTACGGCCCGAGCCGGTCGCGCGCCGGGCAGTCCGGACCCTCCTCGACCGCGCCGTGCCTGATGCAGTAGTACCACTCGCCGGCGCGCCCCTCGGGCCTGCGCCACAGCCTGAACTTCACGGCCCGTCCTCCACCCACTCGATCCCTGCTCGCCACGACGCGTCGGATCCGTCGTATCGATCGCCGCGTCGGTCGCGGCGCCGGCTACACTCGCTGGTTATGGCGATTCTCGTACCCGGTAAGGCGACCCCCATCCGCTCCGTTCCCGCCGACATCCCGCGGCCGGAGTATGTCGGGAAGCCGGCGCCGACCCCGTACACCGGGCCCGAGGTGCAGGACGCCGAGACGATCGAGCGCATGCGCGTGGCCGGTCGGATCGCGGCGGGGGCGATGGAGGCCGCCGCCGCGCACATCGCGCCCGGGGTGAGCACCGACGAGTTGGACCGGGTCGCCCACGAGTACGTGCTCGACCACCACGCCTACCCGTCCTGCCTGGGCTACCGGGGTTTCCCGAAGACCATCTGCACCTCGATCAACGAGGTGATCTGCCACGGCATCCCGGACACCACCAGGCTCGAAGACGGCGACATCGTCAACATCGACGTGACCGTGTTCATCGGCGGTGTGCACGGCGACACCGACGCGACCTACCCGGTCGGCGACGTGGACGAGGAGTCCGCGCTGCTCGTCGAGCGCACCCGCGAGGCGCTGAACCGGGGCATCAAGGCGGTCCGGCCGGGTCGGCAGATCAACGTGATCGGCCGGGTCATCGAGTCCTACGCGAAGCGCTTCGGCTACGGCGTGGTCCGCGACTTCACCGGCCACGGCATCAACAGCTCGTTCCACTCCGGCCTGATCATCCCGCACTACGACGACGAGCGGGCGACCACCGTGATGGAGCCCGGGATGACCTTCACCATCGAGCCGATGCTGACCCTGGGCAGCTACGACTACGACATGTGGGACGACGGCTGGACCGTGGTCACCAAGGACCGCAAGCGCACCGCGCAGTTCGAACACACCCTGGTCGTCACCGACACCGGGGCCGAGGTGCTGACCGTCGTGTAGTGCGGATCGGACGGGCTCGGTGCCGTGCGGGGCGCGGGCAGTAAGGTTTCGCGAGATCTCCTCCTGCCCGCTCCCCCGGAAGAGTTGCCGAGTACCGATGCGCATACCCCGCGCGGCGGCCGCGACCGCCGCCCTGCTCGTGACGGCGCTCGCCGCGACCGGCTGTGTCGCCGTCCACGGTTCCTCGACGCCCGTCGAAGCCCTGGACCGGCGTGCGGCCGGCAAGGTGCTGCACGACTACGAGGTACAGAACAACCAGGCCTACGCCAACCGCGACCTGCCGCTCAACGCCCGGGTCGAGACCGGCTCGCTCGGTGCGCTGGACCAGGCCGGTCTGAAGATCCTGAGCTTCACCGACCCGCGCGGGAATCTGGGCAAGACCCCGATCACGCACGAGCGGCCCGAGTACCTGATCCCCAAGGTGATCGGCTGGCCCAAGTGGTTCGCCGTGCACAGCACACCGAACTTCAACAACGCCAAGCCGCAGTTGCTGGTGTTCGTCAAGGCGAACCCGGACGCGGTGTGGCAGGCCGCGTGGGGTCCGACCCTGCAGAGCCCGCTGCCCGAGTTGGCCAAGGACGCCGACGGCTACCTCGAACCGGTCTCCCCGACCGCCCCGGGACTGGCCGCCGCCCCCGGCGAACTGGCGCCCATACTCACCGAGTTCCTCAAGGACGGGAAGACGCGCGCGGAGTTGTTCGGGCCCGACCCCTACACCGCGCAGTTGCGCCGGCAGCGGGACGAGCCGATCGGCGAGGGCTTCGTCCGCCAGACCGTGGACAGCGCGGCGAACCAGTTCCCGCCGCTCGCGGTGCGCACCAAGGACGGCGGCGCGCTGGTGCTCTTCGCCCTCCAGCACAGCGTCAAGCTCACCGTGCAGCCGCCGCGCCGACTCGGTGACGTGGACCCCTCGACGCTGACCTTCCTGACCGGCAAGCCGGTCCGGGCGGTCACCGAGCACCGGCTCTCCGAATACGTCGCGGTGGTGCCCAGGGCCGGCGGCAAGGTGCAGCTCGTGGGGTGGATGTACGGCCTGGTCGGCGCCGACGGCGAGTGACGCCGCCGGTGCCGGGCCGGCCGGTGGGTCCGGCTACATCCAGCGCACGTCGCCGGCCGTCGCGCCCACCGTGTCGCACGCGTCGGTGAGCACGTCCAGCACCCGAAGCGGGTCGGGCAGCGGGAGTTCGGGGCCGCGGATCCAGCGCACCGGCTGTCCCGAGGGGTGTTGCGCGGACGGGACCAGGACGTAGCTGCCGCGGCAGTGCCAGCGCAGGCCCGGATGCGCGTCCAGCGTCTCGGGATGGCAGTCCAGTTCGCACGGCCACCACTCGTCCTCGTCGGCGGGCGTGCCGCGGGTCGCGGTGAAGAACAGCGTGCGCTCGGGGCCGCAGGAGGCCACCGGGCCGATCTCGATGCCCTGCTCGGCGAACACCGCCAGGGCGATCTCGCCCGCCCGCGCGGGTACGTCCAGCACGTCGTGGCCCGCACCGGTCGCGGTGACGAAGTTGGCCTCCGGATACAGCTCCAACCAGCGCGCCACCTGGACCGGATCGGTGGACGCCTGGGTCTGCCACGCGAACGAGACCGGATGCATTCCCGGCGCCGGACAACCCACCCGGTCACAGGAACAGCCGAAGCCCACCGGGTGCGCCGCCGGACAGACGGGCCAGCCGCGCTCGACCAGGTCCATGAGCAGTCCGGCCCGCCGGTCGCGCGCGGCGTCCGGGTCCTCACGCGGTCGACGGCGCAGCCATCCGGCCATTCTGCCCATTCGCTCCATGGAACCCCTTCTTCCGCGTGCGTTTCATACGCGCCCCACCCGGCGCCTCTGCGTATACAACGCGGAAGAGCGGCCCGGGCAATCCCCATCATCGCGGGTAGCTCGAGTCGATGTGCCGACAGGGTTCGCAGGTGATCGGAACGACGCCTGTCCGGCACCGCGAACCCGCGAGAAATGTACATCGCGGATCGCTTCGCTTCGGTGCGCCGCCCGCAAACGACGACCGCCTCGTTCCCGGGGATCGGGAACGAGGCGGTCGCGTCGGCCCTCGACCGAGGACGGGGGCCGGGGCGGGTGATCAGCCCGCGTTGATGCAGGTGTTGCCGAACGTCGGGTTCAGCACGCCGATCAGGATGTCCACGGTGTTGCCGCAGATGTTGACCGGGATGTGCACGGGGACGGCGATCTGGTTGCCGGAGACGACGCCCGGCGACCCGACGGCCGCACCCTGGGAGTCCGCGCTCGCGTTGGCCACGCCCGCGCCCATGGCCGCGATGCCACCGGCGATGGCCGCGACGGCGGCGACCTTCTTCATGTTCGTCACAGCGTTCGTTCCTCCACGTCACTGCCGACCAGATTCGGCAGACTGATCAACGACGCGGTGGCGAAGTGGCAACGCGGGGCGGACGAGATTCACTCGTTCACCCCGCGTTGCGGACCGCAGCTACCTGATCTTGCCGGTCTGGTCCGGGCAGAACGCGGGCATCGCGGCGCCCACGAGCATGGCCTTCTCCTGCAGGGCGTTCACCGCGGTGACCTTCGTCGAGGTCTCCACCAGGGACTTCCCCGACTTGAGGTCGGAGCAGGCCTGCTTGCCCTGGGCCACCAGGTCGGCGTCCGACTTCGACTTCGTCGCCGGGATGAGCATGTGCACCGTGGTGAGGAAGTTGTCCTCGCCCAGCGCGCCGCCGCCCAGTCCGGGCACCGAGGTCGAGTCGTCGTCGGGGTCCGGCTCGGGCGCGGTGGTGCGCTTGGTCGGCTTGGTCGACGGTGTGGCCGACCCGGACTTGCCGCCGGTCGACGCGGTCGCCGACGAGGTCGAGGCGGCCGAGCTCTTCTTGTCGTCGTCGCCGCCGGACAGGCCGATCGCGGCGACCACGCCGACGACCGCGAGCACCGCGACCACCGAGACGCCGATCCACAGGCCCTTGCGGCTGCGGCCGGGCGGCGGCGGGTAGCCGGCGCCCTGCGGGTAGCCGTTCGGGTACTGCGGTTGCCCGTACGGGCCCGGTTGTCCCTGCGGGTATTGCGACTGCTGGTACTGACCCGGGTATTGGTCCTGGCCGTGCTGCTGCTGGCCCGGGTACGGCTGTTGCCCGTACTGCGGCTGGCCGTACGGCTGGTTCGGGTCCTGGCCGGGCGGCGGCGGGTAACTCACTCATCCCCCATGGATGTCGGATCGTCGACTCCGCCGGGCTCGACGCACGGATCATCCAAAAGTAGGACGAAATGCTTTGGTTTTTGCCTGCGGAGGAAGCGTCAGGATCATGAAGCTCCCTTGATTTGTCAAGGTGAGGCAAGGTCAGGCTTGGTTCGATCGCAACCGTTCGGACGGTGGTCGAGTTCAGACCGCGGCGACCACGATGTCCAGTGCCCAGGGCGTGCCGCCCTGCTTGGGTTCGGCCGTCTCCACGGTCCAGCCCAGTCCGCCCAGTACCTCGGCCAGTTCGGCCGGATTGCGCGGTTCGGCACCGGAGACCAGCAGATCGCGGGTCACCCGGCCCTTGGTCGCCTTGTTGAAGTGGCTCACCACCGAGCGCTTGGCCACCCCGTCCACGACGCGCTCGTGCAACACCCGCACCGTGGCGGTCCGCTCGGCGACCGCGCCGGTCGGCTTCCAGGCCGCGCCGTACGCCGCCGAGCGCAGGTCCAGGACCAGTTCCTCGCCCGCGAGCCGCGGCAACACCGGCGTCATCGCCGGGCGCCACCGGCCGGCCAGCGCACCCATGCCGGGCAGGCGAACACCCATCGAGCAGCGGTACGGCGGCACCCGGTCGGTCGGCCGCAACGCGCCCCACAGCCCGGAGAAGACCAGGATCGAACCGGCCGCGCGCGCCGCCGCCGCACCGGTGAGCGAGGGCAGGTCCAGGGCGTCGTAGAGCACGCCCGTGTACAAGGTGGCCACCGGCAACGCGGGTGCCTCGCGCAGGTCGAGATTGCGCAGCACCTCGCCGTGCAGCTTCGGGCCGAGGCCGAGCACTTCGAGGGCCTTGAGCTCGTCGCCCTCGCACAGGGTGATCAACGAGTCGAGCACCTGCCGCCGCACGGAGTTCAGTTCCGGCATCGAAAGGCTCGCGAGGTCGAGCGCGGGGCCCGTCCCCGTAGCGGCCTTGCCCTCGGAGGGCGGCAACAACACGAGCACGGGCGGGACTCCAAGCGGCGCGGACCGGACAGGGGACCGACCAAGTTTATGGGGACGAGCCGGACCGAACACGACGCGGCGGCGCCGGGCGGGCGGGCGAAAAGCCGTGAAAATCCTTCGCACCGCAGCGGATCTTTCCTAAGCTCGATCCGTGCCTCGTCGCCATCTCCACATCAGGTCCGCCGACGGTGACCGCCTGCGGGCCGGCTTCACCCGTCTGCGTGCGGACCTCGGGCTGCCGGGGCCGTTCTCGCCGCAGGTGCTGGCGGAGGCGGAGGCGGCTGCCCGGCGCGGGCCGACCCTGGCTCGTCGGGACCTGACGGGGTTGCCGTTCCTGACCATCGATCCGGCCGAGTCGATGGACCTGGACCAGGCGATGCACCTGGTCCGCACGGACACCGGCTATCGGGTGCACTACGCGATCGCCGACGTGGCGGCCTGGGTCACCCCCGGCGGTGCGCTGGACGCGGAGACGATGCGCCGGGTGGAGACCCTCTATCTGCCGGACGAGCGCATCCCGCTGCATCCGCCGACCCTGTCCGAGGCGGCGGCCAGTCTGCTCCCGGGGCAGGATCGGCCCGCGCTGGTGTGGGTGCTCGACCTGGACGCGTCCGGCGACCTGATCGGCACCGACGTCTTTCGCGCGCTGGTGCGCAGCCGGATCCGGTTCGACTATCCGCAGGTGCAACGCGCCATCGACGCGGGCATCGCCGAGGAGCCGTTGGCGCTGCTCGCCGAGATCGGCCGGCTGCGCGAGCTGCTCGAGAGCGATCGCGGCGGGGTGAGCCTGCCGATCCCGGAGCAGGAGATCGTCGAGCACGGCGACTCGTGGCGCCTGGAATACCGGGCACCGATCCCGGCCGAGGGCTGGAACGCGCAGATCTCGCTGCTCACCGGCATCGCCGCCGCCGACCTGATGACGTATGCGGGCGTGGGCATCCTGCGCACGTTGCCGCCACCGCCGCCGGAGGCGCTGGCCCAGGTCCGCCGGGTCGGCCGGGCGCTGGACGTGGCCTGGCCCGAGGGCGGCACGTACGGCGCGGTGATCCGCTCGCTCGACCCGGACAACCCCCGGCACGCGGCGTTCCTCCAGGAGGCCACCGGACTGCTGCGCGGGGCGGGCTACACCGCGTTCGACGCCGGCGTGCCGGAGCAGGCCGGACACGCGGCGGTGGCCGACGAGTACGCGCACGTGACCGCTCCGCTGCGGCGCCTGGTCGACCGGTACGCGGGCGAGATCTGCGTGTCGCTGGTCGCGGGTACCGACGTGCCCGAGTGGGTGGGCGCCCGGCTGCACGAGCTGCCGAAGGCGATGGAGACCGGCGACCGCCGGGCGCACGAGGTCGAGCGCGAGGCGGTGTCCCTGGTCGAGGCGGTCGTGCTCGCCGATCACGTCGGCGACGAGTTCGACGCGGTGGTGGTGGACCTGAACGACCGCGGCGACGGCGGGACCGTGCAACTGGCCGAGCCGGCCGTGCGAGCCCGCTTCGACGGCACGGGCCTGGGGCTGGGCGAGCGGGTCCGGGTCCGGCTGACCGAGGCGGACGACTCCCGGCGAAGGGTGCGGTTCGCCCCCGCTAGGATGGCCGGTACGGCGGACGAGTCGGCCGGGCGGCCGCGTCGGGATTCCTCCTCGGAGGGTTCCGCCGAGGAACGTCCGGGCTCCACAGGGCAGGGTGGTCGGTAACACCGACCCGGGGTGACCCGCGGGACAGTGCCACAGAAAACAGACCGCCGGCGTCCTCGGACGCCCGGTAAGGGTGAAACGGTGGTGTAAGAGACCACCAGCGCCCGAGGTGACTCGGGCGGCTAGGTAAACCCCACCCGGAGCAAGGTCAAGAGGAGTACGCCTGCGAAATGGCGTGCTCTGCGCGAACGTTCGAGGGCGGCCCGCCCGAGTTCGCGGGTAGACCGCTGGAGGCTGTCGGCAACGGCAGTCGTAGATGGATGGCCGCCTCCCCGGGCGCCGCAAGGCTCCCGGGAGACAGAACCCGGCGTAGAGGCCGACTCGTCCGTCGCCTCTGCCTCTGACCAGGGGAAACCCCACTCGATCCAAGATCGAATGGGGCGGTCGGGGGAATCTCGGGGGAATCCGTATGGTTGCTCATTTGCCGGGGGGACGGAGCCAGGTATCCATGGCGTCGATGCCGCGCGCGCCGGCCGTGGGCATGAAGTGAGTGTACGTCCGCAGCGTGAACGCCGGGTCCTCGTGGCCGAGCCACTTCGCCAGCGTCACGATGGACTCGCCAGCCTCAAGCATGACCGAGGCGAACGTGTGCCTGGTCAGGTGGAAGCCGAGGTCTCGGGACGGCTCGTACAGGTGTGACTCCTCGATGCGCTTGATCAGACCTGCCGAGGCGAGGGCCGGCTTCCACGAGAGCTGGTTCCAGTCGGTGCGATTGATCGCGTTGCTCTTCACGGTCGTCGTGAGAAGGCGGACCATGACCCTGGGCCGCTTCTCCCACGGGAGGTTGGGTCGATCCGGATCGACCCAGGTCAACTCGACCTCGCGCGTGGGGTACGCCTCCATGTGGCGCTTGATGCTCTCGCTCGCCATGGGCGTGAGCGGAACGGTCCTCTCCTTGTTCCCCTTGGGAGGACCGAAGCACAGCCGGGAATTGATCCGCATCACCTGGCGAACCACCTGGAGTTCGTCGCCGACGACGTCGTCGGGACTGGCTCCGAGGGCTTCTCCCTGGCGGAGGCCGCTGCCGACTCCGAGGTCGAGCAGTACTTTGTACCGATCGGCGAGGGCTTCGCGCACGCGCATCATGGCGTCGCGCTCCAGTGCGCGGGCCTTCTGTTTCGGTTTGGCCGGCGGGCGGGCGGTGCTTTGCCCGCGGCAGAGGTTCACGCCGATGCGCTTGGCCTCCACCGCCGCCTGGAGGATGGACGAGAGGTGTTGCCAGCAGGTCCGCACGTGGTTGGGGTCGATGTCCTGCTCGGCCCGGACGACCCACGCCTTGATCTCGTCCGTGCCGATCTCGTTGAGGGAACGCATGCCCAGGTGCGGCAGGATGTGGTTGCGGAAGCGGCCCTCGACACCCTCGCGCGTCGAGGGTGGATATCGGACGCTCGGCCACCAGTGCTGGTCGTAGTAGTCCTGGAGGGTGATCTCACCGTCGCGCGGGTCGATGAACGTACCCCGTCGCGAGTCGGTGGAGGCGGACTTGAGCCAGGCTTTGGCGTCTTCGAGCGCGGCGAACGAACGGTCCTTGACCCCGGGGATGTCTCGGACTGTCCAGCGTTTGCCTTTGCCGTGATCCCGGGTCTTGCGCCGCTTCCCCGTCACGGGGTCGGGCTTCTTGTAGAACCAGCGGTCCTCGATGTAGCCGGCGGCCATGAATCTCCTCCTGGACGACGATGCGAAACGCACGGCCCTGACGTAGTGTCAGTTGCCTCATGGAGCAAGCGAGTTGCCTCATGGGCCGTCCGGACGACCCCCGCCGAGTCACACGGCAGGGGTCGCCCACCGGGCGCCACCTCCGCAGGCGGGCCGGTCTCGGCACTTTAGCCAGAGTGTCCGACAAGTTGTAGGTATAAGTGATGCCGTTCGCCCGATCGGGCGAACGGCATCACTCATTGTTGATCGGGGACGTCGATGGCTTCACCACACCAGCAGACGAGGTTGCCTTCGGGCGGCTGGTCCACGTCTTCGTAGAGGAGCCATAGCCGAACCAGGTCGTAGATCTCGCTCGGATTCAGACCCGAATCGACGTGAATACGCACCGCCCACCAGTCGAATGCGATGGGCGTGTCGACCAGATCCGCAGTGGTGATGACTGCGCACACATGTCCCCCCAGAGGTTGCGCCTTGGTAGACACAGCACCCGCGGCGGAGGACACGGTTCATTGAGATTACTCGCATTGTGTGACGGATCAAGACTGAATCGACACATTGCGGGAACGTAGCGTAATCGACATGGTCACATACGCTCAGTAGTGCATGATCGATGGCGCCGACCACCGGATCCCGCTACCGGTTCCGGCGTGCCTCCTTGTACGCGCGCATCGCCGCGAGGGTCATCGTGCGACCATCCTCGCCCAGAGACCTGAAGATCTCGACGAACTCCCGCTCCTCCTCCGGTGGCACCTCGTCATGGATGACGCGGCCGGCGGCCTCGAAGAGGCGGACGACGGGGATGTTCAGCGCCTTCGCCACGAGGCGGAGCTTGTCCGGCGAGGGGCCGCGGGAGCCGGCACCGCGGGCGTGCCTACGCCAGGAACTGAGCGTCGTTTCGGGCACGCCGGACCTCCTGGACAGCTCGGCCCACGTCCAGCCCAGCTCGTCCAGGCGCGCCTGGATCATGCTCGTCAACGCTTCCACAACGAGAAGCATCCACCAGTCTGCACATTCGCTACAAGGTGAATCGCGACACGTGACTTGAACCCGTCTGCACATTCTGACCTGCGCGTACTCCCACGGAACCTCATAGGAACCTTAAGTCCCTTGCCGGAACCACCGGGAACTGCTTGACACCGACTGCACATTGGGCTCAATGTGTAGCCAGGAAGCCCGAAAAGCGGCCTACGCTTTCGCTCCAAAGTGCACGACCTTCACCCCGGAAGGACCCATTTCATGCGGCGACGGGACAACGGGCAGCCCATCCGAGACGCCATGGAGGCGGCCGGCCTGTCCATCCCCGCCCTCGCCAGGGCGACCATCGAGATCGACGGATACGGCATCTCGCCGGCCACCGTCGGAGCTTACGTCGCCACCGGCACAAGTGGACGAGAGAAGCCCAGGAAGCGGACCGCCGACCTCATTGCCGCAGTCCTCCACAGGCCCGTCGAAGAGTTCTTCGAAGACGCTGCCTGATCTTCTTTCTTGCAACGACACTGCACATTCATCGTAGATTCACGGCACATATGTGGATCATCAAGGAGTGGACATGGCTGACACCCAGGCCCCACCGTCCCCCGTCCTGAACCAGAAGGAGGCCGCGGCCTACCTGCGAACCACCCCCGGTGCGCTGAAGAAGCGGCGCCACCGCCGCAAGGGCCCGCGCTCCTTCCTGGAGCAGGACACCCGCCGCGTCCTCTACTACCTGACCGACCTCGACGAGTACCTCGCGGACAGTGCGCAGGCCGACTCGCGCAGCAATCCCGAACTCAGCCCCCTCACCCAGGCTCCGGAGCTGCGGCGCTCTCTCGGTGCCAAGCGTTCGGCCAAGGCGTGTGCCGCATGAGCACGGCCCTCACGCCCTTCGCGTTCCCGGAGACCGGCCAGCCGGTCCGCATGGTCCGCATCGACGGCGCCCCCTGGTTCGTCGGCAAGGATGCCTGCGACGTCATCGGCATCAGCAAGTACCGCGACGCCGTCGCGCAACTCGACGAGGACGAAAGGGTGTCCATGGCCGTGGACACCCCCGGCGGCAGCCAGCGAATGACGGCGATCAGCGAGCCCGGCCTGTTCGCGCTGATGTTGATCAGCCGCTCCCCGAAGGTGCACGCGTTCCGCCGGTGGGTCACGCACGAGGTGCTGCCGTCGATCCGCAACTCCGGCTCGTACACCGTGCCCGCCCGCGCGCTCCCCGACGTGACGACGCCGACCGGTGTCCTCGCGTTGGCCGAGCAGTTCGTCGAGACCGCGCGCCAACTGGTCGAGGCGGACGACCGCATCAAGGAGCTGGAGCCGAAGGCCCTGGCGCACGACGTCCTGATCGCCGCCCAGGCCGGCGACGTCCTGGTCCGCCAGGCAGCGAAGACGCTCGGCTGGAAGGAGCGTGACCTGCGGACGTTCCTCGTGGACGAGCACATGCTCTACCGCCGGCAGGCCGTGTGCGGATCCCCGATGTGGGACTTCTACGCCGCCCATTCCGCGCACTTCAACGCGACCGAGCAGGTCGTGGAGCACACGTGGGGTTCGTGCGCGCACTACACGGTGCACGTCACCCCGGCCGGCTTGGCCCTGATCCAGAAGCGGATCGAGCGGCGGAAGGCCGAGCTGAACACCGCCATCACCGACAGCCCCTGAACAAGGGTGCGGGCCGCGCCAGTCCAGGACGCAGCCCGCTTGTCCCACCAACACCAGAGACGTTGATCCAGAGAGGTGGCAGGACATGACCCACATTACCCAGTCGGTTCGCCAGGACTTGGCGGGCTACGTGGCCGCCGGTGAT
>NZ_JBEXUX010000011.1:0-189279 GCF_040629175.1 Embleya sp. NPDC005971 | reverse complement strand
TCGGTGAAAAAGCCGAAATCGCCGACCGACCAGGGGAACGTCGCGACCGCCTTGATCCACCGGACGCCCGCCGAGCGCAGTTCGATCGAGGTGGGGTCGAGGACGTGGACGGTACCACTGCCGGCATCGCCCCCGTCGTACACCGCGATCCGCCCGTCGTCGATCCACACCACCGGCCGGTTCCACTCCGAGACCTCGGGATACACCGCACGGCTGGGCCCGTCCTCGGACTCGTACGGATTCTCGCGCAGCCAGGCGGTCAGGCTCCACACCGCCGGCATCCCCCACGGCTGCCACACCCAACCACCGTCGTAGACACGAGTCCCGTCAGGACTAAGCGACAGCGCGCCGTGGAAGTAATCGAGGTCGTACTCCGCATCGTCCTCGCCCCCATCCCGGCTGTCCCGCGCCGTAAGCACCTCGCCGGACGCGAGATCGGTGACATCCAACCGGTTCCAGTCGGTGCGATGGACGACAACCGGCCGGCCACCGTGTTCGGCGAACGCCAACGCGAACGGCACGGTTTCACAGCAGTAACCCCCGCCGTCCAACTTCAACGCCGGCGAACCGGTGGTGAGATCGACGACGGTGCCGTACCGACCGCGATCTTGAACCACCGCCGCCCAACGACCACATCGAGACACATGAAGCCGCAGTCGAACGCCGCCACCGTCTTCGCACGCCGCCCTCTCCTCCCGATACCGGGCCACCTCCCGCACCTCGCCGGTCGTCGGCGTCCACCGCGCCAGCCGTCCGCCCTCGGACAACACCAGCCACACCGGCCCCGCCTCACCGAGGGCCGCCGGCAACGCTGCCACATCCACGACCGGCCGCAGCGCGTCGGGAACCGCCACGTCCACCGTAATCGTCGCCATATCGATCCCCTCGGTGCGCCCGCATGCCCCCGCGGCAACGTGAACAGCAGGTGATACGGCACCGTATCGGCAAAGTCGGTGACCGCCGCAATGCCGGTCACAGCGGCGAGGTCGGCACGGATCCGGTCCATGTCGGACTCATTCTCGCGCAGGTCCGCCTCGGTGCCGTCCAGCGAGAATTCCCCTCCGGTCGTCATGCCCGGACCAATCTCACTACCAGGTACCACTGTATGTACCTGTTTCTGGATGGCGATCATGGCAATGCCTGATGCAGTCGGCGACGCCGGAGGAATCAACGCTTCCCCAACCATCCGACGTGGCGAGGATTGCCTGGGTGAAGCGACGGCAGTTTCACTACCGAAAAGGCGCCTTGGCAAGTCGACGGTGGCGCGTATGTGTTGGTTCCGGTTGAGGAATCCGCTTGTACGAACTTAAGGAACGAGAGCGGAAGTTCCCGTCGCGCGGGGAACCGCAGGTGGCAAGGTCCCCTAGCATCGCTTCATGATGAACATGGAATCGTCGGCACCGGCGCGGTGCAACTGATGGGCTATCTACTTCTCGCACTCATCGCTGCCTTCACCTCCCTCATTCTTGCCGTCACCGGACTTTCCACTCTTATCCGCCATGCCGCCGGCAGACCCGGCAAGCGGAACGTACTCTTCGGTGCCGCCTCTCTCACAGGCGCCGTCGCAGCGGCGTTCTTCACCGTAGGCTTCCTGGCGGTCGGATTTGCGATCCTGGATTCCACCGACGGCGGCACGAATTCCAGCCCGCCCCAGGCCTGCATCCGCGCGGGCGGAGCGGACAAGTCGAGGCACGTCAACGGCATCGAAGGCAGCATCCTGCCGTTCGGCTTCACGTGCACCGCCCCGGACGGAGGCGGCTTCCGCGCCGACGAAATCCCCAGGTATCTGACCCTCGGTGCGTACGGTCCCGGGCTCGCCGCAGTGACGATGTTCATCCTCGCGGCCGCCCGCCGGGAGGCACCTGTCCCGGGTGGGCCCCGCCAGGGCGCGCTCCGGTAGGCAGTTCGAGAACGTAGGGACGATCCGCGGCAACCATCGGCCCCATCGTGATCGTCCCGATCGCGATCTTCATGTGGCATGAGGGGCGTCGGCGCAAGAGGAACGATCCTTGATCGGGCCGGGCCGGGCCAACCTCCTCGTCATGAGGGTAATGGCGGCCCACGTGATCAAAGCCTCGCTGTGCCGAGGCAGCCTCTCGTAGTCCCCCGCGTCGGCGGGCGTGCATGATCCGGCCCCAGCGACCTTTCGACCACCCATCGGCGGGGCAACAGGACGAAACCGACCGCGTTCCTGGGCCGACTGACGGTCTTGATCGTCAACCTCAGGTGGGCCGTCGCCCACTCGATGAGGGCGCCGGCGTACGCGGAGTCCGCCCGGACGATGGTGATCTCGGGGTGCATCAACCCGAGCCTGAACAACATTTTCTCGGCGGCGTCGCGGTCGCTCAGGTCGGCCCTGGTGACCATGACCGGCGAGGGAAGCCCACGCGTGTCGACGACCAGGTGCCGCTTGCGGCCATTGATCTTTCTGGCGGCGTCGTAGAGGAACAGGGCGGCGTACGGGGCGACGGTGGCGGTGATCAACCGGCGGATCTCAGGAAAGCCCGACAGGAAACCAAGCTCTCCGAGCGCGCAACTGCCCCGGGGCGCCGTGGTGTCGGCGCTGGCGGCGGCGCGCGGGGGCGCGGGCGCGCGGGTCGAGGCCGGCTACTTCGAGGGCGTGGTCGGTCTCGACGGGACACCGGTGCGACGAGTTGGCGGGTCGGCTCACCGGCCGAGGCCCGGAACACCTGCGGCCGCCTGACTCCCGGCTCAGCGGCGGGCTTTCGACCGCAGGTTCCTCGGTGCTGGACTCTCTCCTGTCGAGTCGGAACAGCCAGGTGCGCATCGTCGGGTACTCGGCAGGGTCTCAGCCGCCGGCGCCGGGTGCGGCCGGGGCGGGCGCGCCCGTTCCGTCGAGTGGGTCGGGCTCCGGGGCTGCGGGCGAGCCGTGCCGTACCTGCTGCCAAATCGACAGGATGGCCGCGAGTTGGGCGATGAGGAAGGCGATCTGGATCGACGCCGTACGCAATTGGTAGAGCGAGAGCAGCAGTCCCGCTCGGGTGGGCCAATACCTGCGTTCGACGCGGAAGGTGTCGATGTCCATGGCTATGCCGGTGACGGTCAGGATCAGCAGCAATAGGGCGGTCGCGAGCGTGAGGTTTCCGACTGCCTGGTGGAAGGCCGTGTTGAGCATGCGGTCGAAAAGGACGGGGAGGGCGTAAACCGCGGACAGGCAGAGCGCGCGCATCGGTCCGCGCCGTCCGGGCAGGATCCGCCACAGGGCGCCGAGGACGAACCCCGCCCCGGCCCAGGTGACCTGCCAGGAGGCCAGGTCCGTGATCGAATCGAGCAGGGCGTGGCGATCGTATGTGAGGTTCGTTCGGAGATCGCCCTTGATTCTCTCGGCCCAGAACATCACGGCTGTGGCCGGGATGCCGGTCATGCCCGCGAAGAACGAGGCACGGCGGGCGTTGCCCCACCAGGTCGGGCGGGGGCCCCAGGACAGCGCGATGTCGACCGGCGATACGGAGGCCGGGAGTGGGGAACGTCGGGGCCCGCCGGAGGTGGGGGGCGTGGGTGTGGGTGTGGGCCAGCGATGCAGGCGGTCCAGCTCGCGTTCGAGAACCAGTCGTCGACTGTCGTCCTGGCCCTGTTCGAGACGGCGCAGCCGGGCGTGCAGTTCGCGTTGCCGGCGTGCGGACTCGATCATGCGCCGTCGGTGGGTCTCGTCGACTACGGCGTGAAGGGATGTGTGCGGGAGAATCTCTCGGGCGAGGATCGAGTGTCGTTCGCCGAACGCGAGCAGCGCGGACAGACCCGCCCAGGTCAGGAGCAGGGACAGCAGCGGCAACGGCACACCCGCGTAGGAACCGATGACCGGGGCCACCACCAGGAGGAACAGCACTCGTATGGCGAAGCGTTCCGACCCGCGAGGGGCCATCGTGGACGCGCCGGGGGCCTGCGTGCGCGAGCGCATCACCGCGAACAGCGCGAAGGTCGACCACCACCACAGGCTCGGGCGCACCTCGTCGGGCCAATCCGACGCGAGCCGGGTCAGATCGTCGAGGAGGGCACCTCGGTGGAGGGCGTTGTAGGCGTCGCCGGTTCCGCTCAACCAGGTGTCGCGTCGCCGGCGCTGTTCCGCGGCCCACACGCTCGCGGTGGGGATGACGAGGGAGACGACGCCGAGCGTGCCGAGGATCGCGCCTTTGAAGGAGACCGGATTGCCCGCGCTCGGGCCGGTCGGTGTTCGCCACAGGCGCAGGGCGCTCGCGGTGAGACCGACCAGCCAGATGAAGACGACGCACGCGCACGCGATGCCCAGCGCGACGAGGCCGTGGGTGCCGACCCGGTGGGGCGGTTCGCCGGAGGCGCTCGGGCCCGTCGACAAAGACGGTGGCAGGCCGAAGGCCCCGGGCAGCAACGCGACGGCGGCGACCGTAACGGCGGCGCCCCGTACGGCCGCGCGGGCACCGATCGCGGGCCCGGCGAACCGGCACAACAGCAGGCCGAGCAGCGCCGACAGGAGCAATTGGTGGTTGCCGCGGTGGTTCGTCCAGTAACTCGTGTCGGTGAGTGACTCGGCGGCGGCGTAGGCGTTGCTGCTCACCAGGAGGACCAGGCTGAGCGCGAGGGCCAGGCCGGACCACTGGAGGAGGGCTCGCAGGCTCGCGGTCTGCGCCGCCGTCGGCGCGGGCGGCAGGGGATCCTTGCGTAAGCGCCGGGCGGCGACCAGGGTCAGGACGACCAGGGCGGCCTCCCAGGCGTACCAGCCGACGGCGCTGTAGATGGTCCACGGGTATCGGCTCCATCGGGCCGCGAGGGCTTTCGTGGCCGGAGGGCTCAGCCGTATACGTACCTGCGGCGCCCCCTCCCCTGTTTCGGCGCTCCACACCAGTTCGGTCGGCGAGCCGGAATCGGGTGTGGGGGAGATGGCTCGGGCCGGCCGTCCGCCCAGGTTCACGCGTACGTTCTGCCACCACGAACCCGCAAGCGCCGGTGGCCGATCCAGCACGAGCGTCCACCACCTGATGCCCGGTTCGATGCGCCAGGGACCGAAGCCGTGGACCTGTCCGTCGTAGATCCATGTGCTGACGCTGTCCTCGACGTGGATCCACGGCCCCTCGACGGCGACTGTAGGTTTCCGGCTTCGTTGTTCGGCCGGGCGCGCCCACCGGAAGTCGTCGGGTCGAAGCAGCAGGCAGCGCATGGCGGATCGGTAGCGTGGGGAGGCGCTGTCGAGCAGGAGATCCCCCGCGCGCTCCCATGTCCGCGGGATCCGAATGCTCGTCGTGCTGGTGGCACTCGAGTAGTCCTGCCCGTCGTGTCGTATTCGCACCGACGAGGACACTTGTGCCTCGCCGAGCATCCACGCCGCGCAGCCGTTTCCGTCGGGTTCGGCCGCGCCTGCGAGTGCGGGTGCGGGTGCGGGTGCGGCAAGGAGGGGAAGCGCTACCGCCGCGAGCAGAAGCCCCGATGCGACCGTAACGAGCCGCCGGAGCGGGCCTGCCCACATCATGTCTCGATCCGTCGGGTGGCGCGGGCACCCGTTGTAGCGCGACGCGCATGATCGCCGTCGCGACATGGCACCTTCTTGACCGACTTCGGTGTAGGGATGTCGAGGGACACGGCAGACCGGGTCGTCGGCGATTTCCGTGAAACCGTCAATCCGCGAGGGGCCTTCGTCGTCGTGGGAGTACGAAGCTCGCGTGGCCAGAGGTCTGGCGTTCGAGCATCGCGGTCCACCGGGTGGAACAATGAGGGCTCGGGGCGGAGTGAACGGGCAGGAGTCGCTCCGAGCCGTCGACGAACTCAACGCCCGGTTGCGTGATCAGGCACACCGGTTCGCACCGTGTCGACCCGACGACCGCCGTCGCTCCGACCAGTACTCCCCCAGCGGCTCCACAACTCCACGCTTCCCGCAACGAATCGCTCCAGGGCCCGTGCAACGCCTGGACGTCGACGCCCATTTCGCCCCCCGAATCGCCACACCCGCACGACGTCGATCCACGGCACGCCGCCACACACCCCGCCCTCGCCCGGGACTCCCACCGTCGGTCACGGGTGAGAGCCCAACCCGGCCCGGGACGCCGACGACGAGAGGCCGTCGGGCCGCCAGTCGTCCGGAACACGTGTGGTGGGGCGGCGTGTTGCCGAGCCGTGGACGGGTCCGGTGGTCGGGTCGGCGGCCGGCGGGGCCGTTGTAACACCGTCCGCCTGGGCGGCCGGGACGGCTGTGACCAGGGCGAACGTGGTGTCGTCAGGGAGTGGGGCGGGGCGGGTCCGGGTCGTTGGCGTTCCTTCTCGTGACCATGTCACCGGTTGGCGACAGCGGTGTCGTGGTGCGACGACTCGGGTATCGCCCGGGCCGGCCGGCCGACCATAGTCGGTCGGGCAGGCACCGAGGAGCCGAGAGCGTTTCGGCTCCAACCACCGGACACCAAGGGGTCGTTCATGTTCCGCAACCGTCGCACCGCCCTCCTCCTCTCCGCCGCCGTCCTCGGCGGCGCGATGATGACGACGGCATGCCAGGACACGGACTCGAACTCCGACACCGGGGCCGCCCGGGGCTCCTCGCCCGCCGCCCCGCCCGCCGCCCCACCCGCCGCGTCGACCACCGGCGGCACCACGGGCGGCACCCCGGGAGGCAGCGGAGGCGGGACCGAACCCGCCGGGAAGGTCTCCCCCGGGAAGACCTCCGGCGGACAGGGCACGACCACCACAGGCGGCGGGGGCGGCGGCGACGACACCTCGATCGGCAAGTGCCGCACCGACGACCTCCGGGCCACCGCACAGGACGCCACCATCGGCGGCGACAACGAACTCACCGTCGCCGTCACCCTCAAGAACATCGGCCACAACTGCACCATGTCCGGCTTCGCCGGCGTCGACCTCCAGACCGCCAAGGGCCCCCTCTCCGCAAAGCGCATCGGCGCCCCCGCCGACCCCTTCACCCTCAAGAGCAACACATCCGTCTCCTTCGGAGTCACCTACCCCAGCGGCGCCACCGGCGACCACGGCGTCAAGGTCACCGGCCTCCAGGTCACCCCGCCCGGCGAAACCAAGACCATCACCCTCACCTGGCCCGGCACCCCCACCGTCCCCGTCGTCGACGGCACCGGCTCCCCCATCAACGTCGGCCCCATCGGCAGCGCCGGCCAAGGCGGCTGACCCACACCACCCGGCACAGCCAGAGCCATGTGGACCTCGTCGACTGATCCCCACACGCAAACCGCGAACGGTCCCGCGAACCCGACAGGTTCGCGGGACCGACATCCGACGTTCGCCGACGCCGACGAGCACGAACGCAGCCCCACCCGCGAAGCTCGGGCGGGTCAGCACGTATTCCGACGATCACCCACCGCCGGGGTGTACCCAGGGTCGACGGCATGACACACGAGCCCGGGGACCCCTGAGGACGATGACACCCGAGATGGCCGCCCGGACCCGTGTGTGGCGCGTCGACGAGGAGTACACAGGCGCCCGCATGTGGTCCTCGTCGCGGCCGTCGCGAACAAGGCCGAGCCGGCGACCTGGGCCGACAAGGCGGAGGCCGCGGCCCGGCGCGATCTCGATGCGTGGCGCGGCCCGCGACTGCCGGTCGATCGCTTCGTCGTCTACATAACGCCCGATCGACGTACCTTCGACGAGATCGCGACGACCAAGGGGCGCGGCCCCGCGGCGGGCGTGTGCGTGGGCCTGGCCCCCCTCACCTCGACCGAGGGCAAACAGACCCGACAGGCAGGATGTCGCGTCGTCGTGGACGGCGCGGGGAAGGGGTTCGCCACCTCCGACGACGCGATATTCAAGTCGATCGTCGAACACGAACTGGGTCACGCGATGGTTGCCGGATTCGCCCCCGCGTGGACCGAGCACGTGAGTTGGGTCGCGGAGGGATTCGCCGAGTCGCTGCCGTGGTCCGACCCCCGGATGGCGAACATGTACAACCCGACCGCACGCGCGCACGTCAAGGACGGCGGATTCACCGGCAGGCTCCCCACCGACGGCGAGATCCACAGCGCCGACCCCGCGACGTCGTCGATCAACTACCACCTGTCGATGCAGGCGATCCGCTTCCTGGCCGAAGAGTTCGGCACGGGCAAGGCCCACACGTTCGTCGCCGAGGTCTATCGCGACGCGAGTCGCCTCGACGCCGCGCTCACCGCCGCAACGGGCTTGGACCGAGCCGCGTTCGAACGCAAGTGGGCCCGGTACGTCAAGGACCACCCGGGCAGCTGACGCGAACGAGGCGTGGCGTGCATCTCCGCGTCGAACGCCGCACGCCGCACGCCGCACGCCGATCCTCGGGCAGCGCGGCTCGGATTCCCGCCGGTGTGTTCGGCGACTCGACGCGCACGACGGGTGGTCGGCGTGGGGAACGAGACGACCGGAGACCGCGGCGCGGGCCCCGGGGAGGTCGGGCCCTCGGGGCCCGCGCCGGTTCCGGGACCGGGCGTGGTTCAGCCGGTGGGTTCCGGCGGGTAGGTGCTGGAGACGGTGACGTCGTTGAGGTCGAAGGCGAGGCCGTCGTTCACGTCGACCGAGTCGCCGTTCATGCGGCGCGGGCTGATCCGGTGGCTCTGGGCCCACAGGGCGCCGGACGTGTGGGCCGGTACGTGCAGGTCCATGTGCTTGGTGGTCGCCTGCATCACACCGACGTCGGTGGTGGTGGCGTAGCCCAGCCCGATGCCGTAGTTCGCGGCGAGTTCGCCACCGATGCTGCCCCGGTCGTCCGAGCCGATCGACACACCGAGGGAGAACCCGACGTCGACGTTGTAGTCGGCGGAGAAGGTGCTGCTCCGGTCCTGTGAGATGCCCACGGTGACGTCCTCGTAGGGGTCCTGGTCGGTGCCGCCCGTGGTGTTGTCGCGAAAGAGCACCCGGTGGTAACGGACCTGACGTTCCAGGGTGTGGAAGGGCGTGTCGGCGACCTGCTGGGCGGCGGTCATACCGGGGTCGTGGATCGCGTTGCACGGCACGATCACCCGGTGGTCGGTGACCGGATCGGTGTACTCGGGCGGTTCGGCGGCGCTGGTCGGCGCCGGCACCTGCGCGACGTTCCCCGTGCTCTCGTCGAGTATCGGCAGTTGCAGCACGTACACGGTGTCGGTGGGGGCTGTGGTGTCGTAGTTGTTCGCGGTGCGGTAGGAGTTGACCGCCATCAGCGTGGTGTGCGGGTCGGTCCAGCCGCTCTGGCCGGTCGGTGAGGCCACTCGGTTCCAGCAGGCGAGACAGTCCTGCGCGCCGCTGCCGTCGTCGTCCCAGACCCGGCCGCCGACGGGCTCCGAAGCGACCGTGGCCGGAGGAGCCGGCGCTACGGCGTGATCGCGCCGACCTGGCGAAGCATCGCGAGGTTGTCCCAGTTCCACCAGCCTTCCACGATCTTGCCGTCACGGAAATGGAAGTTCGTGATGCCGGTGAACGAGACGTTCTCGTTCGTCGGCGCTATGCCACCGAACTCGCCGATGTGCCTGCCCACCCAGCTCCACCGGACCGCGACTTCGTCGCCGTCCGCCAGCGCGCTGTCCACGGTGAACTCGAAGTCGAACGCCGCCCGGTAGCCCTCGATCTCCCGGCGGATGCCGTCGACGCCGCGGGTGTCCTCGTCGTTGGCGACGTCGTGATCGTGATAGTCGGCCGCGAAGAGCTCGTCGAGTCGACCCAGGTCTCCCTTGGCGATGACCTCCTCGAAGAGGCGCAGCGCGCTCTGCTTGTTGAGCTGTTCGTCACGCAACACGTCGAGGTCGGTGAACGTCGGCGGTTCGTCGCACAGCGCGACCATCTCCTCGAAAATCCGGTTGGTCTCGGGGAGTGACGAGTTGCGTTGCGCTTCCTCGTACGACGGGAACTCGACCATTTCGACGATGTGCGTCGCGTCGGACCTGTCCCGACCCACGATCGCGTGCGTCGCGGTCCGCTTGCCCTTCGTCTGCTCGACCCATGTGTCCATGAGCCGGTTCATGTCGTCGACCCTGCCGGTCTTGCATTCGATGAGTTGAACGAACGTCACGGCGTGCCTCCAGAAACTCTCGGGCTGCCGCCAATACCACCTTATGCCTCGTTCCCGGGGACGTGGTGAGTTGCTTCGGGAGGGGTCGGACGGCTGCGGGTTTCGGGCCTCCCCCGACCCCGGCGCCCAGCCACCGACCCCCGCGTCCGCGACGCGCCGGACCCGGATCCTGATCCGATCGGGCGACCGCGCACCCGGGCGATACACCGAGGCCGACCGCCGTCCGGATCCGCCGCCGAGCCACGCCCGACCCTCCACCGTCCGGCGCGCCCCCATCGCCGGACCGACCCCCGCTCGATGCTGCCGTCCCCGGTACCGCTCGCAACAGAGCCTGCCGCCTACCGCCCCGGACCGGATACCGGGTCGGGCACGGATCCGGTCCGGGGTGCGGTCAACGTGCCGTTCCCCGCTGTCCCTTCTCGGACATGTCGGTCACGGTGGCAGACGCCGCCGACGTCGGCCCGGGTGGTCAGCTGCCGGGTCGGTCCGCGCCGTATATCCCGTCGAAGACGACGCGTTGGGGTGGTGACAGGACGGCTCGGGCGGCGGCAAGGAGGGTCTCGCCGCCGTCGGCGCCCAACGGCCAGTGGCAGTCGCGGGCCGTGCCGAGGTGCTCGCGGGCCTTCTCGGGGTCCGCCGGGAGGCCGTCGCTTCCGCGCAGGTACGCCAAGGCCAACTCGAAGTGGGCGTTGCCCTGGACGAAGCCGTCGTCGTCGTGGCGGAGCGAGGACGTCTCCAACAGGTCGTCGATGAGGTCCGCGGCTTCCTCGTGGCCGAAGTCGGAGGCCACGCACAACAGCTTGTAGACCAGTTCGTCGAGGTCTTCTTCCTTGCCCCCGCTGTCGGCGAGGAGGCTGGACACGGTCTCCGGTCCGCCCTGCCGGGCGAGTCGTACGTACTCCTGGAAGGAAGGGGTGGACCCGGGCCCCGGGCTGACGATGTAGTCGCACCGGTAGCGGTCGTGGAACGGCATGCCGCCGTCGGGAGTTGTCATGGGCGCACGGTAACGCCGGGCACTGTCATGGGAGTTCGCGTGGCAACGACCAGGTCTCCGTGCCGCTGGACGTGCCGGGCGGCAAGGGGGTCGTCGACCTCGAACCGTGACGACGGCGGCCCGTCGGCTCCCGGGCCGAACGGCGGGCAAACTGCCGCGTCGGCGCCGATGGCACCGCCGGCCGGCTCATCAACGCCCGGTCCGGATGGAGGGCGGCTTCGTCACGGCGTATGGCCACACCGCCGCCGAGGGCCGCACCTTCTCCGTGCACCGCGGCACCGGCGTCGCAGAGCGGACGGAAGGCCCCGCCCGCGGACGGCGTTCAGCCTCCTTCGAGTTCCCGGCGCACGGTGGCGGCGATGCGGGTGAGTGCGGTCTCCAGGTGGCGGCGTTGCGCGGCGGTGAGGGGGTCGAAGACGAGCCGCTTCACCTGGGCGACGTGTTCCGGGGCGCTTTCGACGAGTTTGTGCCGGCCGGTGTCGGTCAGGGTGGCGAGGGTGTAGCGGCCGTCGCCGGGGTCGGGTCGGCGGGCGACCCAGTCGCGGGTTTCGAAGCGGTCCATCGTCTTCGACAGGCGGGGCTGGGTGCTGTCGCAGACCCGGGCCAGGTCGCTGAGCCGCATCGTGGCCTCGTCGGCCGCGGACAGCCGGGCCAGCACGCCGTACTCGAAGTTGGAGATGCCCGCGTCCCGCTGGAGTTGGCGGTCGAGGGCCGCGGGGAGGGCGACGACGACCGTGAGCAGCGCCTGCCACAGGTCCTGCTGGTCGTCGTCGAGCCAGGGCGACTGGGTGTCCATGAGCCCCATCCTACTTGCCCGGGCAACTCGCATTGACTTGCCTGGGCAACTCTCAGCCGGCTATCTTTCAACTTGCCTCGGCAAGTGAAAATGCTTGCCGAGGCAAGTTGACGAGGGGTTCCGACGACCACCACGAGCCGCCCGGCCTTCATGACCGTCCGTGCCGGTGGGCGGGTTCGAGCGTCGGTCGGCGGTAACGCGACCGTGAACGCGAACCCGCCTCGCCCCTGCGCCGGTTCCCTATGTCGACCCGGGTGGCCCTGTCACGACGTCGTGACCCGAGGGAGGGCGATGTGACCGAGACCGGTCGGAAGCCGCGGCGGGCCTGGATCGCACGGCTGAGCCCGCAGGGTGAGGTCGACCTCGACCGAGCGGCGTGCCCGCGCGCGATCGTCGAGGACGCCGTCGCGCGCGTCGGAGAGGACCCCGTGTGCTGGGCGATCGAACTCGGTTCCGTGGTCGTGCGGCGGATCGTCGACGAGGTGCCGGCCCTGGGTGGCAGCCCGGCCGCGGTCGAGCTGCTCCGCCGCGGCAATGAAGCGACCACCCTGCGGGCACTGTTCACTCTCGTGGAAGGCCCGGGCGCCGCCCCGCCCACCGCCGAGGCGACCCTGGAGGGCATCCGCGAGTTCGTCCACCGGGCCGTACCGCTCGAACAGGTGTTGCGGGGCGTTCGGATCGGACACGCGGCAACGACCGAGGCGCTCCTGCGGGCCGGTGCCGAACTGGTCGACCCGGAGGCGGCGGTCGAAGAGGTCACGGCGATCTCCCGCGAGCTGTTCTCCTACGTCGACAAGCTCGCCGACACCATGATTCGTGCCTACCTCGTCGAGCACGAGGTATGGAGCACCAGCGCGGCCGCGGCACGGGCCGACATCGTGCGTTCCCTATTGAGTGACGCCGCGACGACGGACGTCGGCGAGGCGTCGCCTGCGCTCGGCTACGACCTGCGGCGCACCCACGAGGCGGTGGTGGTGTGGTCGGACTCGCCGAACGGCAGCTCCACGCTGCAGGCGGCGGCGATCGCCGTGCTCCGAGCCCGGGGGGCCACCGCGACGCTGGTCGTACCCGTGGCCTCGGGGCGGTTGTGGGCATGGGGCGCTGTGCCTGCGGGCGGCACGCGCCGGGCCGGTTCGTGGGAGACCGTCGTGGAGGCACTGTCGCGGCAGCAGGTGCACGCGGCCTTCGGCACCCCGGTCGACGGCGTCGTGGGCTTTTGTCGCTCTCACCGCGAGGCCGAGCGCGGGGAGCGGGTGGAGCGACTGCGGCGGGAGGCCGGGCGGGTTCCCAGGTATGCGACCGCGTACGCGGACGTCGCCGCCGTCGCGCTGTTGGCCACCGATCTCGACGCGGCCCGACGCGTCGATCGTGCGCAACCCCTGCGCGACTGGTCCGCTGCCGCGCCGCTCAGCGGCCGGTCAGCAGGACGATTTGGTTCCCGCCGACCGGCGTGCCCTCGGCGTGGGCCAGCAGCCCGGCGAGTGCTGCCGAGCCCGCTGCGTTGGGGTTGACTCCGTATCGGCCCAGCCGGGCCTGGGCGGCGAGGAGTTCGTCGTCGTCCGCCGCGTGCACCGCGCCGCCCGAGTCGGCTATCGCGGTCAGGGCCTCGGGGCCGTGCAGGGCGTGCCAGTTGACCAGGGGCTCGTTGTGCTCCGTCGTGACCACGTCGTGGCTCGGCAGCGTGCGGTAGGGGCCCGGCCGGCTCGTCACGATCGGGTTGTTGCCGGACGAGCCGACGGCGTGCAGGGCCACGGGCCAGTCCAGGAGGCGGGCTCGGTGGTGGGCGGCGACGGTCGTCGTGCCGTTGCCGACCGGGATCCACAGGGCGGCCGGAGCGCCGCCCAGTTCTCGGTGCAGGGCGTCGACGACATGCCCGTGGCCCGCCAGGATCGTGTCCTTGCAGGGGCCGTCGACATTGCCGTCGAGCGCCCCCAACGTGTCGGCCACGCGGTGGGATTCGTCGACGGCGTCCTCATAGACACCGTGCACGAGACGGATGTCCGCCCCGGCGGTCGCCGCGGCGGCGCCGCCGTCGCTCCATTCGGCGGGCAGTACCACGGTGCAGCGCAGGCCCGCCGCCGCACACGCCGTCGCCATCGCCCGCCCGTAACTGCCGCACGAGCCCACGACGATCCGGTCGTGTCCTTCGGCGTGGCAGGCGGACCCGGACCGCCCGCCCCTCGCCGGCGACGTCGTCAAGGCGATGGCGGACGCGGGCAGTTACGTGGCGGGCGCGTTCGACGAGGCGGACGGCGACGACCGGCTTCTCGGCGCGTGCGTCGGCCTGTGGGGACCGCCCGGCCGGCCCGGAATGCACAGCCACATCGCGGGCGTCCACGTCTCCGCTCGCGGACGCGAGGTCGGCTACGCGCTCAAACTGGATCAGCGGGCGCACGCCCTGGAGCACGGCGTCGACCACATCACCTGGACGTTCGACCCGCTCGTCGCCCGCAACGCCCACTTCAATCTGCACAAACTCGGTGGCACGGCGAATACGTACCTGCCCGACTACTACGGTCCCCTGTCCGACGGGCTCAACTCCGCCGACGAGTCGGATCGGCTGATGTTGCGCTGGGATCTGCGCGGCGCGCGAGCCGTGGCGGCATGCGACGAGGACACCGGGCCCGCCCCCACTCCCGCCGGGCCGACCCCGCGGGCACTGCTGGACATCGACGGCGATCGGCCGGTGACCCGGCGGGCGGGCGACGCGACAGTCCTGGTCGCCGTACCGCCCGACATAGACCTGCTCCGCGTACACCGGCCGGCCGTCGCCCGTGACTGGCGCCTGGCCCTCCGCGACACCCTGGGCACCCTGCTGGCCGAGGGAGCCCGGCTGGTCGACTTCGACCGGGCGGCCTGCGGCTACGTTCTCACCCGAGGAGAAGGACGATGAAGATCGAGCACGTCCGCCTGCGCCGCATCTCCCTGCCGCCGGTCACGCCCTTCCGCACGTCCCTGGGCATCGAATACGAGCGTTCGGCACTGGTGGTGCAGGTGTCCACCTCGCACGGCGAGGGATGGGGCGAGCGAGTGCGTCGCCGGGGCCGAACCCGACTATCCCTCGGAGTACGTCGAGGGCGCCGAAGACGTGCTCCTGCGGCACCTGGTACCTCCGCTGCCGGCGGCCGAGTCCGTGACCGCCGATGGCTTCGCACCCCTGGTCGCCTCGGTCAAAGGCCATCGCATGGCGAGGCCGAATCACCGAGCCCTTCGTCCTGCACGACGGACACCCGACGGTACCGACGGGCCCCGGCCTCGGCGTCACCCCGATCCCGGCGGTGCTCGACGAGGTCACCACGGCGGTGAACGAACTGCACCGACGATGACCGACACGGTGCGGCCGGATCATCGGGCCACGTTCGCACCGACGATGCGCAGCGCGATCTCGCCGTACTCCCAGGCCACGGCTTCCTCGGTGATCTCGCCGTCCTCGCGGAACCATACGGCGACGCCCATGCCCAGATCCAGGATGGCGTAGGAGGCCAAGCGCGCGGACGCGACCCGGAACCGACCGGCGTCGACTCCGGCGGTGATCAGGTCGCGAAAGCACGCCTCGTATTCGGCGCGTTGCGCCAGTGCCTCCGCGCGATGGGGCTCCACGAGACTGCGGAGTTCGCGGGTGCCGACGAACGCCTCCCGGCGGTGCCGGGCGTGGTAGCGCACGTGGGTCTCGGTGGCGCGCCGCAGTCGTTCCGCCCAGTCGTCCGTCGTCGCGACGGCCGCCCGATGCGCGGCGAGCAGGTCCTCCATCGTGCTGCGGATGATCTGCACCAGCAGGCCCTGCTTGGAGGAGACGTGCTTGTACAGGCTCGGACCGCGGACGCCGACCGCGGAGCCGATGTCCGCCATGGTCGTCGCCTCGTAGCCACGCTCGGTGAACAGATCCAACGCGGCGGCACGGATGGCCTCGGATCGCAGCGAGTCGGACACGAGCACACTCCCAGGTCTGAACATTTCGCTAACTTCTATTAGCCACCGACTCTACCTCCCCTGCTCACATTTCTACGATTCCGAGAAGCATCCTGGTACGGTCGGCTAACGCTCATTAGCCTGGGAGGGTTCATGGCAGTCGATCTCACACCCGGTCCGGTCGCGGCGGAACTGGCGGAACGCACCGCGCGGTTCGTCCGCGAGACGGTACTTCCGGTCGAGGAGCGCCACAGAGGCGTGCCGACCGAGGCGATACGACGGGAACTTCAGCGGGCCGCCCGCGAGGCGGGCATCCTGGCGCCGCACGTCGCCCCGGAGTTCGGCGGGCACGGCCTGGACATGCGCGACCGCGCGTTCGTCTTCGAGGCGGCCGGCTACTCGTTGCTCGGCCCGCTCGCCCTGAACATCGCCGCACCCGACGAAGGCAACATGCACATGTTGGAGGCCATCGCGACACCCGAGCAGAAGGAGCGCCGGCTGCGCCCCCTCGCCGCCGGTGACCTGCGGTCCTGCTTCGCGATGACCGAACCCGCCCCGGGGGCCGGGTCGGATCCCAGCGCCCTGACCACCCGGGCCGAACGCGTCCCGGGCGGCTGGCGCATCGACGGCCGCAAGTGGTTCGTCACCGGCGCCGACGGCGCGGCCTTCGCCATCGTGATGGCGCGGACCTCCGGCACCCCGGGCGACGCCGGGGGCGCGACCATGTTTCTCGTCGAGGCCACGAACCCGGGCATGAAGATCGTGCGACACATCGACACGCTCGACGAGAGCCTGTTCGGCGGACACCTCGAACTGTTCTTCGACGGCTGCCTCGTCCCCGAGAACGCCGTACTCGGGGAGGTGGACGAAGGGTTCCGCCACGCCCGGGTCCGGCTCGGTCCGGCGCGTACGACGCACTGCATGCGCTGGCTCGGCATCGCCCGCCGGGCCCAGGACATCGCGGTGGCCAGGGCGACCAGCCGCGAGTTGTTCGGCTCGCGGCTGGCCGACCTGGGCATGGCCCAGCAGATGATCGCGGACAACGAGATCGACATCGCCGCCGCCCACGGTCTCATCCTGCAGGCGTGCGCGGACCTCGATCGAGGAGGATCGGGAGCACAGTCCACCTCGATCGCCAAGACCTTCTGCGCCGAGGCCGTCTGGCGGGTGGTGGACCGCTCGTTGCAGATCTGCGGCTCCCTGGGCGTGTCCGGGGACGCCCTGCTGGGGCGCTTCCTGCGCGAGGTGCGACCGTTCAGGATCTACGACGGGCCCTCGGAAACCCACCGCTGGGCCATCGCCCGCCGGGTCGTCCGCCGACACGAGACGGCGACCGCCCGGTGAACGCGGACGCCGGAGAAAGCCCCGACGGACTGGACCTGCCGCTGTTGAACCGCTTCTTCGAGGAACATGTGCCCGGCTTCCGCGGCGAACTCGCCGCCGAGCTCATGCACGGCGGACGGTCCAACCTCACCTACAAGGTCACCGACGGACACACCGACTGGGTCCTTCGTCGCCCACCCCTGGGCGAGCTGACCCCGTCCGCACACGACATGGCCAGGGAGTACCGGGTCGTCTCCGCGCTCGCCGGCAACGCGGTCCCGGTGGCGCGCGCCGTCGCCTTCGGTGACACCGCCCTGTTGGGTGTGCCGTTCTCGGTGGTCGAGTACGTCGAGGGAACCGTCATCCGCGCCCGTGAGCAACTGCACAGGCTGCCGGACGAGCGGATCGCCGGCTGCGCCCACGCTCTCGTGGACACCCTGGCCCGCCTGCACGCCGTCGATCCCGGCTCGGTCGGACTCGACGGCTTCGGCCGGGCCGAGGGCTACCTCGCCCGGCAGGTCCGGCGCTGGTACGACCAGTGGCACCGGGTACGCACCCAAGACCTCGCCGACCTCGACGCCCTGCACGCCGGGCTCGACGAGATGTGCCCGCCGGAGAGCGGCGTCTCGATCGTGCACGGCGACTTCCGGATCGACAACGCCATCCTGGCTCCCGACGATCCGACGGACGTGCGCGCCGTGGTCGACTGGGAGATGGCCACTCTCGGCGACCCGCTCGCCGACCTGGGCCTTCACCTGGCATACGCGGACCCGGCCTTCGCCCCGGTGCTGGGGAGCACGGCCGCCTCGACCAGCGACCGCCTCCCGGCCTCCGCCGAACTGGCCCACCACTACGGCCTCGTGAGCGGGCGCGCCTTGGACGGTCTCGGCTTCTACATCGCCCTCGGCTACTTCAAGGCCGCGGTCATCGCCGAGGGAATCCACGCCCGCTTCCGCCTGGGCCTGACCCGGGGTCTCGGCTTCGAGACCGTGGGCCGCGCACCCGCACCGCTGGCCGCGGCCGGCCTGCGCGCGCTGGCCGGGAAAACATGAGCACCGTCGGCCCCGGCTGTTCGCCTCCGGCCGCCGGGTCGCGTTCCGACACCGAGGCCGCGGCCGAGGCGGTTCCCGCGCCGTTCACCCACGTAGGAGAGAACGACGTGTCGACGTAGGCCCGGCGGGCCTGCCCGGACTCGCCCACCACACGCTCGCGTCGGTGCGCTTCGGACGACGTCGCGGACCACCCGAGATCCCGCCGATGGCAGGTGCCGGGGGTTGACGGTGGGGCCGGCCGGAGGGCGTGGTGGCATTCCGGCCGGCCGGTGGGGGGCGCGCTTCAGGCCGAGGGGCGCTTGGCGCGGGCGGTGAGGCGTTCCCAGTTGCGGTGGCCGATGTCGGCCTTCTGCTCGTCGGTGAAGGGCGAGTTCTCCAGGAAGGAGCGGGCTTCGCCGTTGCTGGTGTCGACGTAGGGGAAGCCGCCGGGGCGGAAACCGTAGGTGAAGGGGTAGTCGGTGGAGTACAACATCCGGTCGGTGCCCATCACTTCGGCGGTCCAGCGCAGGTAGCGGGGGCTGTTGGTGCCGCTGCCCGCGACCCAGAAGTTCTGCTTGAAGTAGTCGGCGAGGGGCTGCCGCAGCCGGCCGGCCTCGCCGAAGAAGCCGATGTGGTCGAGGTAGAACAGCACGACCTCGCCCCAGTGTCCGGCGATCACCTGCAGGTCGGGGAACCGGTCGAAGACCCCCGAGAAGATCATGCGCAGGTACTGCACGCCGAGGTCGTAGTACCAGCCGAGACCGGCTCCGGCCAGGACGGGGCCCATGGGGTCCGGGAGGTTGGAGTAATAGGCGTCGACGACGGGCCGGACCGGTGTCTGCGGGTGGAAGTGCAACGGCACGGCCAGCCGCTCGGCGGTCGCGTACAGCTCGTCGTTGTCCGGATGGTCGGCCGGCTTGTCGCCGGTACGGCCGTACAGCATGGCTCCGGGGAAGCCCAGCTCGCACACCGCGCGCTCCAACTCGGCCGCGGCCGCCACCGGCGACTGGGTGGGAATCGCGGCGAACGCCTGGAAGCGGTCGGGCCGGGCTGCGACGATCCCGGCGAGCTGGTCGTTGGCCTCGCGGGCCACCGCGACGGCGTCGGCCTCCGGCAGGTCCTGCACGCCCGGAGACGACAGGGACAGCACGGCGACGTCGATGCCCTGATCGTCCATGTGGGCCAGCCGCTGCTCCCCGACCTCGTGCAGATTCCTTGCGATCGGACCGTCCCCGAAACCACGCGCGGGGATCTGCGGCGATCCGGCCCGCTCGTACGCCTCGTGGACGGCCGGGACGACGACGGTCTCTTCCACTCCGATGATCCGCAAACGGTCGGACATGACGGTTCTCCTCGTACTGATGTTTCCAGTGAATCGCCTTCGACGTTATCATCGATATTAACGACGTCAACATGAATGCGATAACACTGATAGCAAGGCTGTCTCGATGGCGCTATCGTTGCTCCATGCCTGTTGAACCGACCTATACGCGGCGCGCGGAGCCCGGCATCACGGCGCGCGAGCAGACGCGCCACCGGGTCATCGACGCCGCGATGGACCTGCTGGAGCGCGGCGGCCGCGACGCGGTCACCACCCGGGCGGTCGCCGACGCCGCCGGGCTACAGCCGCCGGCCCTCTACCGATTGTTCGGCGACAAGGAGGGGCTGCTGGACGCCGTGGCCGAGCACGGCTTCACCCGCTTCCTGGCGGCCAAGCGGCAGATCGACCCCGCCCCGCAGGACCCGATCAAGGAACTGCGCGACGGCTGGGACGCCGTGGTCGAGTTCGGGCGGACCAACCCCGCGCTGTACCTGCTGATGTACGGCGAGCCCACCCGGTCCACCGCCGTCATCCGGATCGGCCTCGAACACCTCTTGGACCGAATCCGCCGCATCGCCGCCGCAGGGCTCTTGCGCGTGGAAGAGGGCCTCGCGGTCCAGATCGTCCACGCCGCTGCCGGCGGTGCCATCCTGACCTGGCTGTCGGTGCCCGAGCCCCAGCGAAACCCGGAACTCCTCGTCGCACTGCGCGAATCCATGGTGACCACCGTCACCACCCGGGAACCGGCCGTACGCGAACAGGGGCCGGCCGGCGCCGCCCGTGCCCTGCGCGCCGCGCTGCCCGGCCAGAACGCCCTCAGCGAAGCCGAACAACAACTCCTGGCGGAATGGCTCCGGCGACTGTCCGCATAGCGGCTGGGCCGGAGCGGGGCGGGAGTCGCGCCATGAGCCGAACAAATGCGAGCAGCGGCCTGTACGCCTGCCTGTTGGCGTAGCCCCGTCCCCCATCGGCAACAGCCACGGTCGTGGCTCGATGCGATTGTGCGTCCGTGTGACGGTGGTTGGCCGTCCGTGTCCGGCCGCGTGGCTTTACGAACCCGTCGTGGCGGGGAGGGTCAGGCGTTCCGGGGCCGGCACGGGCTTGCGGCGGTGTTGTCGAGGTTCTCCTCGACCCAGGTGCGCAGCAGGCCGAGGGGGACGGCGGCGCCGTGGCCCAAAGGGGTGAGGGCGTACTCCACGTGCAGGGGTACGGCGGGGTAGACGGTGCGGGTGAGGATGCCGGAGTCCTCCAGACGGCGCAGGGTCTGGGTGAGGACTTTGGGGCTGATGCCCTGTAGGCGCCGCTGCAGCTCGCCGAAGCGTCGCGGGCCCTGTTCGAGTGCGCCGATGGCCAGCGCCGACCACTTGTTGGCGAGCATGTCCAGCATCGCGCGGCAGGGGCACTGGGCGGCGTAGACGTCGTGGTCGCTGTGCCGGCCTGTTGCACATTCCATCGCCATGAACCGCTCCTCACCTGGTTGCTTCCCAAAGGAAAGTAGTAACCCTTGCGGGTAACTATAGGCGCGTGGATACCGTCGCCAACACCAACCGGGAGGCCGCACGACCGGCCTCCCGCCGTTCCACCTGCTTGGAGTTGACGTATGTCCGCAACCTTGATGCGCGCGCTGATCCAGGACGGATTCGGCGGTCCGGAGGTGCTGCGGGTGGCGCGGGTGCCCCGGCCCGCGCCCCTGCCGACCGAGATCCTGGTGCGGGTGCACGCCGCCGGGATCAACCCCGTGGACTGGAAGACGCGTTCCGGCGGTGGAATGGCCGGGGTGCTGGGCGAGCCGCCGTTCACTCTGGGCTGGGACGTGTCCGGGGTGGTGGAGGAGATCGGCTTCGGGGTGACCACCTTCGAGCCCGGTGACGAGGTCTACGGGATGCCGTGGTTCCCCCGCGCGGCCGGCGGCTACGCCGAGTACGTCACCGCACCGGCGCGCCAGTTCGCCCGCAAGCCCGCCGCTCTCGATCACGAACAGGCCGCCGCCGTTCCCCTGGCCGCCCTGACCGCGTGGCAGGCGCTGGTGGACACCGCGGGGCTCCGCACGGGCCGGCGCGTGCTGATCCACGCGGCCGCGGGCGGGGTGGGACACTTCGCGGTCCAGTTCGCCAAGCATCTGGGCGCGCACGTCATCGGCACCGCGAGCGGTGGCCGCCACGACTGGCTGACCGAACTCGGCGCGGACGAACTCGTCGACTACACCGCCGCCCGCTTCGAGGACGCGGTCCGTGACGTCGACGTGGTCATCGACCTGGTCGGTGACGATCACGACCGCACCGGCACCCGATCGCTCGATGTGCTGCGCCCCGGCGGCCTGCTCGTCGCGATCCCCGGTGGGGTCTCGGCCGAACTGGCCGAGGCCGCTCGGGCGCGCGGTATGCGTGCGAGCGCCTTCCTGGTCGAACCCGACGGCACGGCCCTGACCCGGATCGCCGAGCTCATCGATGCCGGAGCGGTGGCAGTCGAGGTCGAGGAGGTCTTCGCGCTGGAGCAGGTCGCCCGGGCCCACGCCCGCGGCGAGAACAACCGTACCCGCGGCAAGCTCGTCCTGCGTGTCACCTCCTGACCCACGCTTCCCGGCATGTGCACCGCCACCCGTCGCCGGCGCACGACCGGCCTGACGCGTCCTCGAACGCCCCTCCCCGGCAATCACCCCCACCCTCATTCGTCGCGCAGGAAGGCACCGATGAACCGTCGAACACAGGCGAAGTCGCAGTCCGCTCCCACCATCACCCGCTCCGCTGCCTCCGAGCTGATCGGGGGCGGTGCTCGCCGCCGCCGATGAGATCGGCTTCCCGGTCGCGGCAGCGGTCACCGACACCGGAGGTCGTCTCAAGGCGTTCGAGCGCACCGACGACGCGCCGCTCCTGGCCGCCGAGGTGGCGGTCGACAAGGCATGGACGGCCGTGATCAGCCGCTCACTCCCTCAGCCGGCGCGCGGCGGCAGCACGGCCTCGATGAGGTGGGGGCCGGGTTCGGACAGGGCCCGACGGAACTGCCGGGCCAGTTCCTCGGCGGTCCTGGCGCGGCCTGCGGGCACGCCCATGCCGTTGGCGAGGGAGACGAAGTCCAGATCCGGGCGCGACAGGTCGAAGAGTTGGGCGGACGCCTCGGCGGTGGCACCGACGCGTTCCAGTTCGGCGCGCAGGATCGCGTAGGAGCTGTTGTTGAGGATCACGGTCGTGATGTCGAGGTTTTCCCGGGCGTGGCTCCACAGGGCGGACAGGGTGTACATGGCACTGCCGTCGGCCTGGAGGCAGATCACGGGGCGGTCGGGGCAGGCGATCGCCGCCCCGGTGGCCGAGGGCAGTCCCTGTCCGATCGACAGACCGGTCAATCCCAGCATGTCGTGGGGCGGTGAGCAGGCGGTCGCCGGCTGGAGTGTGGCCATGCCCGCCGTGATGGACTCGTCGCAGACGATGGCGTCGTGGGGAAGCAGGGCGCCGATGACCGCCGTCCAGTTGTCGACGGTCAGCTCGCCGCGCGGCAGTGGCGGCGGCGACAGCGGGGCGAGGACCGGCTCGATGCCTGGCGCGACATGGTCGGCCAGCATGTCCAGCGCGAGTACGGCGTCGGCGCCTCCGTCCTCGGCCAGGACGTGCACCCGGGTATCGGGGGGCGTCGGCAGACTGCTGCGGTCGGGGTAGGCGAACGAGGTCACCGGCGTACGCGCACCGCACAGGACGAGGTGTTGTGCGTCCCGAAGTTGCACGGTGATCTGTTCGCCTCGGTACGCGAGGGGCTCGACGAGTGGCACCCCCGCGCCTCGGCGTTGGCGGGCGGCCCAGTTCCGCGAGAGCAACCGCGCGCCGGTGGCGTGCTCGATCCGGCTCGCCGCGCGCAGTCCCCGCTCGCTCAACGCTGCACCGTCCAGCAGGAGTACGCACGATTCTCCCGAGCGCAGCAGCCTCGCGATGGACCGCACGTGCTCTTCGGAAGGCGCGGGGGGCGCGGGTATCTTCACCGGCCGAGCCGGTCGGCCTCCCGCCGACCAGGACAGGTTCGCCGGGGCGATGAGGGTCGAGACGGACCCGGACGTACCGGTTCGGGAGGAGCCCCGTCCGACCTCCTCGGCGCCGTCGAAGCAGGTCAGCGCCGCCGCGACCGCGTCGGCCGCGTCGGCGCCGAGCGCCTCGGTGGTCGTGGAACGCCGCACCCAGGTGGAGACCGTGCCGGCGAGCGCGTCGATGTCCGACTCCAGCAGGGAATCCAGAGGCTTGTGGTCGATGGCGTGATCGCCCACGACATTCACCACCGGGGTGTTCGCACGGCGGGCGTTGTGCAGGTTGGCGAGTCCGTTGGCCAACCCGGGCCCGAGATGCAGGAGCGTCGCGGCCGGGCGCCCCGTCATCCGTCCGTATCCGTCGGCCGCGCCGGTGGCGACTCCCTCGAAGAGACACAGCACCCCGCGCATCTGCGGCAGGGCGTCCAGCGCGGCCACGAAATGCATCTCGGACGTGCCCGGGTTCGCAAAACAAACCCGCACATCGCTGTCCACCAACGTACGCACCAACGCGTGCGCTCCGCTCGTCCCTTGCACCGTTGCTCCTTTCCGTGTCCTGTCCAGGGGTCCATCGATCGCCCGTTCCGGCTGCCGATCGGACAGAATCACTGTACATTTTTTCGCCCGAACGTTCGCCACAGCGAACGTTCGGACGATGCCGGGCCACTGGCCACGCCGGCGTCGAACCCACAAGCCTCTGGAGTCGTCCCCCATGGCATCACCCGTCGCAGCGATTTCGGCCGCGGTTCGCAGCGAGCGACAGCGCAGGGGGCTGTCACTGAGCGAACTCGCCCGCCTCGCAGGTCTGAGCAAGGCCACCGTGTCGCAACTGGAGGCCGGTACGGGCAATCCGGGAGTGGAGACCGTATGGGCGCTCAGCGTGGCGCTCGGCGTCCCGTTCAGCCGGCTGGTCACACCGCCGCGCCCCGCCATCCGCATCCTGCGCGCCGACGAGGGGAGCCCCACCCACGCGGAGGAATCCGACTACACGGCCACACTGCTCGCATCCTGCGCGCCGGAAGCGCAGTGCGACATCTACCGGATCCGCGCCGAACCCGGCAGAGCCCGCCGGTCCTCACCGCACCTGCCGGGAACGATCGAACACGTCGTCCTCACCGCCGGACGCGCGATGGCAGGGCCTCTCGACCAGGCCGTCGAACTCGACGTCGGCGACTACGTGAGCTACCGCGGCGACATCCCCCACGTCTTCGAGGCCCTGGCACCGGAAACCAGCGCCGTATTCGTCCTGGAACAGAACTGAACGGAACCGATCACCCCTGCGGCCGGTGCGGCCCGTGCGGGTCCACCGGCGGCCGGGTGCTTCGCCCGGTATCCGATGCGGCCCCACCGGGCTCTCATCGCAGCACCCGCCCGAGGAAGCCGTGCAGGTAACCCGCAACGACGTCCAGGTGGCTCTCCAGCAGGAAGTGACCGCCGTCGACCAGATGCACCTCCGCGTCCTTGGCGTCCCGGGCGAAGGCCCGCGCGCCCGCCGGGCCGAAGATTTCGTCGTTGCGGCCCCACACCGCGAGCACCGGGACCTCGCCGGCACGCAGGAATTCGTGCAGCAGCGGGTAGAGCGGGCGGTTGTTCCGGTAGTCGCGGAACAGCGCCAGTTGGATCTCGTCGTTGCCCTCGCGGGAGACGAGGGCGAAGTCGTGCTCCCAGGTGTCCGGGCTGACCAGGCTCGGATCGGGCACACCGTGCACGTACTGCCATCGAATGGCGTCGAGGCTCAGCGCGGCGCGAACGGCGGGTTCGGTGTCGGGACCGGGGTTCGCCCCGTAGGCCCAGACGTCGGTCCAGAACGACTCGACGAAACCGTCCTCGTAGCCGTTGCCGTTCTGGGTGACGAGGGCGGAGATGCGTTCGGGGTGCTTGAGCGCGAGGCGCCATCCGATGGGGGCGCCGTAGTCCTGGACGTAGAGGGCGTAGCGGTCCAGGCCCAGCTGGTCGAGCAGTCCGGAGGTGAGTTCGGTGAGGGCGTCGAAGGTGTAGGTGAAGTCCTCGACGAGGGGGGCGTCGGAGTGGCCGAAGCCGAGGTGGTCCGGCGCGATGACGTGGTAGTCGTCGGCCAGCAGCGGGATGAGTTCGCGGAACATGAACGAGCTGGTCGGGTAGCCGTGCAGCAGGACGATCGCGGGGGCGTCTGCGGCGCCGGCTTCGCGGTAGAAGATCTCATGGCCGTCGACGGTGGCGGTCCGGTGGTGCACCGAGCGCATTCTCTAACCCCTTCACGTGCTTGATCCGGTTAGCTTCTCGTCATGCAAGCACGAGTAAACTAACCTGTCAAACGACTCGATCTGGTTAGTCGGAAGGAAGCGGCACCCGATGGACACGCTGCTGGACCTGCTCAACAGCAGGCCACTGGTCAACGGCGAGGAACAGGACGCGCTCGGCGATCCGGCCGGAGGCAGACGCTGGGCGCGGGAGCATGACGGCGAAGGCAGCCTCGCGGAATTGGCGCTGCTGCGTGAAACGCGGGACATCCTGCGGGACGTAGTGCGCGGAGACAGCCCGCCCACCGCATTGCGCCCGCTGCTCGAAGGCGTCCACCAGGTCCCGGAACTCACTTCGGATGGTCTTGAATGGACCGTCAAGACTCCCCCGCACGCCCGCCTGGCCGTCGAGGTCGTTCTCGCCTGGGCCGCCGCCGAGAAGCAACTGCCCGGCCGGCTACGCGCCTGCGCCAATGACGAGTGCCAACTGTTCCTGCTCGATCGCAGCCGCGCCAACCGCGCCCGCTGGTGCTCGATGGCCGCCTGCGGCAACCGCGAAAAGGCACGCCGCCACTACGAACGCACCCGCTGACCCGTCCCGGGCGAACGCCTGGACCATCTCGTCGATGTCGGTGTGGTCGGCCTGGCGGGGTGCGTTCAGGTCGCCGAAGGGAATCACCGACGGCGCGAGGGCCTGCCGGCCGCCGTCGTCCGCACCCAGGGAACCGTTCCGCCCGGCCCCCGTCCAGGGGAGTTGGTGTGCGTCCTTCCTGCGGGCGGCCTGCGGTTGCATTCCGGGGACGGTGCGACACCCGGTTGGGGATGGTGACGTTCCGCCGGCGCAGCGGGCTGGGCACGGTCGAACTCTTTACCTTGCGGGTGAAGTGGCCGGTCGGCAGGGCCGATTGGGATCCGTGACCGGTGATTGGTTCGACACTGCCGTCCGGGTCGGGCCGTGAGCCGTGGGCGATGCGGGCCGTGGATCGGCCACGGCCCACACCGAGGTCGCGTCGGTTGCGGATGGCCGTCAGGAGTTTCGCCGTGGCTTGGGGGGACTCGACCGGGAAGTGGTGGCTGCCGAGGTCGACGGGGACGATGTCGAGGCGGTCTCCGTAGCGGTCGATGGCGGCCGGATCGAGTGTTCGGATGGGTGCCGGGCGTCGTTCGGGGGGAGTCAGCCGTGGTTGGGGCGGCAGATGCGGGCCTGGGGGGAATCGTCCTTGCCGCCGGCGAAGCGGACTCCGAAGCCGCAGGCGGCCCAGGGGTCGACCGCGTCCGGTCGGGAGGTGACGCGGTCGGGTCGTGTGGGGGGACGGTCGACACGGCCCGAGGTGCCGGATCCGCGGGGCGGCTGGGGGGATCCGGCCGGTCGGGTGTCCCCGCGCGGGTCGGGCGGCGTGGTGGACGGCGCCGGGGGCGGGGGTGTCGCGGGGCCGGTCGGGCCGAGGGGGAGGGTGGCGGGTGGCGGGAGCCGGGGTGTGCCGGCGTCGGGGAGAGGCGCGCTGTTCGCGGCCAGGGCGGGATCGAGGGCTTGGGTGGGGCCGGTGGCCGGCGCGGTGTCACAGGCGGCCAGGAGCAGGAGCAGGAGAGCCGTCGCGGCGGCCGGTCGGGTGATATGCACGTATTCCTCCGTGAGCACGAGGTCTGTCCCGTAGGGGGTAACGCGCGGACGCTCGGGGAGTCACTCGGGTGCCGTGGTGGCCTCACGGGGCGAGTCGCGGATCGCGGTGGATGGTTCACGGGGTCGGCGGTGCGACGTCGACGGACACGGAATCGGCGGCGTGGTGTCGACGGATTCGGGGTCGGGGTTCGGGGTCGGGGCTCGGGCGTCTTTCGGCGCGGGGCGGGCGCGGCGGGCCGGCCGTTCGGTGTCGTCGCCAACGCGATCGGGCGACCGATCCGTTGCCGGGGCGTGGGCCGCTCGTTGAACCGGTATCGCGAGAGGCGCGGGCGCCGACGGTGCGGGAGCCGAGGGCCGGGACCACTCGATCGACGACAGCGAGGAGCCGACCGTGGCCGAGAGGATCGTCCTGGTCGCGGGGTCGGACCCCGTCTCCCCCCGGGACGTCGGACCGAAGACGTCGGACGGGGGCGTCGACGCGCGGGACGGTCCCGAACACGTCCGACCGGAACAACCGCCACCCGGCCGGACCCGGCGCGATGCCCCGCGGCCCCGTACGCGTCCCGCCCCACGAAGGCGAAGCCCCCGCGCGCCGGGACGTCAGGCGCCGCAGTCCGCGCGGGGCGGCCTTCCGATCCGGGCCACCCGCGCGCCGTCCGGCCCCCGCCGGGCCACCCGCGCGCCGTCCGGGCCTCGCCCATGCCACGACCGCACCCGCCCCAATCGCCCGAGAACGCGGGAGAACCGTTGACCACCCACGCCTCCGCCGTCCCGGCCACGCCCTTGTTCGTCATCGAGTACCCCCAGGACGGCACAGCGACCGTGGACGGCACGCCCGTCCACGTTCCCGAGGGGACGCAGGCCCGGCACGCCGCCATCGACGAGGTGCGCTTCACCGCCTCCCTCCTCGACCGGCCCGTACGCGCGATCGACATCGATCCGGACGGCACGCACTACCCACTCCTCGTCGACCCGGACGGGACGCTCACGTTCCTGGCCGAACCCCATCCCGATCCCGAACCCGACGACGAGGCCCCCGACGACCAGGCGCACGCCCCGACGTTCGGGGAGGACGCCGCGGCGACCGACGACGACGAGTTCGACGGGCAACGGGCCGACCCCGACGGACACCTCACCCACGAACACGATCCGTACGAGACGCCGGACCCGCCCGAGACCGCCCCGCCGCCCACCGGGCGGCCACCCTCGACCACGCCCGCGCGCCCCGGTCGCGCACGGCGGCGTGCGACCCGGTCCCTCCCCCGCGTCACCCCGGCCGCGATCGGCCTCGCGATCGCCGCGGCGGTCACGGTCGCCGCGGTCCTGGCGTGGCCGGACGACGAACCCGCCGACCCCGGACCGGGCACGACCTCGCGTGCCGAGACCGCCGCATTCACCTCCCCGGCCGGCTGGCAACGAACGTCCGCCTGGACGCGGTCGATCGCACCGCCGGGAGCCGGCCGCCCGAGCGTGGCCGCGCTCGGGAACGTCCTGGCCGTACTCACGCCGGACCGTCGCGTCGCCCTCCTCGATCCCCGAGACGGGCGGATCGAGGAAGCCGGCGAACCGCTGCCGGCGGGCCATCTCGCGCTCCACGCCACCGGCGACCCGACCGCGCCGGTACTCGTCGCCGAGACCCGGGACGGACTCGTGGTGTGGCCCAGACATGGCGGCCCCCGCCCCTGGAGCCCGCCCGACACCGTCGCGCTCGCGCCCGGCGCCCGCGTCAGCTACGCCGGCGCCCTCCCCCTGGTGACCGGACCCGACGGATCGGCCGCCGCGCTGCGCGGCGGCGTCCTCGCCCCCGTCCGGGTGCCCCCCGGAACCGTCGCGATGGCCGCCGACGCCACGCACGTCCTCGCGGGACGCGCCGTCGGACCCTGGGAACTGCTCGGCTTCGACGGCACGACACGCGGGGTCGCCCCGGTCCCGCCGCACCCCGGCGCGCGCATGCTCCGCGTGGCCGGCGGCGGACACGGGTCGGTCGCCGTCGTGTGGTCCGGGCCCCGGGACGACACCGAGACACTCGCCGTCCACGACTCCTCCTCCGGCCGGGTACTCGCCCACGCCGACGCCCCCGCCGGATCCCTCTCGAACACCTGGATCCGCTCCGACGACGGCCCCCTCGCGGCCCTGGGACCCGTCGTCGTCGACCTCGCCGAAGGACGCGCGTCGGTCACCCCGGGCGCCGTCGCCCGCTCCGTCGCCGGCGATCGCGTCTACGGCACCCGCGAGGGCCACCCCGTCGCGTTGACCGTCCGCGGCGCCCTCACGATGCCGGACCACACCGCCGTCCCCTGGGCCGTCAACACCGGCCGCGCGCTCCTGCTCACCGGGAACGAGGACCGAACAGTCCTGCACGCCGTGGAACCCGCCCCATGACCGAACACACTTGGCACAGCCCGGAAACCCGACACCCACCCCACCGGACACACGGAACCCCGAACCCGGTGCAGACACGAACCACCAAACCTTGCCGGTAACCGCGTACGCCGCCTACCGGTCCCTGGAGACCGTGCCGGCCCCCACCGAGGCGATGTCGGGCTACGGCCTCCCCGTCGCGGCCTCCAAGGCGTCCGGCACCGCAGCGACCACCACGTCCCGACCGCCGTGGGCTCCCGGACGCCGACACCGGAATGGCGCACGCTCGGCAACCAGTACACGGTCTCCGACACTTACCGCGACGCCGACGGAATCCGCCGCGCCCCACGCCGCCCGGCTGCGCGGCGACCGCTACGAACTCACCCGCATGGGCGGCACCGCCGTCCTGACGTGGCGCACCCTGACCGACCCGACACCGACACCATCACCGACGCCTGGCCCGCCCGCCCCGACCACTCCGGTGCGAGGGCACGATCGCCCGGTCCGCCCCCGGCCACGCGGACGCCGAGCCTCGGCGACCCGCATCCGTTGCGGTCCCGGCGCAGCGGCGGGCCGTGGAGCGTGAGGCGCGTGGCCGGTGAGGGTGGGGGCGCGTGTGCGGGGTTCCGCTCAGGGTTCGAGGACGACCTTGATCGCTGCGGCGGCGGGGTCCTGGGCGACGGCGAAGGCGCGGGCGGCTTCGTCGAGGGGGAAGCGGTGGGTGATCAGGACCCGAGGCAAGTCGGGTACGGCGCGCAGGATGTCGGTGGCCTGTGCGAACTCGGGTGCGCCGTGGTGGTGTCCGTACATGAAGGCGGGGACGATGGTGATCTCTTTCATCTGGGTCGTGTAGTCCATCGCCACCGGCGTCCAGAACGTGCCCAGCAGGCCGAGGGTGCCGCGTGGCCGCAGGTGGGCGACCGCCAGGTCGAAGGAGGATTGGACGGCGGCGGCGTCGAGGACCGTGTCGTATTCGCCGGTGGCGCGGATGCGGGCGCCGAGCGCTTCGCCGGCTTCGGCGCGGTGTGGCCGCGGTTCGGTCAGGTCGACGTCGGCGCCGAGGTGGCGGGCGGCGGCGACGGCGCACAGTCCGATCGGGCCGCCGCCGATCACCAGCACGCGCCGGCCGGCGGTCACGCCGGCGCGGTTGAGGCCGTGCAGGGCGACGGCGAGCGGTTCGACGAGGGCGCCGTCACGCGGGTCGACGCCGGCGCCCGAGGTGTCGACGAGCGGGAACAGCGCTCCGGGATCGACCCGGACGCGTTCGGCCATGCCGCCGTCGATCGCGACGCCCAGCAGGCGTTCGCCGCCGGTCCGGCAGAGCTGGCCGGCCCCGGCGGCGCACTGGTCGCAGGCGTCGCACGGAAGGTACGGGCGCACCGCGACGGGGGTGCCGTCGGGCAGCAGGCCGGCGAACTCGTGGCCGGGGGTGACCGGGGATGGGCCCATCGCCATCAGGTGCAGGTCGCTGCCGCAGATGGCGGTGGAGACGACGGTGACCTCCACCGGCGGCACCCCGTTGCGGTCCGCCGGTTCGGGAACCTCCAGGACCCGGATGCCGTCGGCGGTGTTGCGCACCGCCTTCATCACAGGGTCACCTCGCGAACCGGGTCGGTGCCGTCCCAGTCGCGGGCGGCGTCGCGCATCATGGCGAAGAAGTCGCCGTGCAGCGTACTCTCGTAGACTTCCGCGACCGAACCGCCGTGCCCTTCGGTGGGGAAGTACGCGAACCGCGCCTGCGGCCCGGCGTCCCCCCAGTGGTACGGCTCGACGCCGGCGTCGGCGAAGCGGCGCACGTACGCGTCGTATTCGGTGGTGAAGTGGCACAGGTGGTGCAGCCCTTCGCCGTGCTCACTGAGGAACTCCGTGTAGGCGCTGGGCGCTTCGGGATTGAGCTGCTGGATCAGTTCGATCTGCAGGTCGCCGGAGTAGGCGATGCCGACCGCGATGCGCGCGTCGGTGCGCGTCCCGAGGTAGTAGGTGTTGACGATGCCGGCGTCGGGGAAGTGGAAGAACGGCCCGATGCCGAGGTTCTCGGTCCAGTGCCGCATCGCCGCGCGGACGTCGCGGACCACGTAGCCGAGCTGGTGGATGGAGCCGATCGCGGTCGCCATGGAAAACCTCCGTGCTGCGGTTCTGTCTTGTGGGTACGGGGGTGCCGGTCGGGGCACGTGTGGTCAGCCGGGGAACTGCCCGTGCACGAGTTCGCCGCCTTTGAGGACCGCCCGGGGCGTGCCCTCGGCGAGAACCGCGAGATCGACGGTGGGATCGGTGTCCAGGATGAGCAGGTCGGCGAGCTTGCCCGTCTCCACGGTGCCGAGGTCGGCGGCGCGGCCGACCAGTTCGGCACCGTTGCGGGTGGCCCAGCCGACGATCTCCGCCGGGGTGATGCCCGCGTGCTCGGTGTAGAGGCGAAACTCCCGCCCGTACAGGCCGTGCGCGAAGCCGACCGCGCCGTAGTCGTCGCCGAGGACGAACCGCACGCCGGCGGCCTGGGCCTTGGGGATCGCCGCGTACATGCTCTCCAGGTCGGCGCGGATCGCGTCCGCCGCGAACCCCAGGCCGGCACCCATCACTTCGAGGAAGTGCTTGGGAAAGTGCAGCGACGGGACCACGAACGCGCGGGTGTCCACCAGCGCCGCGATGACCTCGTCGTCCATCTCGTCGCAGTGGTCCACGATGTCGATGCCCAGCTCCAGGGCCATCATGATGGCGGGCTTGTTGACCAGATGGGCGCGCACCAGCGCGCCGCGCGAGTGCGCGGTCTCGATCGCGGCGGCCAGCTCGTCGCGCGTCATCTCGATGCGGTCCTTGGGCGCCGTGGTCCCGTGCCCGCCGGTGACGAACAGCTTGATCACCTCGGCGCCGCGCTTGATCTCCTCGCGTACCCCGTACCGGAAGCCCTCGGCCCCGTCGCACAGCCGCACCGCGCCGGGCGCGGGCATGCCCCAGTGCCACGGCACCCCGTCGTTGGCGTGCCCGGTCGTCGACAGTTCACGACCGGAGGGCCAGAACCTGGGGCCGGGCGTCATCCCGTCCTCGATCGCCCGCTTCACGCCGCCTTCGACCTCGTTGGCGGCGCCCGCGCCGATCACGGACGTGTAGCCGTGCGCCAGCGCGGTGTCGAGGTTCTTCGCCGCGATCAGTGCCTGGTACGAGGGCGGGTATTCGTTGCCGTACGGCACGTTCGGCCGCGACCCCAGCTCGTGGTAGGTGGCGTGGAAGTGGCAGGTGAACATGCCCGGCATGACCGTCCGCCCGGCCAGGTCCACGACCCGGTCTCCGTCCCGGGGCACCACCGTGCCGGGCGTGACCGCCGTGATGCGATCGCCCTCGACGACCACGGTCCGCCCCGCCGCAGACGGATTGACGCCGTCCAATACGGTCGCGTCGGCCAGAATCAGTCGCTCCATGAGTGGCACCTCCACGCGATCCGATATAACTGGGATACATATATGCCATGCATGTTGAGGAGGCAAGAGCCGTGACCGAATCCGCACCCCTGCCGCCGCTGACCGAGACCGGGTGGACCGCGCTCGGCTTCATCGTGCTGCAGCCCCGCTCCGGCTACGAGATCAAACAGGCCGCGCTCGCCCAGGTCGACGCCTTCTGGGGCGTCAGCTACGCCCAGCTCTACCCACAGCTCAAACAACTACAGGACCTCGGCCTGACCGAGCCGCTCGGCACCTCCGGGCCCCGCAACCAGACGATCTGGCAGGCCACCGACGCGGGCCGCGCCGCCCTGCACGACTGGCTGGCCGCCCCGCCCGGCCCACCCCGGCTGCGTGACGAGGCGCTGCTGAAGCTCACCTTCGTCGACACGCTGTCCTCGACGGACGCACTCGCCCTCATCGCCCACAAGCGCCGCGAATTCCTCGGCTGGATCGCGTACTTCGAATCCGAAGCAGGCACCGCCACCCGACCCCTGCTCCGCGCCTACGGCCTCGGCCAGGCCCGGGCCGGCCTCACCTGGTGCGACCACGCGGCAACCGAACTCGCCGGCGGTTCAGCCCCCGGGTAACACGGCAGCCCACACCCTTTCGTCCCCGAACATCGAATGCACCCCGCGCCGCGTCGGCAGCGCGGGGTACCCGGCTCGCATTCGGTGGGGAGACCGCCCTGCCATCGGTTGTCCATCGCGAAGACTTTGCCCGGCTTGAGGATTCCTGCGGGATCGAGGGCCCGCTTGACGGCGCGATGCATGTCCGACACGAGCGGGTCCGACTCCCGGCTCAGGCCGGACCTCTTCAACCAGCCGATTTCCGTGCTCCCCGGTGATCGTCCCACCCGGTTCGATCGCCTCGGTCGCGTCGGCGGCGTTGACGCCCTGGTGCGGCATCACCGCAGCGTGCGCGGTGACTCCATCGGCGCGGCGTGCACCATCATCGCCGTCGCGACGTCGTCGAACGCGCCCCGCTCCAGCAGGTAGACCTTGCCACCGCCGGACTCCTCCGCCGGAGTGCCCAACAGCTTGACGGTCAGGCCGAATTCGTCGGCGAGCGGGGCGAGCGCGAGGGCCGCTGCGACCGCCGCCGCGCCGTTGACGTCGTGGCCGCACGCGTGGCCGATGCCCGGCAGGGCGTCGTCCCGACACCCACGGACTCCGAACAGCGGAATGCCCGTCCTGCCAAAGCCCGTTCGCGACTGCTCCCGCGTTCGAAAGACACCCACACACCGACCACCGCGGCGACACCACGGCACGGCTACTCGGACTGGCCCGTGAGCTTGACCATGCCGATCGTGATGCGGTCGGCGGTACTGCCGAAGACCACACTCAGCCTGAGCGTCATCGCCCCGGTGGGCGTGATGTGGGCAGGCATCGTGTAGCAGGCGGGGCCGACCGCAGTTCGGTCGGTGTTGTCCTCGAAGCTGACGAGCGCCGAGTTCGGCAGGGTCATGTCCGTCACTCGCGTCTGGCTGATGTACGTCCGACCGACCGTGGCCGAGAGGACGGCGTAGCACACCTCGACGGCACTGACCGAGGTGTTGTCGGACGGCAGACCGAGGTTCATCCCCTGGGAGTCGCGATCGGTGATCACCTGTTGCGGTGTCAGCACGACCGCGCTGGACGGGCAACAGTACGGCGCGACGGTGAGCTTGGCGGTCGCCGGGCCGGCGGGACCACTGGCGATGGCACCGAGCGGGCTGTACCTGGTCTGGACCGACGTCGAGGCGGACGATGCCGCGGAACCGACCGTCGGGCTGATCACGAATACGCCCAGGACCAGGGCCGCGACGAGCCCCAGGATGCCGAGTGATGCCTTGTTCGGGGCGTGACGCCCGCGCCGGATCCCAACCATTACGGCTCTCCCATGATGTTGGAAGCCACCCCTCGTACACCGCCCCGGAACCGCTCGGGTGAGGGGTGGCACGAATGAGCACCGCAGAGTGATCACGCTGCTGTCGGATATGACCGGCACATCCGATACGCCAATATACGGGTCCGTTGTACCGGCCGACACCAGCTTTCCGGGCAACTCTCTCCCGAAACGTATCCCTGAGCAGCGGCAGCCGCCCACGTTCTCCGGGCACGGACACGACACCCCAACGGGGCTTCCACCGGCGGGAGTTCGCCGCATGGTCCGCGCGCCGACCACATCGGACCGCGGCTTCGTCCTCCGAGGTGCGACATCGCCGAGGAGCTCCTGTCGACCCCCGATGGCCGATCTGCGGGGTGCAGGGGTGTCCGAGATCATCCGGCCCGGCGGAGCCGTCATGGTCGGGGTGGATGCACGCACCGCGCCGAGTCCGCCTCGGCCGACGGCACTTCGCCGACCCGGGCCGTGTGAAACGGGCAGACGGCCTGACGCGGACACGCGCCTCACGTCGTCGGCCGCGCGGCCGAACTGCCCGCCGCCACCACCGAACCGCCGCTCCGGTCGAGCGACTCGTCGGCCGGCGCGCGCGTCGTGGCTCACAGTCCTGGGCAGGGGGAGCCGCCGAAGTGCTCCCGGGCCGAGTCGCGGACCTGGACCGACTCGAAGCCGTTCGCCTGTCGGCCGACTCCGGCCGGCGCGCCGGTCACCTGCGGAACGAGCCCCCGAGTCCGGCAACCAGGACCGCCAACAGCACCACGGCCACCCGTAGTTTCCGGTAGCGCGAACACCGGGGCACCTTGTTCCGCATCCCGGGCGCTCCCGTCGACTGCGTTCCGCACGCCGCGGACGGCACCGTTCGGCGCAGCAACCCGACGTCATCCGGGCCGTGTCGGGGTGGCCCCGGCTCCAACACCGCAGAACGGCGGGCGCCCCGCGCCCGCCTTCCGCCCCGGGCACCCCTGCCTCCGCGCGACAGGGACGCACCGCGAGCGGCGACCGGCCCTGCGGTCTTGGCCGCAGTCTCGACGCTTTCCGCCGCGGGAGGGCAGGCACGGCCTCCCCCGCTCGTCCGCCCTCGGTCAGGCGCCTCGATACCTCAGGTAGGTCTCGATCTCGCGAGTGATGTCGTGGTCTTCGTCGGCGGCGAAGGCGAACGGGCGCAGCGCGCGGCCCAGGTGATGCACCTCGGCGGCGTCGCCGTCTCGTCCGCCGGGGCCCGGGTACACGTGCGGTTCGAGCAGCGACGCGTACAGGACGGCGCCGTGCCGGACACAGGCGAGCGTCTCGGCGCCGAGCTGATCCACGACGCGGACCGCGTCGGCTGGGCCCTCGCAAGGAACCGGGTCGTCGTCGTGCGCAGCGGGGCAACGTTCCACGAGCCGACGCTACCGCTCCCACCGAACATCGCACACCCATACGAGCGTTCAAGTCGTCGACAGTTTCCGCCCGGCCGAGTCGCCGAAGCGTTCGAGGCGACGCAGGAAGTCCTTCAGGAAGCGGGGACGGGGCCGCCGGGCCGGAATCGTTCCACTCCGACGATGTGCCGCACCTTGAGCGGGCGCACGATCACCGCGATGCGCCGCTCCCCCGGCATGGTCCACTCGAAGCGGTCGACGCCCAGGTACTTGCGGGCCAGTACGTCCATCCGGTCGTGCGCCTCCCGACCGTCGACGAAGCGGGCCACCACGCCGCTGATCTGCACGCGGTCGAAGGGGTCGGCGGTGTCCGCGTGCGAGAGGTAGACGCGGGGGTCTCGGCGCAGGTTCTCCTCCTTCACCCGACCCGCCGAGGTGTTGAACGTCAACTCCCCCTCACCTTCCAGGTCCACCCACATCGGGCTGACCTGGGGGGCTCCGTCGGGGAACACGGTGCCGACGTACCAGATGTTGGGGGCTTGCAGCCGGGCGCGGACGGCCTCGTCGAATGTCACGGTCATCCTGGGACGCTACCCGACCGGGGTCGACGGATGGCACGGAGAGGCCGTGAAATCCGATGGGAGAAGCCGATACCGCGAGACCGCCCGCACACACCTGCACCTGCACCTGCACCCGCACCCGCACCCGCACCCGCCCGCATCTCGGCGTCCGCGTCAGGGAGTTCCCGGGTCGCGGAAGGCCAGGGTGGCCGCATCGGACCAGGGGCCGCCGGCCTGGAGGGTGCGGGCGCGGACGCGAATGATGTAGTAGCCGAACCAGTTCGTGGTGGCGAGTCGGGTCGTGGCGGCCGGGGCGTCGGCGGAAGTCGGGGTGACGGTGGTCGTGGTGATCGTGCGGGCCGCGCCTTCGAGCGGCCGGCCCAGTGCGTCGCGGTCGCGGATGGCGACGACCTCGTAGTGGAGGCCGGGCGGCAGCGGGCCGATGGGGGCCGTCCAGGAGACCGACACCGGGTTCTGCTTGGGCGGGAGCCCGTAGGCCCGCGCGTCGCGGACGGCCCCCAGGACGACCACCCCCGTAGCAGGCGCCCACGGCCCGGTGGTCTGCGGAGTGGCCAGCCGCACCTGGGCCGTGTACTCCTCCCCCGGCGCGGGCCGGCGGCCGTCGGCGCGGCGCAGCACGAGGCCGCGCGCGGTGATCGCCCGGGCCCGTCCGACCTCGGTCCCGCCGCACGACAGCACCGCCTCGTAGCCGAGTTGCACAACGGCGCCGGCCGGCAGCGGGCCTTCGGAGTTCGTGAGGGTCAGGGTGGTGCGCGCGGCGTCGGCGACGATGTTGGGTGGGTCCGTCCACACCAGGGTGAGTTCCGCGTCGTCGGCGGTGAGTTGCGGGGTGAGCGGTCGCGGCAGGGTGACCAGCAGGAGGCCGGGCGAGGTCGTCCACGCGCTGGTGTTGCCGTACATCTCGGCCCGCACCCGGACCCGGTAGGTCGACCGGGTGTGCAGGGCGCGTCCGTCGGCGAGCACGACCCCGCGGGCGTCGGTGCCGACGATTTCCTTGCCGCCGCCGACCGCGTAGGGGCCCGAGCCCGGGGAGGAGTCGACCAGTTCGTAGGTGTAGGTGGGTGCCGCGGGTGCGCCCGCCGGCGTGGCGACCGCCGTCCACGACGCGGTGACCGTGCCCAGGTCGTTGCGCAGTTCGGCGCGCGCGGGGGCGGCGACCACCCAGGCGTTGAACACCCGGCCGGCCCATCCGCTCATTCCGACGCCCGGGTTGTTCACCCATACATGGACGTAGTACGCCCGCCCCGAGACCGGCGCGGGCGAAGGGCTCAGCGTGACACGCCCGTTCAGGACTCCGGTGGAGGTGGCCACGGCCTTGTTGGTGGTCGGGTCGACCACGGCCACGTCGCACGGCACCGGGGTGTTCCAGGCGATCGTCAAGTCCCCCGCGGACTGCGTGACGGACAGGATCGTCGGCGCCGGTTGCGACAGGACGGTGTACGGCACCCGCGGGCTCCACGCCCCCGGGAAGTGCCCGTGCCCGAGTGCCTGCGTCTGTACCGTGTACGCGCCCCGCACCGGCTGCGCGAGCGGGACGGCGCTGCCGGCGGCCACCGGCAGCGGCACCGTCAGCGTCGGGGCCGAGGCCGGCCTCACCTCGTTTGCGAGCATCACGCCGTTCGGGTCGAACACCCGGATGACCACCTGCTCGGTGCCGGCCTGCGGCGTGCCGGTCGCGACGAGCTGCGAGCGCCCGTAGGCCAGGGTCGCCGTCGGCGGGGCCGGCTTGCTCAGCACGAGCGGCTCGGACCACAGTCCGCTCAGGGGGCCTCGGATGCCCCTGACCCGTACCGGATAGTCGCCGGGCGGCAGCGTGTTCGGGTCCAGCGGCAGTGCGCCCTGGAGCACCAGGCCCAGGTTGCGGCTCGCCAGTTGGGTGCCGTCAGGGCGGAACACGGCCAGCGTGTACCCGGCGGCGCGGCTCGCGCCGGCCCAGCGCGCGGCGACCGTGCCGTTGTCGTAGCCGGCCTCGTGCAGCGCCGGGGTGCCGATCCCGCTGTTCGTGCCGGGCCCGCCGTGGCTTGCCGCGTCGGAGACGGCCTTCGCGATGGCCGCCGCCAGCGTGGCGACGGTCGCCGACCCCAGGATGCCCCCGGCTCCGATCGTCGCGAGCACCAGCGCGGCGGCCTCGACCCCCTCGACGGCCGCACTGGTGATCAGCCCGTCGCACAGCAGGACGGTGGCGACGTCGAGGGCCTCCTCCCCGACGACCAGCGCCAGGAACAGGGCGATCTTCGCCGGGTCCGCGAGCAGTGCCCGGGCGAACTGCGCGGCGGCGCCGCGGATCCCGTCGGCGAGGACGCCGGGAAGCCGGTCCCACCGGGTGGTCGTCGGGATGTGCACGGCGAACGCCGGGAAGGCCGAGGTGAGGAACGGGGCGTCGGCCCCGACCAGGGTGAGGGAGCATGTGCCGGTGAGGCTGAAGACGAGGTCGTCGCCCACCGCGGTCACCGCGGGCGTCACCGTGTACGAGGTGTTCACCGCGTGCCGGGCGACGAGCTTGCCCAACGGCCCGCACAGCGACAGGGATTCGGCGTCCGCGAGCGCCTTGATCGCCGACACGAAGTCGACCAGGTTCTCCGCGAGGCCGAACGACGGCCACCCGTCGAGCGCGAACTCGGCACCCGCGCCCGCCGGATGGGTGCTGTAGCGGAACCCGCAGGCGAGCGGCCCGAACGGGGAAAGGGAGCGCAGGGACGTGAGCCGCCCGGTGAACACTCGTCCCCCGTCGTGCCCGGGCGCCACGGACACGGACGCCACCGCGAACGCCTCGCCCAGGAAGTTGATGCCCGCCGACAACCGCGCCGTCGCCGAGGGCCCGGTCTCGAAGCCGAGTTCGGGGCCGCCCTGGTACGTCCCGCTGCCGCCGGGGCGGGTCGTGCCCGCCAGCGACATGAACCCGAGGTCGAGCGGCGCGTCCAATACCGCGGTCGCCGCGACGCGGTCCCACTGGCCGGTCCTGGGGTCGCGCAGGACCGTGACGATGGCGTGCAGGTCGAGGTCGGCGATCAGGCGCACGGCGAGCCGGGCGTCGATGGTGTACCCGTCGCGCGGCACCGTGCCGTCGGGGGCTCGGAGCGTGGCGCCCGGGTCCCGGTCCGCCTCGTAGTACGAGATCCGGGTGCCGGACCGGAGTCCGACGTCGATGAGCGTGCCGGGCCGGGTCGCGGACGTTCCGGTGAAGCACTGGGCGAGGAACCCGGCGAGCGACCAGTCGGCGGCCAACGAGACGTCGTAGAGCACCGGGACGCCGTCGCGGAGCACGAGCCGCGCGGCGCAGTCGAGCCGCCGGTCCGGCTCGCCCGTGCGGGGTGCGGGCCCGAGCAGCACCCGGCCGCGGATCATGACCGTCGACGTCTGCGGGACGGCCGGGCGGCCGGGCGCGGCCGGAACGGCCCATCGGTAGGCGATGTCCGCACTGAGGTGTTCGAGCGCCAGACCGCGCAGCATGAACGGCGCCGGCACGGTGTCCGCGGTGCCCTGTCGGACTCGGGTGGTGAGCCCGGCCGCGTCCGCGACCAGAGTCACGTCGAAGGCGTAGGTGCGCCCGAAGATCTCGACCAGCTCGACCCGACCCGCCAGTTCCACCCGATCGGCCAGGGCCGGCCGGTATTCGACCCGGATGCCGCGCGGACGGTCGGGGGTGTGGGTGAGCCGGACGGTGCGCGCGATCGTGATGTCGGGCAGGTCGGCGGTGAAGACCGTGCGCGAGGGGTCGGCGTGTTCGATCATCGCCGCCAACCACAGTGTCGGCGTCGCCGCACCGATGCCGATCTCCAGCAGGTGCGCGAACAGCGCGGTCCGCGCGAAGTCGATCCGCACGGCGCAGGCCACCCCGGTGGACAGTGTCAGCGCCTGGTCGCCGAGATTCTTCAGCGGCGCCGGCGACAATCCGGCGCGTTCGAGCAACGGCGCGGTGGCGCGGCTCAGTTCGCCCAGGGTGGTGCCCGCGAGATCCGACACCACCAGATGTGCCTCGCCGACCCGCAGCCGGTCGTCGACCTTCCACGCGGCGGGCAGTATCGAGTCGAACCGGAAGCCCGCGCCGACCACCAGCGACACCGCGTAGTGCATGCGCCCGCCCTGCCCGGGGCGCGGATCCGGGGCGAGGTAGACAAAGGCGTTGCACGCGGGGACGGCGCCCTGCCGGGCCAGTTGCCCCGACAACATGAGCTGCGAGGTGGTCGCGTTCAGGTGGAGCGAGGCGGAGCCGAACGTCGACGGCGCCAGGCTGCCCGGCGCGACGGCCCGCCATCCCGTGCCCGCCGCGGGGGTACACACCCCGTCCGTCAGCGCGGCGATCGACACGCGCGGTGCGTCGGCGACCGTGACCGTGCCGGTGAGCACGGTGGGCGCGGACGCCGCGCCGAGCGCCAGGGTCACCGCGGCGCGCAGCCCCGCGTACTCCAGTGTGCCGGTCACGCTCGCGCTCGCGGCCGCGTTTCGGCCCGGCAGGTCCAGGGTCGCGCCGATCGAGGTCACCGGCAGTTTCGCGGCGCCCAGCGGGATCCGCCACGCGTCGAACTCGGCCCGGCCTTCGAGGTGGAGCGCGCCGGTCTCGGGGATCGCGCGGATCTCCGCGGCGGTGAGCGTGACGCGGTCCGAGAGCCCGCGATCCTTGGCGCCCGACGGGAGGGCCAGGGGCGTGCGGTCCGGCGCCGCCACTGCGGCGGCGGTCTCGGCGACGTCCAGGACCCGGTCGCCTGCCAGGCGTCCGGTGAATTCCCACGGCCGGCCCGGCGCCGGCTTGACCGCGCCCAGCCGGATGTCGGTGGCGCCGATCGCGAGCGTCCCGAACACGGCGGCGACCACGGTGTCCGCGGTGACGGGGTAGGCACTGCGCACCTCGGCGGTGACCCCGGTCAGGGCCAGGCGGCCGGGAACCAGCGTCCATGCCTCGGGGGCCTCCACCGCGAAGCCGAAGCGGGCCAACGCCCCGCCCGCCGCGCCGGAGAACGCCAGCGCCACCCGGCACACGTCGAATCCCTTGGCGAGGGGCAGGGCGGCGGGCAGCGCGGCACGCGCCCGCGGGCCGGCGAGCCAGCCGTCGAGCGCTTCGAAGCCGGGCACGTGCACGGTGTGCGTGAATCCGGCCAGCACCTGCCAGCCGCCCGCGAAGTCGTTCTTCACGGCGGTGACGTCCACCGGGCTGCCGCACAGCGTCAGTTCGCCGTCGATGGTGCCGAGTACGCCCACCGGGTCGGTCTCGGGATCGAACACCAAGGCGGCGGAGACACCGCGGACCGCGAGTTTGCCGTCGATGATCGTCCAGGCGTCGGCCGACTGATCGAACGCGAGCGAGAGCTGCGTGAGCGTGAGGGTCCGCGGGTCGAGGGCCACGGCCAGCCGGGTCAGGGTCAGTGCGCCGAGCGTCGCGATCCCGGCGGGCAGCACCGTCGGGTCGCCGCCGAGCAGGGCCAGCGCGTGGCCGATCGAGGGCAGCCGTCCGGGGGTGTCCCGGTCGAGCACGAGCGTCCACGGCTCGTCGTCGCGCGCGGGTACGGGCAGCCGCATGTCGAACGCGGGCGCCTGCGGCCCGGAGCCGAGCGCGGCCCGGCCGCGCAGTGCGCCGGACACCGTCCAGGCGCCGGCCGCGTCCCGAACCGCGGTCAGGTCGACGGCCCAGCCCGACAGCGTCAGCAGGCCGCCGAGCACCGGCCACGCGCTCCCGCCCGGCTGGGCGATCGTGCATGAGACCTCCCGGAGTTCACGCGCCACCGGGTCGACCAGCAACGCGATCGCGCTCACCGAGGTCGGCCGTCCGGCGTCGACCAGTGTCGGCGGCAGCGCGGCCGTCAGCCGGGCGGCGTCGAAACCCGCGAGGCCGTCCAGGCGGGCGAGTTCGGACAGCAGCCGGCCCGCGTCGTCGTCGGTGATCTCCACCCGCCACGGGCCGTTCGCCGGCACCGTCGCGCGCACCGCGAACGGCTTTCCGCCCAGGGTCACGGTGCCGGAGATCGTCCCGGAGAAGGCGACGGAGATTCCGGTGGGGTAGGCGGGCGCCCGGATGACCGTGACGGCGAGCGTGACGCCGGATATCGCCAACGCGCCCGGTATCAGCGTCCATTCGCCCGTGCCGAAGCCGAGCGTGACGGTGCTGCGGCCCGCCTCGTCACCGGCCGGGGACACCTGCTCGGCGTAGCCGGTCACCGTGGCCCCGGCGAGGTCCAGCAGTGACGTGGGCAGCCGCTTCGCGGCGGCGTCCGGCACTCCGCACAGAGCCAGTGCCGCGCTCGTCGAGCCCGCGTTCGCGAGCGGGCCGGTGATCCGCAGCACCGGCCGGCCGGCACCCGAAGTCGGCAGATCCACCGAGCACTCGACCGTGGCGCGACCCACTCCGGTGCTGCCCTGGACGATCAGCACGTCGGCGGCCGGATCCCTCCCGCACTCCAGCCGCAGCCTGCCCGAGCGCACCGTGCTCGGGCTCTGCCCGAAGCGTGCCGCGGTGAGCGGGCCCAGCGGGGCCTCGCTGCCCCATTGCAGCGACGGCCGCACTCCCGGGGCGGTGGCCACCACCCGCCCGCCGATCCGGACCCGCTGCACGCCGGTGTCGCCGGCCGCGCCGCCCACCGGCCGCAGGTCGCTGCGCACCGCGAGGGTCGCCTGGAAGTTCAACCCGGCGCCCGGATACAGAGGGAAGAAGAACGCCGGGTCGACGTGCGCGTGCGTGGTCGCGATGAACACGGCGTCGGTGAGCGGCAGATACTCGAACCTCGACTCCATCAACTCGGGGAACGAGTCGGTGAATTGCCAGTCGGCGGGCGGTCGCGCGGTCCACGCGCACCGGAGGCCGCGGTCCGCGGACACGGTGAAGACGAGGGAGACCTCGGTCAGTGGGTCGCCGGTCAGCACGTCGGAGGTGCCGGTGAGCCGGAGCACGCCCGCGTCCACGCTCGGGGAGCCCGCCGACACGAGGGTCGGCATGGCACCCGCGGACAGCCGCAACTGCCGGTTGAGCGTCTGGCGCAGCACGTCGCCGGTCGGCCCCGGCACAGTGGTCGCGTCCAGCCGGTAGGCGAAGGTGCCCGGTGCGGCGGCCGGGCCGCGGGTCGCGACCAGCCGACCGCGCAGCGCGTTCAGGATCTCGGCGTCCGTGGGGTCGGGCATGGCGGATCGGTCCTCACATGGGGTCGGCGGTGCACACGGCAGAGGTTGGGGCGGGGAACGGCCGGCGGGCGGGTCAGCCGTAGACCGGCTTCGGGCCGGCCCCGAACCTGTCCCGCTTGAGTGCGGCGAGGGTGAAATTGCCGGTGTCGAACCCGGCCCCCGTCGGCGCCTCCCGCTTGGCCTGGTCGTAGCGCCTCAGCGCGGCCGGCACGTCGAAGTCGTCCACCCACCGCGGCGGGCGCACGGCCCCGAACACCAGCCGGCCCCGGTCGTCGTCGTAGCGGTACAGCGCCGACCACCGCACCGCGCTCAGCAGCTTGGTGCTGCCGCGCGTCGCGGTACCCCGGCCACGGACACCGACCGCGCACATCCAGTACGTCAGTTCCAGCGGATACGTCTCCGGCGGGAACGCGAACGGCGGTGCCAGCAGGCCCCGCGCGCCGCGCACCTGCGGCGGGGGCGCCAACCCGTCCACCGCCAAACCGAGATCGTACGGATCCAGGTGCTCCTTGATGCGCCACAGCGCCTCGTTGCCGGTCCGCGCCACCAGCTCGGCCATGTCGTACTCGGACAGCACGTGCACGCACACCTCGCTGTCGTCCTCGAACCCCGGCCGCGAGTAGATGACCAGCGTGTCGCCCAGATCCTCGTCGTCGGGCAGGGTCAGCAGGACGAACCGGCCGACGACCTGGGCGGCCACCTCCTCGCGGACGAGGTCGGGCAGCCACGGCGCGTCGTCGCCGGGCAACGCGGTGGTCGCCAGCGACCGCAGCGCGAGCTGATACGGCTCGGCGTGGGCCAGTTGCGCCGGCGTCACGGGCAGCGCGAGCACCAGGTTGTCCGGCGTGAGGCAGTCCCCGACGGCGTCCGGGGTGAGCAGCCCCGGCGGGACCTCGGCGGTCAGCACGGCGGCCTCGGAGTACCGGAAGTCGGGGTCCGAGGCCCACAACGCCCCGTGCGAGTGCGGCGCGTACAGGTCGTCGATGCTGCGCACATCACCGTCGGTGAGCAGGGAGTTGAACGCGTACAGCGGCACGGGGATGTTGCAGGCCCGGGCGTTCGCCGGGTCCACGAGGTCGACGAAGTACTTCTGCGTCCGGTCGAAGACGTACGGCTGTCGGTCGGCGACCCGGCCGCCGAACGCCGCCGGGGTGATCGGCGTGCCGAGGAACGTGAACTGTGCGCACTGGAGGTAGCCGACGTATCGGAAGGCGGCCGGGTCGGCGCCGAAGCCGCGCTGCTGTTCCCGATACTCGGCGGGGTCGAAGTAGGCGCGGACGACCACCGATTCGGAGAATCCTTCGTCGAAGCCGATCCAGTGCGGGCCCTGCTTCCAGTACGTGGTGCCGAGCGTCGCCTCGACCTCCGGCTCGGGAAAGACGCCGTCGAGGCGATATCGGGGGTTCCCCGCATCGGGCTGGACCAGGGTGAACGGCATGGCGACTCCAAGGGGACCGGGCGCGCATCGCCCGGGCGGCAGCGGCCGCGCGATCGCGGCGAGCAGAGCGAGCAGAGCCGGGTCGGGTGCACGAACAGGACGGAGAGAACGAACAGGCGATCAGAACTCGGTCTCGTGCACGAACGGGCCGATCGGATAGATGTCCCCGGGCCCGGAGTTGCGCGGCTCCGTCGGCCGTAGGGTGGTCCGGGTGCGGTCGAGATTGGTCAGCGTGCCGGTGCCGTAGACCTGGACGACCAGGTCCGGGTAGTCGTTGTGATCCGCCGCGCGCAGCGCCAGCACCGACTCGTCGACCGGCCGTACCACGATGTCCCCCATGATCGGCGCGTCGTGCAGGTTCACGCCGAACCTCTTGGTGCTGCCTTTCGAGGTGACGACCACGTCCGCACACTCGGTGACGTAGGTCTGGACGATCGAGTTGGTGATCCGCGCTCCGGTCAGGTCCACCCACTGCGGGGTCACCCTGTCGTTGGTGCGGTTGATCACGTGCTGCGTCGGGTGGTGGTGGAACAGCGAGCGGAACCCGCTGCTGATCAGGAACAGCATGGGCTGGACGGAGGCCAGCAGCCGTACGTCGTTGCTGGACTTGCTGCCGTGGTGGTTCGCCTTCATCACCGTCGCGTAGCCCGCGCTCGCAGCCTTGTCCTTGCCGGGCCGCCGCTTGTGCGGCATGGGGAAGAACCGCACGAGGGCGTCGCCGACCGGGGATTCGACGTCGGCGTGCGCGGTGAAGGACTTCAGCGCGTCGTTGGGCAACAACTGGGCCGCCTTGTCGTTGTTGCCGCGGTTCCCGCCTGCGGGGCCGCCGTCGCCGGCGATGTCGCCACCCATGAAGAACCGGAACGAGCCGTACGACAACATCCCCACGATGGAACGGTCGTTCTGGTCCACCGTCTTCGTCTTGGACGACACGACGACGTTGCCGCCGTACGGCTTCTTGCGCACGGCCTGGCCCGACGCGATCACCCGGAAGGAGATGCGGATCCCGCTCGCGGAATTTCCGAGCCAGACCTCCGCCGTGTCGGTCTCGGTCCCGGCCTGCGGATCCCACACCTTGGTGTAGTCCTCGTCGGTGTCCAGGCCGCCGGGGAAGATCGCGACCAACTGCGTGCGTTCCTTCTTGGGTTTGCCCGTCATCGCCTCGTTGATGTCGGTCTGGAGCGCGATGAAGCCGCCGCTCATCCCGGCCCGTTTGCCGGCCGCCTGGTAGACGCGTGCCGGGTGCATGTTGCGCACGAGTACGGTGGAGCCCGGCTTCTTGCGCCGCTTGAAGATGCTGCGCAAGCCGTCCATGTGGTCCGCGTGGTAGTGGCTGATCATCACGTAGAGGTTCGGCTGGTACGCCACGGACGTGTCGACGACGCCGTGCGTGCTCAGGTAATCCACCACGTCGCCGCCGAACTCGTCGTTGCCGCCGTCGATCAGCAGCGCCTTGGTGACCGTCCCCTTCAGCGGGATGTCGTAGTGCACGGCGTAGGGCACATGGTCGATCGGCTCGCCGGGATCGGGTAGCGCCGCGTTCTTCGCGCGCGCGGCGTCGATCGCCGCCTTCACCCGGACCGGGTCGCGGTTGATGATCAGAACCGAGTCGCCCTGGCTGACGTTGATCTGATGGATCTCCAGGCACGCGCTTATGGACACGACGCACTCCCCCCACGCCTCGCGCCGTGTGACCAACGCGAGAACACGTTCTCCCACTCCCCGGCCCGACCCTACCGCGCGCGGCCGCCGGTCGCCCGTAATCCGGGTGTGGGGTGGGGAGTTGACCGAGACGCGAGTATGCCGCAGACCGCTGCGGCGGCGCCCGGCGAGACGTCGGCACGCAGGAGGACACGACGAAGTGGTCCGCCGGTCGGGCCGGTTCGGTGCGGACCCGAAAGACGAACACCTCGTGGTCGGTGGCCACCATGGCGTACCGGACGCCCACCGGTAGCCGCAGGCACCCGAGTTGCCCTCCGCCCCGACGCATGGCGTCGAGTCGGAGTCCGGTTGGCCTGCGGTCTGTGCGGAGGTCTGTGTCACATGATCGACGTGCCGGTCAGGAGCGGGCGTTCGCGGGCGGGGTGGCGGGCGGGGTGCCGTTCAGCAGCGGTGCTTTCGGCATCGACGTGCGCGGCACCTCGAAGCGCGCGAGCCGGGTGTAGGGGGCGATGCACTCCGGCGGGGCGCTGCGGTCGGGGAGGCGTACGTCGAGCCTGAGCCGGTTCCCGTTCGCGTACAGGCGGGCGCCCTCGGGGTCGAGGCAGCCCGCCTCGACGGTCACGGTGACCACGACGTTGCGCGCGAAGTCGGTGGTGGGCACGGGTTCGCCGGGACGTTTGGACGGGTTGCCCGCGAACACGGCGGCCAGGACGTTCGCGTCCTGGGTCGCCGATTCGGCAACGGCGAACACCTTGGGGAGGCCGCGAGCGTCGGCGAAGGAGACGGTCCGCGTGTCGAGGCGGCCGTCGGCGGGTGTGGCGGGGGCTGCGGTGCGCGATGGTGCGGTCGTCGTCGTGGCCGGGGTCCCGGCGGGGGTGACTGTGGGCGAGGTGGGCGAGGTGGCGGTGGGTGGGGTGACGGGGGCGGTGACGGGTGTGTCGGACACCGTCGGTATCGAGGCCCCCGCCTCGGGCTTGTCGTCGTCACCGTCGGCGAACAGGAACCACAGTGCGATCCCGATGCAGACGGCGGCGATCAGTGCGGCGGTGACGACGTAGGTCGTCCGTGCGGCGGGTGGTCGCGCATTCGACTCTGCCATGGTGATGTGACGTCGGCGGGCCGTCCGCGGTTCCGCGTCCACCCGACCGCCCACGACCACCATCGCCTCGGGGCCGCCGCGGAGTTGCCTCGGCACACCTAACGACGCCCGTCCGCCCCCACGGGTCGAGGTCGGCCCGCGACATCCCGGTATGCCCACCACAGGCCGACGCCCGACCGCAGGCAGCGGTTTCCGGCCGGGTCCCTGCGTGCCTGCCGACCGGGACCGCTCCACGCGCCATCGGCTCCGGACCACCGTCACAGCCGATTCCTCCACCGGCGTGGCCCGCCATGGGGGCACGCGCGTGCCGGGCGTGGGTGCCGGGGCGGCACGCGAGCACCACGGCCGACTGCCGCCCGGCGCACCCGGGACACCCGCACGGCGGCGGGGATGCGCCATCCGCCTGTCCGCGGCGCGCCCTCGCCCGACACCCGACGCCCCGGATGGCGTTCGCGCGGTGGCGCGGAGCAGTCGCACGGCGATGTCCGGCGATCGCCTTCTGTGGGTCGTGGGTTCGCCACTATCGTGAGCGGCATGGCAGCGGATGAAAGCCTCGAAGGTACACAGACTGCGCCGACCCCCGAGGAGGTGGGCGCCTCGTACGACGAGTTCGGCGACCTCTACAGCCTCATTCTCGGCGACTCCGCCATCCACGTGGGCAGTTGGGCACCGCCCGACGGGCGCGCCCCCGCCTCCAGCCTGCTCGATCTGGCCAATCTCGGTATGGATCAGCAGACCGACCACTACATCGACGCCCTGGGCCTGGGACCCGACGACCACCTGCTCGACATCGGCTGCGGCACCGGTGGTCCCGCCGTCCGGCTGGCCCGCGCAACCGGCGCCCGGGTCACGGGAATCACCGTCAGCAGTTCGCAGATTCCCCTGTGCGAGGCACGCGCCCGGCAGGCGGGTCTCGACGATCGGGTGCGTTTTCGCCTCGGCGATGCCATGAACCTCGGTGCGGAACACGCCGACGAGTCGTACGACGCCGCCTGGGCCATCGACTCGTTCCCGCACATGCACGACCAACTCGCCACACTGCGGCACGCCCTGCGCGTCCTCCGGCCCGGCGGCCGACTGCTGTTCACCGAGTTCACCCAACGCGGGAACCCCACCCCCGAACACCTGGCCGTCTTTCGCGCCGTGTGGACGTCCCTGCCGCCGCAGAACCCGGCCACCCTGCTGAGCCGCACGGCCGAGGCCGGATTCGAACTCGTGCGACTGGAGAACCACACCCAGGACCTGGCGCTGTGCGGCGAAGTGATGGACGTCCTGTATCGCGACAACCACGACCGGATCCTGGCGCGCTACGGTTCCGACACCACGTCCGCCATGGACGACGCCATGCCGAAGCTGCGCGAGTTCGTCCGCGACCACGCCGGATACCACGTCTTCCTGCTCCGAAAGCCCGTGTGAGACGCACGAGCATCACCACACCGACGACGAACCTCTGCGGGGCCGGACCGTCGCGGCGGCGGCCCCGTCGTTCTCGTGTCGATCCCGCGGGTCCGGCGCGGCGGCGGTCCCGAGGCCCTGAACCGTCGACTCGGGCAGGCCGCACAGGCCGGTGATCGACCGACGGCTTGCCGGGACCACGGGCACCGATTCCTCCCGTAGCCGGCGCGCCGCGAAGGCCACCACCCGGGCCGACACGTGGTCCGGCCGGTGCGCGTCGTCCACCGGGCACGGCAGCGGGCGTTCCCGCGCCGACGCGGTGAGCAGATCGAGCAGGCCGCCCCACGGGCGGCGACACCCCGGGTGAGCTCCCGGCGCGAAAGCAAACCGCGCAGGGCGGCCCAGCCCCTCGACACGGGGCACGGCAGCCGCCCCCGGTGCCCGTCCGACGCCCGCCGTCGGGCGGGCACCCACCGGCGTGTTCGCCCGTGAGGTGGGCGACGCGCCGTCGAAGGGCTCACCGGTGGCGAGCGCGCTGCCGTACCCCCGCGCCGGCGTGAAGCCGCCCTGCACGGTCACACCGGCGTGGTCGCGGGCACCATCCGCTTCGTCGCTCCGTCGACGGCGAACGACTTCAGGTGGGTGACCGCGCTGTCCGGCCTGGTACGGTCGGCGATCTTGTACCAGTCCATCTGCACACGTGCGGCGGTCACGTCCAGCACGCCGCAGCCGTTGGATTCGGCTTCGCCCCACTGCAGGTGCGGGTTCAACGCGCGGATCGCGGCGACGATCTGCGCGCCCACCCCGCCGGGGTAAAGCGTGCCGAAGGGCGTCGAGGTAACCGACGTCATCACGAACTGCGAGGCGACCGGTGCCCCTCCCCCGGGCGCCGGGACCTCGCCGGCCCACGAGGAGTGCAGGTCTCCGCTCAGGAAGACGGTGTTGCGCTTGTCGTGCCGGCGCAGGTGGGTGAACAACTCGCTCTGTTCGGCCCGGTAGCCGTCCCACTGGTCGGAGTTGACGGTCACGGGCGCCTCGGGACGTCCGCTGGGCAGCCACCACGGCGCCGCCATGACGGAGCTGACGATCAGATTCCAGCCGGCCGTGCCGCGCGCGAGGCCGTCCTTGAGCCAGCCCATCTGCTCGCGGCCGGTGAGGGTGCGCGCCCGGTCGTCGAGGCCGGCGGTGTCGGTCGCCGCGACCTGCCGGGAGCGGAAGCTGCGCAGGTCGAGCATGGTCAGGTCGGCGAGGGTGCCGAAGGACAGCCGACGCTGCGTGGAACCGGGCACCGCCCGGCGTACCGGCAGCCACTCGAAGTACGCCTGTTTCGCCGCCGCGAGGCGGTCCGCCCAACTCCCGTCGGACGCCGGATCGTGCTCGTCCGCGCCGCCGGACCACCACCCGCTGCATACGTCGTGATCGTCCCACGTGGCGATGATCGGTGCCGCGGCGTGCATCGCCTGAAGGTCGGGGTCGGTGCGGTACCGGCCGTGCCGGGCGCGGTAGTCGGCCAACGTGCGACACACGACGGATGGCTCCATGGCGCGGATGTTCCCCGGCTTGGTCGCGAACTCGTAGGTGTAGTCCCCGAGGTGGATCACCGCGTCGAGATCGCCGCGCCGTGCGAGGTGCCGGTAGCCGGCGAAGTGGCCGTTGGCGTAGTTGGTGCACGTCGCGATGCCGAAGCGCAGGCCCCCGATGTCTTGCCGGGCGGCCGGCGCGGTCCTGGTGCGCCCCACCGGCGAGCTGTCGTGGGCGGTGCGGAAGCGGAAGTGGTAGGTGGTGCCGGGGCGCAGGCCGCGCACGTCGACCTGGACGGTGTGGTCGCGGTCGGGGCCGGTGCGGGTTCGACCGGTGCGCACCGGGTGCCGAAAGTCGCGATCGAGGGCGACCTCCCAGAACACGAGGGAGGCCGGGCCGCGCCGCGAGCCCGGGCGGCAGTCCGGGTTGGGGGTGACCCGGGTCCAGATGACGACCCCGTCGGGCAGGGGGTCACCGGACGCGACGCCGTGCAGGAACGTCGCCCCCTTCGCGACGCTCACCGCCTCGGGCTCGTCGACCCCGGCGGCCCGGGCTGCGGGGGCTGCTGCGACGACACCGGCGGCGACCGCGCCGGAGGCGGCCGTGATGCGGACGAAGTCGCGGCGGTGCAGGGGAGTTCCCATCATGCGTTCCTTCGAAGGTGTGGTATGGCCGAGGTGGGACCGGATCGTGGCAAGGAGGTCGGGAAACCTGCTTGGCCTTGGGAAGGAAACCGGATCGTGGCAAGGAGGTCGAGAAACCTGCTTTGCCTTCGGAAGGGGCGGGAGTGGAGCCCGGGTTGCCGACGAGGCACGACGAGACGCTGCGCCCGTGGCCGGTCGAACCGCCGGCGCCGCCCAGGCGGCGGGACCCGACGGCGTATCACCGAAGCACGTCGTCCGTCGGTCCCGGGACGGGCTCCTACGAAGTCAGGAATCGACCGAACGCTCGGCGAAGGCAACGGAGTCGACCGTGTCGAGCACGACGTGTACGACGGCGAATCGGTAGGCATCGCCTTCTCGGCGAACCACGGCCCGCACGATGCCGCTCGCCACCGCCGAAGGCAGTTGTCCGACGATCTGTGTGACGTGGATGTACGAGGTGATCGAGACCTCCTGGTCCGTCTCGCCGTCGACGTGGATGTTGGTGCCGTTGTGGCGCAGCGGGTACGGGCTGGCGAGGCGGTGTTCCCGCTGCCAGGCCAACACCTTGTCGCGCCCGCGGTTGTCGGAGGCGATGAAGGCTTCATAGGGATGCTTGCCGGTGTCGGTACGGGAGGTGAACCACGTGTCCCGGGTGAACATCTGCGGCCAGATGTCGAAGTGTCCCTCGTCGTAGACGTACCACCAGCGATGCATGAGTTCGTGGACTGCGAGGCGGTCGTGCATGTTTGTCCTTCTCCTTGTCTCCGGGGGCGCGTTGGCGTGAAAACGTCGTGAAGACGTCGCCGCGGAAGGCGGGTTAGGGCTTGCCGCCGGCGAGGCGCGGTGCGATCGGCCGCGGCGTGGACGACGGGACGAGCCCGCGCCGATTCCTCAGCCGGTCAGGGCGAGTTCACCGGGCAGATAGGTGCCGTCGTTGACCTGGACCACGCCCGTGACCTTCGCGTGCGCGATCACCGCGACGGTGGCCTGCGCATAGACCCAGTAGGGGAGTTCGCGTGAGAGGATCCGTTGGACCTCGGTGTACGCCTGCCGGCGCACCACCTCGTCCTGGCTGGTCCGCGCTCGGGTCAGGGCCGCGTCGATCTCGGGACTGCGTAGGCCGGCGTAGTTCTGGGGGCTCTGGGAGTGCACGAGGTTGTGGAGGTTGGGTTCGGGGTGCGCCCACCATTGTTGTGACAGGGTCGCCTGGAAGTCGCGTTGGATGCCGTACCGCGTGGCGTAGGCGGAGTAGTCCAGGCTCTCGATGCTCATCCGGACCCCGCGGAACTCGTTGAGTCGGCTTTGGAAGTATTCCGCGACCTGCATCGAGCTGCGGCTCTGGGGGACGAGATACCCGAAGGTCATCGGTTTGCCCTCGGCCGCGAGTTGGTCGAACAGGCGTTGTGCCTCCGCCTTGTCGGGTCGTGGCTGGTCCACGCCCGGAGAGACGAACGGGTTCCGGGACGGCGAGAGCCCGAGCGCCGGCACGTATCCGTTGCGCAGGGTCTTCGCCATGTCGGCCGGGTCGAGTGCGAGCGCGACGGCACGACGTGCTCGCGCATCGTCGAACGGGGGGCGAGTCGTGTTGAAGGTGACGAACTGCCCACCACCCGAGACTACTTCGTCGACATCGAGCTTCTCGGTCCGCGCCCGTTGGATGTTCGCGCCGTTGGACGAGTTCACCAGTTGCGCCTGGCCGGAGGCGATGTTGGTGAGTTGTTGGCTCTCCTCCGCGACCACGTCGAAGATGATGCGGTCCAGGTACGGGCGGGCGGGTCCGCCCCAGTACGTCGGGTTCTTGACCATCGTCATCCGGCTGCCGCGGACCCAGGTCTGGAGCTTGAACGGGCCGGCGCCGACGGGCTTGGCACCGAAACCCTTCGGGTCCGCGCGGTACGCGGTCGGCGAGACGATCCAGTTGAGTTCCTGGGCGATCACCCGGTCGAAGAAGGTGTTGGGTTCCGGCAGCTTCACCGTGAGGGTGAGCGGGTCGGCCACGGTCAGGGTCAATCCCGACGCCGCGAGCATGCGATAGGACCGAACGGCGGGATCGGCCTGGGTCTGCCAACTGAACTTCACCGCCTCCGCGTCGAAGGCGGAGCCGTCGGTGAAGGTGACCCCGGGACGAACCTTGACCGTCCACTCGGACGGATTGCCCGGCGTCATGGCGACGGACTCGGCCAACTGCGGTCGCAGGGCGCCGCTCTTGGCGTCGATGTACACGAGGCCGTCGTAGAGGGCGTCCAGGCGCGGCGAGTCGGCCAGGGCGGATTTGAGCGCCGTGAACGGGTCGAGGGTCGCCGCGTCCTGGAGGCTGTCCACGACGATGCTGCCGCCGGATCGTGGCGGGCCGTCGGCGGCCCGGTTCGCCTCGCCACTCGATCCGCAACCGGCGACGAGTGCGGCGGCGGCGGTCACGGCGGCCCACAACCTCGCGCGGTTGCGGGAGCCTGGGGCGGGAGTCCGGGGGGTGACTCCGGTGCGTCTCCTGAGCACGAGCTTCCTCTCGTCGGAAGAGAACACGGCGACTGTCGGGCCGTCGCGGGGTGTCGCATCGCCGGCAGCACGCGCGGCGGCGCATATTCGGACAACTGATCGGGGATCGGCCGCTTCGGACCGTCGACACCCGGGATCGCGCCTTGAGTGTGGACCGAACAATTGCGATAGTCCAGTACACAAATCCCACGACGTCGCTCGGTGCATCGAATTTGCGTAGGCATTACTCTATGTGCGCTCGCCAAGGTGGCCCGACGAAACGCACGGATGGGGCGACGGCCGTGGCGCCTCCCCGACCGGCGCTCCGGGCGACCGGCGAGCAACGTCCCGATCCACCGGAGGTCGCGCCCGTCGATGGACGACGCGGTCGGTGTCCGGCAGGTTCTCGCGTGCGGCGGCGGGGGCGGTGCGGTGTCGGATTGCGGCCGACGGACCGGGAGGCGCGACGAGGTGTGCCTCGATGGCGCGGCAGGCCCGAGCGCAGCGCGGCGGAGGAGGGGTGGTGCCTCGCGGGGTGGTCGGCGGCGGTGGGACCGACCAGTGGGTGGGGTGGCGTGCGGTGGCCGAGCGGGGTGTTCAGCCGGTGAGCCGTTCCCACAGGTCGAGTTCCCCGCCGTCGGTCGCGTGGGCGCCCAGGAGCCGGGCCCAGGATTCCTCGTCGCCGTACTCGTCGCGCCAGGCCCACAGCCGGGTGGTGAGGGGGTGCAGGCCGTACTCGCGGGTGACGCCCATCGCCCCGTGGAGTTGGTGGGCGAGCCTGGCGACGGTGTCGGCGGCCTCCGCGGCGACGACGCGGGCGACCGCCGCGGCGGCGAGCAGGGTTTCGGGGCCCGCGGTGCCGGCGTGCAGGTCCACCGCGCGGTCCACGGCGGCGTTCACCTGGAGCCCGGTGACCTTCATGGTCGCGAGAGAGCCGGCGACGGCGGGGATGTCGATGAGGGGGCGCCCGAACTGCCGGCGTTCCTTGACGTACGAGCGCGTCAGTTCGTATGCTCCCGCGCACGCTCCCGCCAGGGCCGCGGCGCGCAGCGTGGCGATCCGGGCTCGGATCACGTCCGCGTCGGGTGCCCCGGCGAGGTGGGCGAGGGGGATGTCACCCGGGTCGACGGCGTCGCGCGGTTCCCCGGCCAGGTTGGCCCCCTCCCCCACCACGACCCGCCGCCCGGCGAGGTCGACGTAGCGAACCACGTCGTCCGAGCCGACCACGACCAGGCCGGTCGCGCGGCGGCCCCAGGGCACGGCCGGGTACGGGCCGCCCACCCCGGGAACGCCGCCGAACACGACCGCCAGGGGCCCGCCCGCGGGCAACGGCCGGCCGGCGCAGGTCAACGCCCAGGCGGCCACGGCGTGTTCGGCGACCGGCACGGACGCCGCCCGGTGCGCGAAGCGGCGTACCACGGTGGCCAGGTCGGCGACGTCGCCGCCGGAACCGCCGTCGCCCTCGGGGACGCCGATGGTGTGCAGGCCCAGACCGACGACGGTGTCCCACAGCCGGTCGGGGTCACCGGGCCCGGCGGTGATGTCGTCGACGAGGTCGCGCAATTCGGCGTGGACGTCTTTCACGTGCGGGTCTCCTGTTTGGCGATCAGGGACAGCAGCACGTCGGCGGCGCCCCCTCGGATGGTGAAACCCGGCGAGGCGAGCAGCGCCTGGTCGAACGCGGCCCGCAGGGCCGGGTCCGGGATGCGCCGACACACGCGGCGCGCGAAGTCGACCACGTCGTTCTCGAAGGCGTTGCCGAGGTACTTGAGCGTGGCGGCCTCGACCGTCGGCGCCCGGCCCTCGTCCACCTGCCGGGCGACCCGCAGCGCGAGCCGACGCAACGTGGCCAGGCGCGCGGTCAGCCTCCCCAGGTCGACGCGCAGGTCACGCGCGTGCGGGGGGTCGCCCGCGAGAGCCTCCACGCACCCGGCCAGCAGGGGATACGTCGACAGGACACGTTCGGGGCCGCCGCGTTCGAACGCCAGTTGCTCCACGACCTGGCGCCAGCCCTCGCCGACGGTCCCGAGCAGGCGGTGGGCGGGTACGTGGACGTCGGTGAAGGTGATCTCGTTGAAGTGGTGCTCGCCCGCGAGGTCGACGATGGGGGTGACCTCGATGCCGGCGGTGTCCATGTCGACGACGAACTCGGTGAGGCCCTGATGCCTGCGTTCGGTACGCGCGGTGCGAGCGAGCAGGTAGATGTGGGTGGCGTGATGGGCGCCGGTGGTCCACGTCTTGCGGCCGTTGACCCGCCATCCGCCGGGCACCGCCTCCGCCGTGGTACGAACGGCGGCGAGGTCGGATCCGGCGTCGGGTTCGCTCATGCCCAGGCAGAAGACGGCCTCGGCGCGGGCGATCGGCGGCAGTATCTCGGCGCGCAGCTCCGGGCTGCCGTAACGCAGGACGGCGGGGCCGATCTGGCGTTCGCCGATCCAGTGGGCGGCCACCGGCGCGCCGGCGCGCAGGAGTTCCTCGGTGACGGCGAGCCGGGCGACCTGGCCGAGGCCGGCGCCGTACTCGGTGGGCCAAGCGAGGCCGAGCAGGCCGCGCCGGGCGAGTTCGCTGCTGAAGTCGGGGGCGAAGCCGCGCATCCAGTTGTCGCTGCGCGGGGTGTAGCGGCCCTGGACGCGCCATTGGGCGGTGAGGTCGCGAACCTCGCGGCGCAGGTCCGCGACGGCGGTGCCGGTCGCGGGGCGGCCGCCCGCCGCGGCGGTCGTCTCGCGTGCCCGTGTGGTGGTCATCTCACTTCCCCGTGTAGTCGCCGGGGCGGCGGGTGCGGAAGGCGTCCATCGCCTCGCGGGAGTCGGCCGTGGAGGTCATCACGGCCTGGTGGGAGGAGATCAGGTCGAGCGCGGTGCGCAGGTCCTGACGTTCGCCCGCGCGTACGGCGCGCTTGATCAGTTGCACGGCCAACGGCGGACGAGCGGCGAGCTTGAGGGCGAACCGGCGTGCCTCGTCCCGGAGTCGGTCGTCGGGATGGACGGCGCTGACCAGGCCGAGGGCGAGCGCTTCCGGGGCTTCGACGAAGTCGGCGGTCCACAGCAGGCGCAGGGCGGTGGCGGTGCCGACGATGCGGGGCAGGTACCAGCAGCCGCCGTCGCCGGGGACGAGGCCGACGCGGACGTAGCCCTCGCAGAAGCGGGCCGATTCGCCCGCTATCCGGATGTCGGCCATCAGCGCCATGTCCATGCCCGCGCCGACGGCCGCGCCGGCCACGACCGCAAGGTAGGGCTTGGTCAGTGCCTCTGCGGCAAAAGCCACCTGGTGGATGCGGGACATGAGCTGCTGCTCGGCCAGGGGGGTGCGCTCGCGCTCGGCGAAGGCGTCCAGGTCCACCCCCGAACAGAAGGTGCCGCCCGCGCCGGTGACGACGACCACCCGCACCTCGGGGTCGGCCTCGGCTCTGCGCAGGGCCTCGGCCCAGGCGTCCACCATCTCCAGGGTGAAAGCGTTCTTGTGGTGCGGGCGGTCGAGGGTGATGGTGGCGATGTGGTCGGCGAGGGAGTAGTCGAGTCCGGTGGGGCTGCTCATCGAGTCCTCGGGTTCGGGATGGGTTCGCGGGTTCGGTTGCACCGGTTGCACCGGTTGCGGCGGTGGGCGGCGGTCAGGGCACGATCGCGGCGCGCACGACGTCGCGGTGGTCGGCGGCCCGGAACGCTTCGTTGATGGCGTCCAGGGGGAAGACGGTGCTTTCGGTGAACCGCTTGGGCAGGCGGTCGTGCACGGTCTCGAGGAAGTGCAGGCTCTTGCCCAGTGCGGAGGGTTCGTACAGGGAGACGCCGATGACGCTCTTGTTGGTCATGGTCAGTCGGGACGGGTCGGCCTCGTAGGTACGCTTCGCGCTGATGTTGCCGACGCTGAGGTAGCGGCCGAAGCGGCCGAGCATGCGGATGCCCTCGTCGACGACGGCCGGTGACCCGACGAGTTCGACCACGACGTCGGCGCCGCCGTCGGTGAGTGCCTGGATCTTCTTGATCCGGGATCGCGCGTCGGTCTCGGCGGTGATGTCGACGGTGGCGTCGGCGCCCATTTCGCGGGCGAGTTCGAGGCGTTCGGCAACGGCGTCGAGGACGATCACGGTGCGGGCGCCGCGGGCCTTGGCCAGGGCGGTGGCGTACAGGCCCAGGCCGCCGGCGCCCTGGACGACGACGGTCTCGCCGAAGCCCAGTTGTGCGCGATCGAGACTGTACATCACCTGCGACAGCGCGCAGTTGGCGCCGGAGACGACCTCGTCGGAGAGCGTGTCGGGCACCGTGTAGAGCAACGCGCCCGGCGGCAGGACGAAGTAGTCGCCGAACGCGCCGACGTAGTAGGGCGGTTCGGCGGCACTGGTGAGCATGGCCATGCGCAGCCGGGTGCAGCCGGCGCTGCGTCCGGAGACGCAGTACCGGCAGACGTGGCAACTGAAGAAGTACGGGAAGACGACGCGCGTCCCAGGTTCCAGGGGTTTGCCGTCGGTGTCGCGGCCGGTGCCCTCGCCGAGGGCGGCGACGCGTCCGACCATCTCGTGCCCCAGCACGGTGGGGAGTTTGCCGCCGAGGCCGCGGGTGTCGAAGTTGCCGTGCCAGGCGTGCAGGTCACTGCCGCAGACGTTGGCCCGGGTGACCCGGATCAGGATCTCGCCGGGGAGGATCCCGCGACCGGCGAGCGAGACCTCCCGGATCCCGAACGGCTGCTCCGGTGCGTCGAACCGGGCGATGCGTCCTTCGAACATTGGGTGATCCGCCTCTCGATGCCCGTGCTATCTATGTACATGGAATAGATCATTGACCCGAGAAATCGTCAAGGGCCACCGCCCGCCCGGACACCCCCACCATCGGGAGGACTCTCATGCCACCGACCATCTACCTGGACGGACGCTTCCGCGACTCCTCGTCCCCGGCCACCGTCCCCGTGATCGACCCGACGACCGAACAGGTCTACGACCACGTCCCGCGAGGCACCGCCCGGGACGCGGACGACGCCGTGCTGGCCGCCCGCCGCGCGGCAGACACCTGGGCGGCGACCCCACAGTCCGAGCGCATCGCCCTCGTGCGCACGCTCCGGGACGCGCTCACCGCCCGCGCCGACGAGCTGACCTCGGCCGCGGTGCGCGATGTCGGCACCCCGGTACGCATGGCCGGTCCGCTGCAGACGATGTTGCCGATCGGCGCCGTGACCGACTTCCTGGCCGCGGCGGAGGGCATCGAGGAACCCCATGGGGTCGCGAACTCGCTGGTGCACCGCCGACCCGTCGGCGTGGTCGTGGCCATCACCCCCTGGAACTATCCACTGCTCCAGATCGTGGCCAAGGTCGTGCCCGCGCTGCTGAGCGGCTCACCGGTCGTCCTCAAGCCGAGCGAGGTCGCCCCGCTGGTCCCGCACCTGCTCGCCGAGGCGGTGGACGCGGCCGGTTTCCCGCCCGGGGTGTTCAATCTGGTGTCCGGCCTCGGCCTCGAAATCGGCGACGCGCTGGTACGCCACCCCGAGGTGGACATGGTCTCCTTCACCGGCTCCACGGCGGCCGGCCGGGCCGTGCACGCCGCGGCCGGGCTCAAGCGCGTACAGCTCGAACTGGGCGGCAAGTCCGCTACCTTGGTACTGCCCGGCGCCGACGCGGTCGCGGCCGCGCGGGCCACCGTGAACAGTTGCTTCCTCAACTCCGGCCAGACCTGCCTCGCGCTGACCCGCCTGGTGGTGCACCGTTCGCTCTACCGCGAGGCGGTGGAGGCGGCCACCGCCACCGCCGCCCGCTTCACCCTCGGTGATCCCGCCGACCCGGCCACCAAGCAGGGGCCACTGATCTCGGCCGCCCAGCGCGACCGCGTCCGCGGATTCATCGAGCGCGCCGGCGCCGACGGCGCCCGGCTCACCGTCGGCGGCGCGCACGCGCCGGACGGCCTCGAACGCGGGTTCTTCGTGCGCCCGACCGTATTCGCCGACGTCGCGCCGGAGTCGGAACTCGGGCAGGAGGAGGTCTTCGGACCCGTCCTGGCCATCACCCCCTACGACGACGTCGACGAAGGCATCCGGATCGCCGACGGCACCCGATACGGCCTCTCCGGCGCGGTGTGGGGCCCGGACCGGGAGAGCGCCGCCGCCGTGGCGCTGCGGCTGCGCACCGGGCAGGTCGACGTCAACGGCGGGCGCTTCCACACCGCCGCCCCCTTCGGCGGCGTGAAGTGCTCCGGACGCGGCCGCGAGTTCGGCCGCGCGGGGCTGGAGGAGTACTACGAACTGCAGTCGCTGCAACTGTGACGGTGGCCGGCCCCGGCACGTCGGGCGCGGCCGGGGCCCGGGTCGCGAGACCTCAATACGTCCACTCGACCGGGCGGCCCATCAGGTCCGGGTATCGGCGACGCCAATACCGCTCGGCCTCTTCGAGGTGTTCGCGCATCGCCGCTTCCGCGGCGTCCGGATCGCCCGTCCGCAGGGCCGCCACAATGACCTCGTGGGCCGTCGCCACGGCGGCCTGTTTGCGGGCCGAATAGGTCACGCCCACCCGCACGCCGTCCGCCAGCGCCTTGAGCGAACTGGCGAACACGTCCAGCACGACACTGCGCGCCGCCTCCGCGACCACGGCGTGGAATCGCTGGTTCTGGACGGCGAACACCTGTTGGTCGCCGGGGTTCTCCCGCAGCAGGCGTACCGTCTCGTCGAGTTCGACCACCTGCTCCGCGGTGATCCGCTCCGCCGCCCGCCGGGCGAGCATCGGCTCCAACGCGCGACGGGCGTCCGCGACGTCGCCGAAGGAGGCACCCTCGATCTGGAGCAGGAGACTGAGCGACTCGCCCAGGCTGTCCTTGCGCGGGTGTCGTACGACCGGCCCCCCTCCCGGGCCGCTCTTGAGCACGATCAGACCGCGGGTCTCCAGAAGTCGCAGCGCCTCGCGCACGGTCGGGCGGCCGGCCTCGTAGCGCAGCATCATCTCCTGCTCGTTGGGCAGGCGGTCGCCCTCACGGAGGGCGCCGGTGAGAATCGGCCGCGCCAGGACCTGCGCCAGCCGTTGCGACGCCTTGGGACCACGCCACGACCTGTCCTCGATGTTCGTGCTCATACCTGCCCGTTCCCCGGCGAACACCGGCAGCACATCCGACTCGACCTATTCCTGTACAGGAAAGACTACCGGGCGGCGCTCCACGCCTCCCGGGCCGATCTCGAACGATCCGGGGTGGCGGGTCGCGCCGACGGATGGCAGGATTTCGCGTATCAGCAACGCAAAATTGATATCCTGGCCACCGACGGCTTCACCCGGATGACCTCGGTCACACGGTCGAGCCCGTTGACCTCGCCTTCCCGTCGTCCTACTGTGCCGGGAACCACCGCCCCCGACGGGCTGCTCCCGGCGTCTCGACCGCCCCGGAATCACCGAACGAACCCGTCGACCCGAACCGCGGGTCGAGGTCCCGCCCGCGTCGACGATCCTCCCGATCCGGGAGCGATCCCCCGCGGCCGGCCCCGTGCGCCGAGCCCGGCGATTCGCCGCACCCGACGAGGAGTCGGCGTGACGCGGGGCGGAATTTGTGTACGGATCAAGTATTCGCAGGCGGCCACCGAGCGTCGGCCGCCCGGAAAGGACAACACACAATGAGCCGGACACTGACACAGCTCAACGACATCCTGCGCCCGGTGGCCCCGCCCAGAGTCGTGGAGGGTGTGTACACCGACGACCAGCACCGCCGGATCCTCGACGTCCTCAAGCAGCACGGCCCGTGGCGGACGATCATCGCCCAGACCTTCGACTCGATCGAGGAACTGGTCGCCACCTCCAGCGGCCCGGACAACGACCAGGTCCTCGACCTCACGCTCGACGACGTCGCCGGCGCCCACTTCCGCGGGTTCTTCGCCCAGAACTCCACGGTGCTGTACCCGGAGTTGGCGGACTGCTTCTACAACTCCCGTTTCCTGGACCTGGCGAAGGCGTACTGGGGCGGCGAGTACGCCCGCCCCACGATGATGCTGTTCAACTTCTGCGGCCCGCACCACAGCGGACTCACCTCGCACCTGGACGCGGTCACCTTCCGCGGCATCCGCTACGAGAACTCCCCCACGTGGCTGATGAACGTCATGGGCCGCTCCGGGCTGTTCACCGACCACCTGGTGAAGATGGCCCAGGTCATCACGTGGTGGTACCTCGGCGAGAACGGCACCTTCACCTACTGGCCCGACGGGCCGCACGGCGAGCCCAAGCGCCTGGACCACCCCCTGTGGAACAAGGGCGTGGTCGTGCAGAACGAGTCGATGTTCCACCGCGGCGACCCGGTGGGCCGCCCCGAGGAGCGCGACACACCCGGCCTGAAGAACCGTTCGCTCCTGGGCTGGGACGCCTCCCGCGAGGACTGGGCGATCACCACCGACGGCGAGGCGATCCGCCGCTACCGGCCCGAGGAGATGCGCCTGCTCGTGCACTGGAACGCCGAGGTCTACGCGGACCACGACGAACTGAAGAAGAACATGGACCACACCGACGACCTCACCCACGACCTCGTCTTCGAACGCCTCCTCGCCGACCTGCGGGCCCGGGGAGTCGAGGTCGCCGAACCCTCGGACCCCATGAACGACAAGGACTTCATCCGCGCCCTCATCGCCACCTACGCGATCGCCCCCACCACCGACTGGGCCACACCGGGCGTGGTCTGACGCGTCCCGCGGAACGCGCGCCCGTCCCGCCCCCTTCCGCAAGGGGCGAACGGGCGCGCGGTGCCGATTCGAGGGATCGCCTGTCCGTTCCACCTCCGCAGCCACCCGCACCGGCATCCGCTGCGGGTGTTTCGTGGACCGGTTACGCCGAAGCGCGACGGCCGGGGTCCGACCACCATGCGGCGGCGTTTCGGCGATTCCACCGGGTGGACCGGGTTGATTTCGAGAGGTCAGTACACAAATTCGTGACCTCGCACGGTCCGATGTTCGGCGGTGGCTCTGGACAGTTGTCGCCCGGGTGGGCATTCTTTTCTCGCTGGACAGCGTGTCTATTGACCATCCTCATTGGTCAGCCGGCGGGAGGTGTCCCGGGCACGGCCGACCACGATCGAGGCAGAACGTTCCCGGAGGCCCCTCATGCCCACGCCCATGCGCTCCGTCGAAGCCGCGTATCCGCGCCCTCGCGCCGCGGCCCTGCCCCTGCCGCAGACCGATCGGGCCGAGATCCGGCGGCAGTTGGCACAGGCCGACCCGCGCATCGTGTTGATGGCGTTGATCCAGCTCACCCGCGACGCGGCGCTCCTGGAGGAACTCGCCCCGGCCGTCGCGCCGACGACGGAAGCGGCCGACCGGGCGGACCTTGCCGGCCGTGCCCGCGACCTGCTCGCCGAGGCGCTGACCCGTCCCGCCCCGCCGGAGGCCGATCGGCCGCTGCCCGACGAGCTGTTCCAACGCATGGCCTCCGTCTGCGTCGGCGAGCCGGTCGACGTCGAGTTCCTGCCGCTGCTGCGCGAGCAGGGCGGTTTCAGCGCTCGCGAGGCCGTCCCCGGCACGGTCCGCGCCAGTCCGCCGGACGGCTTTCACGCGGTGATCATCGGCGCGGGGCTCAGCGGCATGTGCGCGGCCATCAAGCTCGCCGAGGCCGGTTACAGCTACCACGTCTACGACCGCAACGCGGACGTCGGCGGAACGTGGCTGGCCAACCGCTATCCGGGGATCGGGGTGGACACCCCCAGCCACTTCTACTCCTTCTCCTTCGAGATCAACCCCGACTGGCCGGAGTACTACTCGAACGGCCAGGTGGTCTGGGACTACCTGCGCACCTGCGCCGACGCCCACCGCCTGCGCGAGAACACCACCTTCGACACCGAGGTCACCGGCGCCCACTATGACGAGAGCACCCGCCGTTGGACCGTCACCAGCCGCGGACCGGACGGCGTCGAACACACGGAGCAGGCCGACGCCGTCATCAGCGCCATCGGGTTCTTCCAGGCCCCGATGCGTCCCGGCTTCCCCGGCCTGGAGAAGTTCGCCGGTCCGGTGATCCACACCGCCGCCTGGGACCCCGACGTCGACCTCACCGGCAAGCGGGTCGCCCTGATCGGCACCGGTGCCAGCGCCATGCAACTCGGCCCCGCCGTCGTGGACCGAGTCGGTGAACTGACCGTCTTCCAACGTCAGCCCTCGTGGATCATGCCGCGCCGCGCCGACGGTCTCGTCGTCCCCGACGGCGCCCGCTGGGCCATGCGGCACGTGCCGTTCTACGCCGAGTGGTTCCGCACCCTCACCTACTGGATCACCGCCGACGGCAACTACCCCCGCGTGGTCGTGGACCCCGACTGGACCATGACCGAATCGGTGTCCCAGGCCAACGAGGACGCCCGCCAGTGGCTCCTCGCCTACGCCCGCGAGGAACTCGACGGCCGGCCCGACCTCCTCGCCAAGGCCGTCCCGGCCTACCCCCCGTTCGGCAAGCGGATCCTGCGCGACTGCGACTGGTACCGCATGCTGCGTCGCGACCACGTGCGCCTGGAGACCTCGGCGATCACCCACGCCACCGCCGAGGGCCTGGCCACCGCCGACGGCGAGGTGGTCGCGGTCGACGTCGTCGTCCTGGCCACCGGGTACCACCTGCTGCCCATGCTCGACGGCATCGACATCACCGGCCGCGACCGCGTCGCCCTGCGCGACGTCTGGGGCGAGGAGGACCCCCGAGCCCTGCGCGGGGTCACCGTGCCCGGGTTCCCGAACTTCTTCGTCATCGGCGGCCCCAACTCCGGCCCGAACCACGGCGCCGGCGTCAACATCATCAGCGAGGCGCAGGTCAACTACATCCTCGGTTGCCTGGGCCTCATGCACGCCCGCGGCGCCACCGCGATCGAACCCACCGAACAGGCCCACGACGCCTACAACGAGACCGTCGACCGGGCCCTGGACGGTCTCGTCTGGAGCCACTCCTCCGTCCGCGGCTACTACCGCAACAGTTCCGGCCGCGTGGTCGTCTCCAACCCCTGGCGCCTGGTCGACTACTGGTGGATGACCCGCGCGCCGCAGGAGAACGAATACCTCCTCACCTGACCGGGCCGACCGGAGCGAGCCCCTCCCGCCCCTTCCCGGAGGCGAACGCGGTCCGCTCCCCCACCGTCACCTCGCGGCGGCGAACCGCGAGGTGACGACGCGGTCGCCGCAACCACCCGAATCCTCGACCGGAGCACTGTCATGACCATCGAGCGCCCTCTGCCCGCCGACGTGACGCGGGCGCGCCGCCACGGCATCGCCGATCTGCTCGCGCGCAGCGCCGCCCGCGACCCGGACAAGACCGCTGTGGTCGCGGGGGCATTGCGCCAGACGTATGCCGAACTCGACGCCCAGGTGCGCCGCACGGCCGGTGCACTCGCCCGCCGAGGCATCACCAAGGGCGACCGGGTGGTCGTCCTGTCCCGCAACAGCCACGGCTTCGTGGTGGCCTACTTCGCCCTCGCCCGCGTGGGCGCCGTCTCGGTACCGGTGAACTTCATGCTCACCGCCGCAGAGGTCGCCTACGTGCTCGAACACTCGGGGGCGGTCGGCATGATCGCCGGCGACGACGTGCTGAACACCGCGCGCGAGGCGCTGCAACTCGCCACGCCCATCGCACCGTTGCGGGTGGTGATCGGCGACACGGACCACCACGGCTGGGTCCGGCTGGACAGCCTCGGCAAGGAACGGGGCGACGCGTTCGAGGCGCGGATCGACGACGACGATCCCGTGCAGATCATGTACACCTCGGGAACCGAGTCACGGCCCAAGGGTGCCGTCATGACCACTCGCAACCTGACGGCGCAGTACACGAGCGCGATCGTGGACGGCGGCATGTCCCGCGACGACGTCGAGATCCACGCGTTGCCGCTCTACCACTGTGCGCAGTTGCACTGCTTCCTCACGCCGAACGTCCACCTCGGTGCCACCTCGATCGTCCTGCCGGGACCGGAGCCCGGCCGGGTGCTGGAGACGATCGAGCGCGAGCGCGCCACCAAGTTCTTCGCCCCGCCCACGGTATGGATATCCCTGCTGCGCCACCCCGACTTCGCCCGCCGCGACCTGTCCTCCCTGCGCAAGGGCTACTACGGGGCGGCCGCCATGCCGGTCGAGGTGCTGGCCGAACTCGGGCGCCGGCTACCGGAGTTGGGGCTGTACAACTTCTACGGCCAGACCGAGATGTCCCCGGTGGCGACCGTACTGGGCCCAGCCGACCAACGACGCAGAGCCGGTTCCGCGGGGCGCCCCGGACTCAACGTGGAGACCCGCGTCGTCGACGAGGACGACAACCCCGTGCCGGCCGGTCGGGTGGGCGAGATCGTCCACCGCGGCCCGCACACCATGTACGGCTACTGGAACGACCCCGAGCGCACCGCCCAGGCGTTTCGCAGCGGCTGGTTCCACAGCGGCGACCTGGGCCGCTTCGACGAGGACGGCTACCTGTACGTCGTCGACCGCAAGAAGGACATGGTCAACACCGGAGGCGAGAACGTCTCCAGCCGCGAGGTCGAGGAAGTCCTGCACATGCATCCCGACGTGGTCGAGGCCGCCGTCTTCGGCGTGCCGCACCCGTACTGGGTCGAGGCGGTGACCGCGGCCGTCGTCCTGCGTCCCGGCGCCACCGTCACCGGCGAGGGGCTGATCGAACACTGCGCGTCGACTCTGGCCGGGTTCAAGGTTCCGAAAACCGTCGTGCCGACCCGGTCGTTGCCCAAGAACCCGAGCGGCAAGGTCCTCAAGCGAGACCTTCGGGAGCGATACGCCGATCCGACCCCTCCGGGCGCCGGCCGCCATACGCGTTGACGCCTTCGATCACCTGCGCGACCTTGCCTGCGAGGTCGCGCCCGGTCGATGCCTTCGAGTGGCGGTGGCCACGATCGAAGCGGTCGCGGGGGTCAGGTGGTCGAGGGCAGGTGCCATTGCAGTTCGATGTGTTGCCCGAGGCCGACCAGGCCGCATGCCACGACGTCGGTGCGGACGAACGCCTGGACCATCGTGTCGGTCGCGGCGCCGGGATCACCGGGGCGGAATACCGCCACCACCTCGACCCGGCCCGCGAGTTCGCCGCCCTCGCGACCGGCCGCCTCGATGTGCGCCAAGGCCGCGTCCAGTGCCTGCTCGGACGGCAGCCGCAACCCGAAGTGGTACGTGTACTGGGGATGCGCCCGCATGTGCGTGCTCCAGGCCGACCGTGCTCGGGCGAGCGGCCCGTCGGCGGCCTCGGCGTCCAGTTGTTGTTCGAAGGCCCACTGCTGGGGGGTCACCTCGGACGCGTACAGGACGTTGCTCCGGTAGTCGGTCACCCCGGGTTCGACGAAGGCGCTGAAGAAGTGACCTCCCCGGTCCAGGACACGACACCCCAGCAGTTCGAGCAGCCGCCGGGCCTGCGCGCGCTCGCCGGGACGGTGCAGCAGTTCCACGTGGGTGATTCGCCGCGATACGGGATCGTCCTCGGGTGCGGGCATGCCGAAACTCCTCGTTCGCTGGGGGCCTTGGCTCGGTCGAGAGCCGGTGCAGCCCCGTTCACATGATGGTCATCATAGCCATGATGACGTCGTAAAATGCCGATCCTGTTTCGTCTTTTGGTTTTGCGTACAGGCTACACATAACTTGCCGGGCATGCGGCGTCGGGAGTCCGGGGCGGGACGTCGGCCGGCGACCGGCGTGGGTCACCCGCGTGCGGTCGCCCGATCGACGTCTGCGCGGGGATCGTTGTCGGCCTCCAGGGTGTTGCGCCAGACGGTGGTCAGCGTGTCCAGGATGGCCGAGCGTTCCCGACTCCAGCGGCCCGCCATCCACGAGGGCATGAACGTCTCCAACTGCGTGATCAGCAGGTAGGCGCGCCGCTTGGCCTCCGGCTTGGAGAAATGTGCCCAGCGCTCGGGCGGCCGGGTGAGCAGGGCGACGAACTCCTTGACGTGATCCTGGTGTTGGTTGCGCAATGCGTGCGGCAATTGCTCGGCGAAGATCCGCAGCGCCTGCCGGTTCTCCTCGCCCCGCGTGACGTACGCGCTCAACCACGCCCGGATGCTCGCGTGCGACCAGTCGGGCAGTTCGCCGAACGCGGCGAACATCGCGGCCGTGTCCGCCCAGATACGGTCGGCCAGCTCGGCGACGATGTCGCCCTTCCCGGTGAAGTGCAGGTAGAACGTGGCCCGGGCGGCTCCCGCCTCGGCGACGATGTCGTCGACGGTCGTGGCCTCGTAGCCCTTCGCCTCGAACAGACCGGCTGCGGCCTCGATCAGTCGTTGCCGGGTATATCGCTTCTGCTGGGCACGAAGGTCCGGGGCCGAGGAGCGGCCTGCGGAATCGGCGGAACGGCGCGTGGGGGCGGGCATGTCGTCAGCGTACCGATCCGATGCAGACGTCCGACATCGATCCGTCCACTCACCGGTCGTGCCGTCCGCGACCGCCTCGGGGCGGGCGGCCCCGGGCCATGCCGTTGCGAGCCCCTCGGCCCGCCGCCCCGAGCGCGTATCCGCCGCGCGGCGGATCGGCTGCACCTGCTCGTTCGGGCCACGGAGGGAGATACTGGAGAGCACCCGCCGGTTTCCGGGGTACTGAAAGCGGTCCGAGCATGTACGAACAGCACCGGCTCGTCGCGGGGCTCGGGCTGCCCCCCGAGTGGGCGGAGCAGCTGACCGCCTCCTTGTTCATCCAGGACTCGATCGGGCTGGTGGTCCTGGACGCCGATCTGCGGGTGATCGCCGCGAACGCCGGCGCGGCACTCTTCCGCCACGCTCCGGTCCGGGTCGGCACCCACGCGGACACCCTGCTGGCCGCCCTCGGTGTCGACGATGCCGGGGCGCAGCTCCGGCACGCGCTGACGGCCGATGCCCCGGTCGTCGGCCGGCAACCGCTCGCCGCCCATACGCCGAGCGACGGCACGCGGTATCTGCGGATCGCGATCATTCGCATCCCCCCGCGCGACGCTCCTCCGCGCGGGCTTCTGATGACTCTCTACGACGTGACCGACCAGGTGCGCGCCGAGTCACGAGCGGCCATCGTGCACGAAGCGGCAGCGACCATCGGCGCGTCCTTGGACGTCACGGAGACCGCGCAGCAACTGGTCGACCTGCTCGTGCCACGCTGGGCGGACCTGGCCGCCGTGGACCTGGCCCGGGCCGTCCTGAACGGCGACGAGCCCGTGCGGGATCCGGCGACCGGCTACACGCCCGCGGTCCGGGCTGCGGTCGCACGGGGCGGCGCCGAGTGGCCGGCCGATCTTGTGCAGGTCGGCCAGGAACCCCCGGTCCCGCCGGGCAGGCCGGAGGCCCTGACCCTCGAACGTGGGGCAACGTTGCTGACCCCGCAGCTGGTCGTCGGATCGCGGCAGGATCCCGACCTGCTCCGCCGAATCCTGCCTGCGGGCGGTCACAGCATCCTGGCGGTACCGCTGTTCGCCCGCGGCCACATGCTCGGCGCGGTGCAGTTGTGGCGCACCGAGCGCCCGGATGCCTTCGACGAGGACGACGCCCGACTTTTGGAGGAGGTCGCCTCGCGCGCCGCCCTGAGCGTGGACAACGCGCGCCGATACACCCGTGAACGCCGCGTCGCGCTGGCCCTTCAACACAGCCTCCTGGCCGGGGCGAGCACCGGTGCGCCGGCCGCCGAGACGTTCGGCGCATACCTGCCGACCGCGTCCGCGGCGGGCGTCGGCGGCGACTGGTACGACGCGATCCCGCTGTCCTCCCTACGGCTGGCCCTCGTCGTCGGCGACGTGGTGGGCCACGGCCTCGCGGCGAGCGGCACGATGGGACGCCTGCGCACCGCCGTACAGGCCCTCGCCGATTTGGATCTGCCGCCGGACGAGCTGCTGACCCATGTCGACGACCTGATCCTGCGGCTCCCCGGCGACCCGGGAGGCTCGGCGGCGATCGCGGGGGCGACCTGCCTGTACGCGGAGTACGATCCGGTCTCCGGCCATTGCCGGATGGCCTCCGCCGGGCACCTGCCACCCGTTGTCGTCGGCCCCGACGGACACGCGCGGTACGTCGAACTGGAGCCCGGGCCGCCGCTCGGCGTCGGCGGCATGCCGTTCGAGCTCACCGACATCGCCCTGGAGCCGGGAAGCGTCCTGGTGCTGTACAGCGACGGCCTGGTCACCGGCCCCGACCACGACCTCGACGGCGGCATGCGCAGGCTGCTCGACCGGATCGAGCAAGTCGACGCCGTGCACCGGGACTTGGACCAGGTCGCCCGCGACCTGCTCGACGCACCGGCCCACGAGCCCCGCGAGGACGACGCCACCCTGCTGCTGGCCCGCGTGAGCCCGCTGACCGACCGGGACAGCACCGTATGGGAGTTGCCCGACGACCTCGCCTGTGTCGGGCAGGCCCGCGACCTGGCGGTGCGACAACTCGCCACGTGGGGACTGGACGAACTCGCCTTCACCACCGAACTGGTCGTCAGCGAACTGGTCACCAACGCCCTGCGCTACGGCGGCGACGGCCCCGTCTCCCTGCGGCTGATCCGCGGCAACGTCCTCGTCTGCGAAGTCTCCGACGGCAGCAACACCCAACCCCGCCTCCGCCGGGCCCGCAACACCGACGAAGGTGGCCGCGGGTTGTTCCTGGTCGCCCAACTCACCCAGCGCTGGGGCAGCCGATACCGGCAATCCGGCAAGACGATCTGGGCCGAGCAGGCCCTCCCCCAGACCCCGGGACTCGCGGGCTGAGCACGACGCTCCCACCCTGGACCCGCCGAGCGCCGGCGCATTCGATGCCGCGAACCCACGACGAACCGCCCGATGGGCTACGCCGACGAAGCACTGCTGAATATCGGGTTCGTCGGCGCCGCACGGACGCGCTTCGGCGTGGGGCTCGTCCCGGAGGTGTCTTCGGCGAGGGACTCGACCGCCGCGATGGTGATGTCGATGACAACGTCGTAGAGGCGATCGAAGGCACCGGGCAGCGCGTCGACCACCGGACCCACCTCGGCCTGCTCCACCGCATCCGCCTCGCCGAGCGCCTCCCGCAGGACGGCGGACATCTCGGCCGCGGGGACGCGCGAGGCGGCCAGGGTCGCCTGGCCCATGATGGTCGTGCCGATGAGAGCGATGGCCATGGCCAGATCCTCGTCGCCCAGTCGCAACGGCCGCAGCATCTCGGTCAGCAGTGCGAAGGACGGCAGCCAGCTCGGTTGGCGGGTGGAGGCGATGTACGGCAGCAACTGTGGATAGGGCCGCAGGTGTTCCATGCTCAGCAACATCCAGCCGCGCAACCGCTCCTGCCAGGTCGCGCCCGTCGGCTTGTCGAACCGCATGTCGGACGCCACCCGGTCGGCCACCGCGTGGAGGAGGTCGTCCCGGTCGGGGAAGTACCGGTACAGCGCCATCGGCGCCGAGTCGGCGGCTTCCGCGACCCGCTTGACCGTCAGCGGCATGCCCGGATCCTCGTACACCAGTGCCACGGCGGCATCGACGATCTTCTCGCGGGACAGTCGCGGCGGACGGCCACGACCGCGCGAGGACGCGGCCTTCGACGGCTGAGTCATCGATGTCCTTTCACCGCGCTTTCACCGGGGCCGAACAGGCGATCCGCAGACTGCGCGCGGCCCGGATCCGTGCGTCGGACGCGCCCGCACGCACTGGCCACCACCAATCAGCCTACGGCGGTCTCCCAGCTCCAGTCGATGCCGTTCTCCAGTGCCGGCAGGGCCATGCCCTCGACCTTGGCCGTCATCCGGCGCGTGTAGTCGGCGTCCCGGGCCTTGAGCGGGGCGAGGGAGAAGCCGCAGTTGCCGCCGATGTCCTCGTCGTCAGGGGTGGTGCGGGGTCCAGGGCTTCGCGGCGTACTCGTCGCGCAGTCGGTACTTGAGGACCATGCGCAGGGTGTCGTTGCGCGGCAACGCGTCGACGATCTCGAGTTGCTCGGGGATCTTCTGCACCATAGCCGGCGGCGACCCGCTCGGCCCGGTCGCGGATCTCGCGGAACGTGAACCTGCGGTCGTCGGCATCCAGCAGCATCGGGGTGTCCGGCGACGCCGCCGCGCGACGTTCCACCAACTCCCACAGTGTCCCGGCGTCGCGGACGGCGCGCGGGCCGCGCCCGGTGGGGTGTCGGTGCCGTCGGCTTCGCCGATCCTCGGTTGCCGGTGTGTCATGCGGTCCTCCGGAGAACGGGTCGGGCGGGCTCCGGTGGTCGCGTGCGGCGGCACGGGCGCTCCGCCGATCAAGTTGCGTTCATGGCGCAACCACATCGCTACGATGGTCGCGGCCGTAGGAGACCGCACGGGACAGGGCACGGATGATCGACGACGGGAACACCGCTCCGGGGCCCGAGACGCCGCCGGACATCGGCGAGGCGACCTGGCTGGCCGCGCTCGTTCCGCCGCTGCGTGACCTGGTGCGGGCGGCCCGGGACGAACGTCTGCTGGAACGGGTCGGCCGGGAGGCACGGGTCGACGTGCCCACCCACCTGGTGCTGGCGCTGACCCGGATCGGGGACTTCCAGCCGATCCGTCTCAGCGACCTGGCGGACCAGATGGGAATGGGTCGCACGACGCTCAGCCGACAGGTGACCGACCTGGTCGCCGCCGGCCTGGTCGAACGCACACCCGACCCTCGGGACGCACGCGCGGCCACCTTGGAACTCACCGCCTCGGGAGCGTCCACGCTGCGCGACATCTGGCAAGCGTGGGCACGGCTGTTGGGCGAGGCGGCCGCGCCCTGGAGCCCCGCCGACCGAGATGTGCTCCCGCTGTTGCTGGAACGGCTGGCCCAGGCGCTGTCCGCCATGGCGGACGGTTGATCCGGCGTCAGAACATGAACGTTCCGTTCGCACGGCGCGTCCAGCCGGACGCGGCCGGCGACCCGCCGTCGACGTGCAGCGTCGTCCCGGTGATGAACCGGGACATGTCGCTCGCGAGGAAGACGATCGCCGCCGCGCAGTCGTCGGTCGTCCCGAATCCGAGCGGGACCTTCGCCGCGTACGCCTCGTAGTCCTCGCCGCCGTCGTGCGGCACGGTCGCGCCGAGGCCGGCGTCACCGGGCGTGGGAATCGCGTCCGGGGCAAGGCAGTTCACCCGGATTCGGCGCTGCGACAGTTCCAGGGCCAGGGATCGGGTGAGCTGTTCCACCGCCGCCTTCATCGCCGCGTGGACGGCGAAGCCGGGGGCGGCCCGGAACGCCTCCACGGTGGTGACGTTGACGATGGAGCCGCCGTCGTTCATCAGCGGCACGCCGTGGCGCACGACGTGCGTGACGGAGGTGAAGTTCTCGTCGACCAGCGCCCCCCGGCCCTTGGCCGTGACGTCCTGGAACGGCGCCCGGAACCCGCCGCCGGCGTTGTTGACCAGGGTGTCCGGGGGCCGAGCGCGTCCCGGCTGTCGGTGAGGAAGTGTTCGACGCCGGCGCCGTCCCGCACGTCCGGTTCACGAACCGGCACCCGCCGTCCGGCCGCCCGCACCTCGTCGGCGGTCCGCTCCATTCCCGCGACGTCACGGTCGCAGATCGCCACGTCCGCCCCGAACCGCGCGAGCGCGACCGCGGTCGCGGCACCGATGCCGCGGGCGGCTCCGGTGACGACGGCGACGCGCCCGTCGAGCCCGGCCGACGACGGCCCCAGAGGAGGTGCGTTCTCCTGCGGGGTCCCCGCCGCGGCGGCGCTCACGCGTCGGCCTTGCGCTCGCCGATGACGGAGTCGACGGTGATCCAGTCCGGCGGCATGACCGGCGGGGTCTTCCAGAAGATGTCGAGCCTGCTGATCAGGCCGTCGTCGTCGAGTTCGAGGTGGTTCGCGAAGCGCATCGCCAGGGGTTCCTCGCCCGGCGCGTAGGTGATGATCTCGACGGCCTCGTTGAACGCGTGGCGGCCGTCCTCGCTCAGGAACGTGAAACGGGAGCGCAGTTCGTGCGTCTGCGTGCGGCCGATCACCCCGGACACGAACGCCGTGTAGGCGTCCTTCCCGCGGCAGGTGTCCTCCTCGTTGTCGCGCATGCCCACGCGCACGAAGTCGTCGGCGAGCGTGGAGGCCACGAGGTCCCAGTCGTGGGTGTCGACGCCCTTCCAGAAGTCGGCGACGGTGCGGGCGCGCTTCTCGCGGTCGTTCACGATGGCGAATTCCTCCCAGGAAAGGGGGCGGGGACGGGCAGGGAACGAGCGGGATCGTGCCGCTTGGGCGGCCGCGTCACCACGACTGGAGAGGGTGGTGTGTGGCCATTGCCGAGCCGGCGGGGCCGAGCGTCTGGTGGGCGCGCCACAGGCGACGGTGGAAGAGTCGGACGAGGGCGTGGTCGGACCTGCCGTCGTCGGCGAGAACGAACGCCTCCAGGTCGGCGTCCCCCTCCTGCCAGGTCCCGGGGCGGTGCCCAAGGACGGCGGCGAGGTCGTCGAGGTTCGCCTCGTCGCACTCGCGTCCGATCTCGTCGACACGCCGGATGTGTCGGGCCAGGCGGAACAGGCGGCGCTGTTCGTAGTCGCCGGAGCGCAGCGACTCGACCAGGTGGCGGCCTGGCACCGCGGCCGGCGACACCTGCGGCTCGGGCAGGGCGACCGGCTCCAGTGCGATTCCGAGGTGGTCCGCCAATGCCTCGACCGCGAACAGATTGGTCTCGTGGCACCACTGCAGGTTGGTCATGTAGTCCGAGCCGGGCGGCGGGTCGGCGAGCGCGTGGTGGAAGGCGAGTTGGTTCGACAGGGTGAACGCGAAGTGGTGGTGCTGGAGCGCCTCCAGGTCCACCGCGGTCCCCGAGCGCTCCTCGTACCTCGCGTACAGTCGGCGGAAGTCGCCGTAGCCGATCACGGTGTCGCGCATGCGCATGGCCGCGAGATCCATCAACGGGTCGCCGAGATGGGCCAGTTCGAGGTCGAGTACCGCCGTGACCCGCTGCCCGTCCTGGTGGAACTGGCCGGAGTCCCAGACGATGACCGAGTCCCGGCCGCGGGTGTCCAGCGGATGACGCCTCAGCCAGGCCAGGCAGTACTCCAGGAAGGGGTCGGGCCGCTTCTTCGACGAGCGGTACCAGCGCTCGTAGGCACCCATGCCGTCGCGCCGCACGCCGGCCGCCTCGAACGGCCGCACGTCGAGCGCGTGCAGGTCCGCGAGGATGTCGATGTAGTCGTCCATCACCGCGTCGCGCTGTTGCGGGGTGCACTCGGCGAAATCGGACCGACCCGGCACCCGGTCCATCACGTACGCCCGGGGTTGGTCGATCCATCCGTGCACCGCGGCGACGCGCACGCCTCGGTCGTGGAGCAGTCGCTGGACGAGCATCTCGTGCTCCAGCGGAAAGATGCCCGGGTAGTCGGTACGGTCGCCACGCACGCACAGGGCGCGCGACTCGGCGCCGCTGTCGACGTCGGCGAACCACACGGGCCGCCACCTGGCCTGGCGCTCCAGCCTCGTGACGCGGCCCATGTGCTTTTCCAGCCACGTGCGAATCGAATCCTCCACGGCGTCTCTCCCTGTCTGCGCCCGGGGCGACCGGCGAGCCCGGCTCGGCGGTCGCCCCAGGGAAACATAGTTGCGCCACTGAATCAACTATCAATGTCGGGCACGGTTGCGGCCGATCCACCGATGGAGCAGTTCCCCGCCGTCGTCTCGGGCGGCCGGTGCGACGCCGTATTCGGCGATGGACCCGGGACGGCTTGCGCGGTGATGGTCCCGGGACGGCTTGCGCGGCGGTGATGGTCCCGGGACGGCTTGCCCGGTGGTGGAACCCTGGAAGCATGAGGAATCGCCACGTGACGCTGTGTCTGTGCGGAGACGTGATGCTGGGCCGCGGCATCGACGGGATTCTTCCCCACCCGGGGGATCCGTCGCTGCGCGAGGGCTTCGTCCGTGACGCGGGCGAGTACGTGCGATTGGCGGAGGAGGCCAACGGGTCGATTCCGCGACCGGTGGGATTCCGTTGGCCCTGGGGCGATGCGCTGGACGTCCTCGATGCCGAGGCGCCCGACGCCCGGGTCGTGAACCTGGAGACCGGCATCACCACCTGCGACGACTTCGAGCCGTTCAAGGCCGTGCACTACCGGATGCACCCCGACAACATCCCGTGCCTGGAGGCGGTCCGGCCGGACGTGTGCGTCCTGGCGAACAACCACGTCCTCGACTTCGGCCGCACGGGTCTGGCGGACACCCTCGACGCGCTGCACGGGGCCGGGCTGCGCACCGCCGGCGCGGGAAGCGACCTGGAGGAGGCCCGGCGTGCCGCGGTGGTGCCCGTCGGGGAGGACGGGCGGGTGGTGGTCTTCGCCCAGGGCATGCCGTCCAGCGGGGTGCCGCCCGGTTGGGCCGCGACCGCCAACCGCTCCGGCGTCGACTTCACGCACGAGGGATCGGAGCGGAACGTCGCGGAACTCCTCGAACGGGTGGGGCGGGTGAAACGCCCGGGCGACGTCGTGGTCACGTCCCTGCACTGGGGCTCGAATTGGGGCCACGACATCGAGCCCGCGCAGACCCGATACGCGCGCCGGCTGATCGACGGCGGCGTCGACGTCGTGCACGGCCACTCCTCGCACCACCCGCGAGCGATCCACGTGTACCGGAACAAGCTGATCCTGTACGGCTGCGGCGACTGCGTCGACGACTACGAGGGCATCCGCGGCTACGAGTCCTACCGCGACGACCTGCGGCTCCTGTACTTCGCCACCGTGGCAAGCGACACGGGAGAGCTGGTCGGCCTGCGCATGGCGCCGCTGCGTGCCGTCAAGATGCGTCTGCGGCGGGCCGCGCGCGTCGACGTCGAGTGGCTCGCGGCAACACTGACCCGGGCCGGCCACCCGTTCGGGACCGAGGTGCGAGCGGAGCCCGACGACCGGCTCACGCTCCACCGCTGACCTGGGCCGGGGCCCGCGCGTACCCTCGGCACCGCGACTCTCGGACGCCGCACGGTCAGTAGCCGCCGCCGCTGCTGTTGGTGCTCTTCGGGGAGGTCGTCACCTTGTTTCCGTCCGGGCCCAGGACGTACCACTTGGCGCCGAACTGATCGAGCCCCTGGCCGTTGGTGTCGCCGGGTTGCCGGTCACCTTGGTAGAGGTACAGAGGGTGGCCGTTGTAGGTGACCTCCCGACCGCCGTCGCCCCGCGTCGTGATGCCGAGCAGGTCGGCCTTGGCGTCCCCGCCCGCGGTTGGTTGTCCGGGTGCGAGCAGTGGCGGCCACGCGACGGCGCAGTCGCCGGAACAGGTCGACGTACCCGAGGTGTCGGCTTCGAACAGGTAGAGGGTTCGGCCGGTGGAGTCGACCAGGATCTTGCCCAGTGAACCCGATCGGGTGGTGACCGTGGCCGCACCCGCGGACGCCGTGCCCGTACCTGGAGCGGAGGACTTCGAAGACGACGACCCTCCACCACTGTCGGAACAACCGCTCGACAACGTGGCGAGCAACGCGGCGGCGACCACCGCCGAGAGCCTGCGGACGACGATCCCCATCGGCTGCTCCATTCTTGTATCAACGCTGCGGTCCACCGGGGCGGCGCCCACCATTGGGCAACGATCAGCCGAGGCCGGCGCCGCTCCGGGAAGACGCCGGTCGGTCGGCGAGCCTCCCCGCAGGCGTCGTCGGCGCACGGCACACGGTCACGAGTGACGACCGTCGGTCACTATACGGTGAATATGCGTCACCCTGTGTATTGCGTGGACTTGTGTCGGCCCCGTTGGCCATCCGGGAGTCGCACGGTCCCCCGCCTCGGCGTGCGGAGTACGCCTGCGATCACCCTTGTGAAGGGCGGACGGGAGGAGCCCCCTGCGGATGCGGATGCGGGCGCCGACGGGGACGGGCCTCGGGCAAAGCCTGGCGTCATCGAACTCTTGTTCACCCGCGCGTTCATGTGGTGGCCCTTGTATCGACGCGGCGACTCGACCATTCTCGACAGGAAATGAGAACGTGTTCTGGAAATTTACGGGGGTAGGGATGGAACTCGACGACGCCACACTGCACTTCCCGTTCGCCGGCGGACCCGGCGGCACCCAGCCCGAGCAGTACCGCGAACTGCGCGCAGGCTGCCCCGTCGCACCGGTGATCCTGCCGTCCGGGGACCGAGCGTGGCTGGCCAGTCGATACCAGGACATCCTGACCGTCCTCGACGACCCGCGCTTCAGCCGTGACCTGTCCCGCGCCGGCGCCCCGCGACTGGCCACCGGCTTCGACGCGTCGCTCGTCAAGGACATGATCGTCGGCATGGACCCGCCGGAGCACACCCGGATCCGGCGGATCGTGCAGGGCGCCTTCACACCGCGCCGGATCCGTACGTGGGAGCCGCGGGTTCGGGCGGTCGCCGAGCGGCTCCTCGACGACTTCGTTGCCGACCCGGGGCGGACCGGCGACCTGTACGAGGGATTCGCGCTCCCGCTGCCCATCCGGATCATCTCCGAACTGCTCGGCATTCCGGACGACGACGCGGCCGACTTCCGGCGCTGGACCGAAATGGGGCTGTCGCTCACCCGCTGGACGCGCGACGAGATGCTCGCGGCGCAACGCGAGTACGTCGACTACGTGGGTACGTTGATCGCGGCACGGCGAAGCGCCGGCGGGGCCGACGGCACGGGCGACGACGGGGATGCGGGCGACCTCCTGGACGCCCTGGTCAGCGCCCGCGACCAGGACGACCGGCTGAGCGAGCACGAACTCGTACAACTCGTCCGGGCTTTGATCTCCGCCGGCCACGAGACCACCGCCACCGTGTTCACCCGCGGCCTCTACACGCTGCTCACCCACCCCGAACAACTCGCCCTGCTGCGTGCCGAGCCCGAGCGCCTGGACGCCGCCGTCGAGGAGATCCTGCGGTACGTGCCGCCCGGCTCCGGGGGCACCCCGCGCATCGCCACCACCGAGATCGAGCTCGGCGGCGTCCGGGTCAAGCCGCACGAGGGGGTCATCGCGCCGTTCGGCGCCGCCAACCACGACCCGGCCCGGTTCGTCGACCCGGACACCTTCGACATCACCCGCGTCGACCCGCCCAGCCACATCGCGTTCGGCCACGGGCCGCACCACTGCCTGGGCGTGCACCTTGCCCGGCTCGAACTGCGGGTCGCGTTCGAGGCCGTGCTACGCCGTCTGCCGGACCTCGACCTGGCCGTTCCGGTCGAGGAGTTGGTGTGGTCGGAGGGCCTGCGGGTGCTCAAGCTGCAGGCCCTCCCGGTGCGCTGGTGACCCGACACGAACACTGATCGTTCCGCCGAATCAGACGGTCAGAACGATCTTGCCGAAGACGGCGCGGGACTCCAGCAGAGTGTGCGCGGCCGCGGCTTCGTCCAGCGGGAAGGTGCCGTGCAGCACCGGCTCCAGTCGGCCTTCGCGCACGTCGGCGAAGACGAGTGCGAAGGTCTCGGCGGCGGTCTTCGACGGCGCACTGGAGAGACTGAGGGCCGAAATGGTCCAGGACTGCTGGAAGTTCGCGAACAGCGCCATGCCGAAGTCGGGAGTGGGGGCACCCGCGACGACACCACTGATCACGTACCTGCCGTTCGGGCGCAGCAGGGGAATGAAGTCGGCCACGTCGGAACCGGCGACGATGTCGATGACGGCGTCATAGCGGCCGTCCGGGCCCGGGTCGACCGCGTCCACGCCCACGACTTCCGCGGCCCCCAGGTCGTACAGCCGCTGCGCAACGGACCGGTCGGGAACGGAGGCGATCACCGTCGCACCCCGAGCGGCCGCGAGTTGGGTGGTGAGCACGCCGATCCCGCCACCGGCGCCGCGGACGAGCACCCGCTCGCCCGCCTTGACGTCGGCCCTTTCCACGCTTGCCGCGGCGACCAGGGAATTCACCCCGAGCGCTACCGCGTCATGGAACGAGACGTCCTCCGGCAGTTCCACGAGAGACTCGACGGGCACCATGGCGCGGTCGCTGTAGCCGCCGCCGTGTCCGGTCGTCGCGAAGACCCGGCGTCCCACCCACCCGGCGTCGTCCCCCGAACCGACCTCGACGACCGTGCCGGCCACCTCCAGCCCGGGTACGGCGCCGGTGCCGACATCGGGCTTGGCACCCTGCCGTAGCAGGACATCGAAGAAGCCGACCCCGGCCGCTGCCACCGCCAATACGGCATGGCCCGGCTCGGCGGTCGGGTCCGGTCGGTCGACCGGCTTGAGGTTCTCCGGGCCACCGAATTCGGTGATCTCCACTGCACGCATGATGTCTCCTCGTCGCGCCTTGTCGCGCATGAAAGAAGGGGAAGTGGCTGCCGGACAACGAGGCTCGGACATCCTCGGTGACCTCGGTGACCTCGATGTCGCGGCACCGGATCACGCTAACCCGCTAAACGGACGACCTCTTCCATTTGTGGTTAAGTGAGAGACATGCCTGTTCAGCCGTCTCGAAACCAGTCCTCGCCCGCCGCCGAGACCGCCGTCCGGGAGCAGCGAGCCGACGCCCGGCACAACCGCGCCCGGCTCCTCCGGGCCGCCCGCGAGGCATACGCCCTCAACGGCACCGACGTACCCTCCAGCACCATCGCCCGCCGGGCCGGCGTCGGCGCCGCCACCCTCTACCGGCACTTCCCGACCCGGGGCTCGCTGATCGCCGCGGCGTTCTCCGAGCAGCTCACCGAGTGCTCCGGGGCCTTGGACGAGGCCCTGCGGGACGACGATCCCTGGCGCGGTTTCTGCTCCGCCCTCGCCAAGGTGTGCAGGATGCAGGCCGAGGACCGCGGGTTCAGCGCGGCGTTCCTCGGCGAGTCCCCCGACGATCCCGACCTTCGTCGCGAGCGCGCCCGCGCCGAGGCGGGACTCGCCAGGCTGGTGCAACGCGCGAAGAACACAGGGCAGTTGCGCAAGGACTTCGATCCCAGCGACGTCACCCTCCTGCTCCTGGCGAACAGCGGCGTCGTGCAACAGTCCCCGGAGGTGTCCCTGGCCGCCTCGCGCCGCCTGCTCGCCTACTTCCTCCGGTCCTGCCGGGCCACGGACGGCGCGCCGCCCCTGCCCCCGCCCGCACCGCTCCGCCTCGACGACCTCTACGGGCCGTCACACCGAACCGACTGACCGGCAACCTCCGCCCGGGGCGCCCCGATCGCTCGATGCCGAACTGCCGCTTCGTGGGAGCGACTTCGCGCCGCAAGCGGTAGTGGCGGCGCAGGCCACCCGGCGAGTGCCTCTCCATTCGAGACGACCGGGCGCGAGAAGGGACCGACGACGGGCCGTCGCGCTCGACCGCAAGATGGTCCACCTGCGGATCGCGAACCGCAACGGCCTTGTCTCGTCCCCGACTTGTCACATCCGAGGTGCGTACCCGGTCTAGAAGTCGACGATCCGGATATGCCCGGGCGATCGCAGTCGGCCGACCACCGTCTGTCGGAAGTACACCGGTGGGCGGTCTCGAACCCAAGGAGTAGGCACCTCATGCGCGTCATCAAGAACCCACTCTTCAGCGCCACCGCATGTCTCGCACTGACGGTTGGCATCATCGGCGCCGTCACCGGCACCGCGGCCGCCTCCGGTGGCAACGCGGGGACAATGGCCACCCCAACCAAAATCACCGTCTGCAGGGACGCGGGCCAGCAGAACTGTGTGACCCTCGTCCCGACCACCGTGTCCGACGCTCTCAAAGGGGTCGGCCCCGGCTATCAGGACACCATCTCGTCCATCGTGAATCCCACCCCCACGCCGATCTGCTTCTTCGAACACAACAACTACCAGGGCCGCGGCATCCTGATACCCGGCTACAGCGGTATCCCCAACCTCGCGGCAACGCCGATCGGTGGCTCGTCCATGAACGACGTCATCTCCTCCTGGAAGCCTTCCGGCCCGCCCGGAGGCCCTGGCTACCCTGGTGCCCCCTGCGCCTGACCCGAGCCGGAATCAGCGTCGGCGAACGTCGTGCTTGTGCGGTTGCCGCGATGACAAGCAGTGGCCAAGGGTGATCCCATTCGGGCCGGTGGGACTGCTTCGGGCCGCGGTACGGGAGCGTCGCGAGCCGCGGGGGTCGTCCGGTCGGACGACCCCCGTTTCCGCACCCTCATCCGCCCGGGCGCCTGCGGGCGAGCACACGTCGGCGGCCCCGGGTGGTGCGGGCGGGTGAGGTGCGCGCGGGTCGGCCGCCGAACGGGCGTCAGCGCGCGTCGGTGCGGTGCAGGGATGTGGGCAGGAAACCGCCGCCGTCGACCTCGAACGTGTAGCCCCGGGTGAAGTAGGGGACGTTGCTGTCCACGAAGGTGATCACATCGATCCGCTTCATCAACTCCTCCTCCGCCGCGGTCCATTCGGCGCAGCCGGCGGTGTCCGGCTTGGCCATCGCGAGCGCGGTCAGGCGCTCGTACTCCGGGTTCTGCACGGAACCGAAGTTGAGGCCCTCGGGCGGCTTGGTCCCGGAGTAGAACGGGAGCATCTGGTCGGGTGTGCTCAGTGACAGTGGCGCCCACGCCACGTCCCACTCACCGGTCATCAGTGTGGACACCTTCGTCGCCGGTGTGGTCGGCTGGAGGGTCACCTTCACGCCGAACGACTTCCACTGCTTGACCGCCAGCTCGGCCGCCGCGACGACCTGGGTGCCGGACAGGCCCGGGTAGGGCACGGCGATGGACAGTTGCCGCCCGTTCTTGGTCCAGTACCCACCGGACTTCTTCCACCCGGCGGTGCTCAGCATCTCGGCGGCGCGGTCCACGTCGTGCGTCGGCAGGTTGGCGGTGACGGAGTCGGTCGGACAGGGCGGGGACATCGCGGTGCCCAGTCGGGTCGGCCGCACACCCTTGCCGCCGGTGGCGACCGCGCCGAGTTGCCGGAGGTCGATCGCCGTGACCAGCGCCCGACGCACCTGCGGATCGGCGGTGACCCGGTTCGGATCCTCGTTGAACAACAACTGGCCGAGCGGGTCCTGCATGGCCGTGGACTCGATCCCGGCCGCGGCCAGCCGGGATCGATCGGGGCCGACCACCGTCGTGACGTCCAACTGGCCGCCCAGGAGCAAATTGGTCCGGGTGGACTCGTTGCCGATCACCTTGAAGACCACTCGGTTCGGGGTGCGGGCGTTGTCCACGCCGTCGGGGCCCCAGGTGTAGCCCTGTCGCTTGGTGAAGGTGAAGTGGTCGCCCGGTACCGCCTCGGTCAGCCGGTAGGGTCCGGTGCCGTCCGAGGCCTGGTCCAGCCTGCCCTGCGCACGCATGCCGGAGGGACACACCAGTTGCAGCGTCGCGGCGTTGCGCAGCAGGAAGGGAGTGGGCTCCGGCGTCTTGAACGTCAAGGTACCGGCGGCGTCGTCGGCGGAGACGGTGAGGCCGGTGGGCACGATCATGCCGAGCATGGGCGACGCGTTGGCCGGCTCGGCGATGTAGGCGTACTGCGCCGCGATCGCGGAGGCGGTCAACGGCGTACCGTCGTCGCACGTCACGCCGCGCTTGAGGGTGAAGCTCGCGGTGGTCGCATCGGACGTCCACTTCTCGGCGACGCCGGAGACGATGCGCCCGTCGGGCTGGATGTTGAGCAGCCCGTCGTAGGAGAAGCGGTTCAGCATGAACGCGCTCGCGTTCAGCGCGGTGAGCGGATTCAGGCCACCGGGATCGGCGACGACCCCGACGGTCAGCGTATCGCCGTCGCCGCCGGCGCCCCCATCGCTCCCACCGCATCCGGCGGCGAGCAGACCCAGGACGAGGGTCCCCACGACCCCACGCGAGACGCGTCTCATCGCGCGCCTCCCGGGAAACACCCGGCGAACGCGAAGCACTCGGCGACCGGGAAACGCCCGGAAACCGGGAAATACCCGGCCACGGCGTGCCCGGTGCCGCGCAGCGCACCCGACCCGGCGCCCGGTGCCCATCGGCGGCCTGTCGGCGGCGTACCCGGCAATTCGGATCGTCTCGTCACGGGAAACCTCCTCGGAACGCGGCGGCATGCGCCGCTGCGGACGATCACGGTAGGCAGTGGCCGGAAACCGAGGGATCGTCGCCGCGCACGAAGAACGATCTCCGATCCTGTGCGAATCGCCGACGCCGAGCCCGGCCGCCTCCGGGATTCTCGAGTGCGACGCCACGGATTCGACTCAGGGAGCGCACCGTGGCAGCGTCTGTACCTGCGTTGTACCGCCTCCCGCAAAAAGCAGTGCCCCCGGGGCTGTTCCCCCGGCAGCGGAACTCGCGCGGAGGGCGGGGCGCGTGGGAGCGCAACCATCTCCTGTTCGGCCGGCCGGATCCGATCTTCCACGACGCCCCGAGCCGTGATCGAGCCGGGCGACGGATGCGTCGCCCCCACACGGGCGTTGCCTGCCGAGTGGCGACGCGGCACCGAGGACGTGTGGGTGGTGCTGCGGCCCGAGGACGTGGAACCGCCCCGACAGGGTGGGAAGTTGCACGTCCCGGCCACGCTCGACGCCGCGCCTCGGACGTTGGAGGTCGTATGGGAGCCCTGCGTCGCGCACGGCCTGCCGCTGAAGCATCCGCAGGATCGACACCTCCGGTCGACGCTCCGTTCCAAGTACGCGCCCGGGTCGTCGACCGGCAAGGTCGTGGCCCTGCGCCCGAGCGACGAGACCGATGTCGATGTCGATGTCGATGGCCGCATCGGCGGTGGGCGCTCGACCCGACTACGAGTATTGCCCCGGCAGTTCCGAGAACACCGTCCACCCGGCCACCATCATGCTTCCGCTCCACCGAGCCGCAGCCGGACCGCGTCCCCGAACGGGATCCGTCATCGAGGAAATCGCGACTACCTTCATCGCCCGCATCGCCGAAGCCGAACGAGAAGGCCGGCTCGGTGGGGTCGAAGGACTCAAGCTCAGCCTTGCCGGCGCCGAGGCCCTCGGGGTGGGGGTGGCGAGCAAAGGGGCGGCGGTCGGCGGGGAGGCGGTACCCCGCGATCAGAACCGTGTCGGGTTGCCCACGTCGATGTCGCCCTGGTCGGTCGAGATCGTGACCGGCACCGTCCCCATGCGCCCGTCCCAGAAGTGACAGGTGAACTTGCTGCCCACCTTGACCACGATGGAAGCGGGGCAACTCACTCTCGTCACCGGCGTGTCCCGGTAACCCTGGAGCTGATCGGCGAGTCGCCGCTCCACCGATCCGGGGTCCATGAGGCGCGGTGGCGGGGCAGGGCTGAAGTCGGTCTCCACCACCTTGATCGCCACGGCAACCGCACAAGCAGCGATCACGACCGAGGATGCCGCCATGGCGGAGCGTGCAAAGTTCCGATGATCAGACACGCGGACAGTCCTATCGGTCGCGTGCCGAGATGACAAGGCTCGATTCCGCTGCTGGACACCCCGTCGGCAGGTCAGCGCCGGACGACGGCGGGAGTCCGGACCGGGAGACCATCGCCAGGGCGAGGCGGACAGCCGACGGCGCGGACGCGTGCGTGACGGGTCCCAAGACCGATCAGGATTCGAGAAGCCCCACCCGCCACCCAGCCCCTAGCGTGGTGGTCATGGCAACCACCGCACATCGGGGCCCCGGCCCGGATGTCCGGCAGGTATACATCTACGGTGCAAGGGGCAAGACATGAAGGCGCACGTCAGCTCGATCCTCCTCGGTGTCCGTGACATGGACCGGGCCAAGCAGTTCTACACCGAGGGACTCGGCTGGAAGATCGCGAACGACTACGGCATCTCGGTGTTCTTCGAGTCGGACGGCGCTTCGCCGGTCGGCTTCTACGCTCGCGAGGGTCTGGCCGGCCAGGTGGGCACGGACCCGGAAGGCAGCGGCTTCAGCGGGCTGGTTCTGACCTACGTCGTCCGCAGTGAGGCACGGGTCGACGAGATCATGGCGGAGGCCGGGAAGGCCGGCGCCACGATCCTCAACCCCGCCGGTGCCCTGCCGTGGGGCGGCTACGGCGGCACCTTCGCCGACCCGGACGGCTACGTCTGGAGTCTGGGCTACAGCGCCCAGGGAACCGACCAGCCCTACGCGGAGTAGCCGCGATCCCTCGCCTCACCGGCTCCCGGGACGGCGCGGCACGCGCTGCGCCGTCCCGGACACCGCGATGCTCCCGGTGTGGGGCATCGGAGCTGCCGTCGGAGCCGGGCAGGCCGGATCCGCACCGAGCCGGCAGCACAACAGGAAACCCGACGTGGTCGCGGGCCCAAGGGTAGGCGGACCCGGGCAGGGCCGAGCCGGTGCAGCCGATGAGGCGGACGCCGGATCGGTCGCGGGCGGCCGGATCGACGCCGCGTTCGGCCATGCCGAGCCTTGAGGCGTTCGAGCTGGACGCCGCCGCAACCGTGGACGATGCCGTCGGCAGGCCGGTGCCGAAGCCGGCGCTTCCCCGCATACGACGGCCAACTGTCCGGGCCCACCCGCTTCGTGCAGGCCCGGCGGTCAGGCCAGGAGCGCGGCGTGTCGCCGCGCGGACTCGGCGGCGCGCTCCAGCGACTGCCGCGCGGATTCCTCGGCCAGCGGCACCAGGTCGGCCATGGCGGGTTTGCGGGGCGCCATCGTCAGTTCGCGCGTGATGGTTTCGACCTCCAGGCCCAGCCCGCCTTCCAGCACCTTTTCCAGGTAGTTGGTGTCGAAATCGAAGCCGGCCCGCGGGGTGCCGGGGCGGTAGGAGCCGCCGCGCGAGGCCGCGACCACGACGCGCTTGCCGGACGGCGCCACGCCCTCGCCGAAGGTCCGCCCCGCCAGGATGATCTGGTCCAGCCAGGCCTTCAGGGTCGAGGGGATCGTGAAGTTGTACATCGGAGCGCCGATGAGGACGACGTCGGCCCTCTCGAATTCGGCGATGAGTTCCTCGCGCAGCGCGGGAACGGACTCGGCGGTGACGGTGGCGGCGTCCAGGTGCGGCACGGGGGCGGCGGCCAGGTCGCGGTATATGACGCTCCCCTGCGGGTGTGCCTCTTCCCAGACCCTGCGGAACGCGTCGGTGAGTTGGCGGGAGCCGGAGCCCTCCAGCGGGAACAGGGACGAGTCGACGTGCAGCAGAACGGCCATGGCAGGCACTCCTCGGGATGGGCGCGCGGATGCGGTGAAACCGGCGCGTCGAGGCACCGGGCATCAGCTTCGTAAGCTGCTTACATTAATACAGTAGCTTACTTTTCCGCAGCCAAAGCACGGTGGGCGCTAACATGGCCGCATGACAAAGGGGCAGCACGGGGACGCGGGGCAGTGCGCACGAGCGGGCAGCACGGTGGAAGGCGTCTTCGCCCTGCTGGGCAAGCGCTGGAACGGCGTCATCCTTGCCAGCCTGATGAACGGCCCGGGCCGCTTCGCCGAACTGGGCCGCGCCGTCAGCGGAATCAGCGAGCGCATGCTCTCCGACCGCCTCGCCGAACTCGGCGACGCCGGCCTGGTGAGCCGCGAGGTGGACTCCGGCCCGCCGCTGCGCGTCACCTACCGCCTCACCCCTGCGGGGGAGGCCCTGCGGCCGGCCCTGGAGGAGCTGGGCAACTGGGCCGAGCAGTTCCTCGGCGCACCCGAGCACGGCGATTGCCCGAGCATGCAACAGCCGAAAGTGGCGAATCCCCGAAACGCGTGACGCCCCGAACAGCGCCCGCCGGTCGAAGCCGGATCGGCAACGCCGTTCCCGTCCATGACGACTCCTATCGCGGTGCGACCGGTGACTCCCGGCCCCACCGCCACCTTCCGACGCGCCTGAAAAAGCCGATCGCTCCGCGAGCCGTCACCTCCCGGCCGCCACACCCTGCTCGACCGGGCATCGCCGGTACAGCTTCTCCAAGTCTCGTTCCCGACACGTCACTTCGCCGACCGGCGCACCATTGCTTCGCCTCGAATCAGGCGCGGCCCGCCTCCGGGCCACGCCGACATCACCACGATGCCCGGCAGCCGCATCGCCCGCCGACAGGCCGATCCCGCAGGCACATGGCCATGGGCGATGCCGGGCGGGTGCCGGCGTGTCCGGGCCCGGGTCGGGCCCGGGTCGGGCCCGGTCGGGGGATCGTGTGGGCATGACGGAGCAACGGTTCGACTCGTGGGCCACCGGCGATGCCTACGAGCTGTACATGGGTCGGTGGAGCCGCCTGGTTGCGGATGAGTTCGTGGCGTGGCTGGGTTGCGGGAGCGGCCTGCGGTGGCTGGATGTGGGCTGCGGTACGGGAGCGTTGACGGCGACGGTGGCCGCCCGGTGCCGGCCCCGGATGGTGATGGGGTTGGAACGGTCTACAGGGTTCGTGGTCTCGGCCCGGGAGGCCGCTCCCGCGCGGGCTTCCTTCGTGGTGGCCGACGCGCAGTCGCTGCCGTTGGGCGACGCGGTGTTCGACGCGGTCGTCAGCGGGCTGGTGCTGAACTTTCTGCCCTCGCCGGATGCCGCGGTGGCGGAGGCGGCCCGGGTGGTGCGGCCCGGTGGGCTGGTCGCCGCGTACGTGTGGGACTACGCCGAAGGCATGGCGTTCCTGCGCCGGTTCTGGGACGCCGCGATCGTGGTGGACCCGGCGGCTGCCGCGCTGGACGAGGGCCGCCGGTTCCCGGTGTGCCGACCGGATCCCCTGCACGCGCTGTGGACGAAGGCGGGGCTCGTCGACGTGGTTGTCGTCCCGATCGAGGTCTCCACCGTCTTCGCCGACTTCGCGGATCTGTGGGAGCCGTTCCTGGCCGGGCAGGGCCCCGCTCCCGGCTACGTCGCCGCCCTCGCTCCACGCGGCCGGGACCGGTTGCGCGACACGCTTCGCGCGACCGTGCCCACGCGGCCCGACGGGTCGATCCCGCTCACCGCCCGCGCGTGGGCGATCCGGGGCCGAAGGCCGGCCCTCGCCGTCACCTGACGGAGCCGACGCGTCCCGGAGCGAACTCCGACTCGGGTGTGCTCCTGCCGCCCCGGCCGCGGGGTCGCGGGTGTGGGAGGCGACCCCGCTCGGGGCGCGCCGGCGGCCTTCACCGTGCAACGTGGGTACCTCGTGAAGGCCGCCCGCTCATCCGTCCGGCGAGCGCGTGGGTGTCGACATCCGCTGCGCTGTGCGCTCCCACGCGCCCGGTTCACGCGAGGGACAGGAAGAGTTTCTCCAACTCGGCCTCGCTCAGCGGCGGCGCGTCACCATTGCTCTCGGTCAGGCATTGGCGCATGCCACTTGCGATGATCTTGAACCCGGCGCGGTCCAATGCCTTGGAAACCGCGGCCAGTTGGGTGACCACGTCCTTGCAGTCGCGCCCCGCCTCGACCATCGCGATGACCGCGTTGAGTTGTCCTTGGGCCCGGCGCAGCCGGTTCAGGACGGCGCGGCTCGCCTCTTCGTCCACCGTCATCGGGACTCCTTCCCCAACCGATTCACCCGTACATCGTACCCCGGGGGGTATCTTGACCCGGCAGTGCGGGACGTCAGTCGTGCGAGAAGCGCACGTCCGGCAGGACCTTGCGCAGCCACGCCGGGCTCCACCACGCCGCCCGACCGGAGAGCCGGAGCAGCACCGGCAGGAGGACCAGCCGTACCAGCGCGGCGTCCAGCAGTACGGCCGCGCCCAGCACGATGCCCATCTCCTTGGGCGGCAGCGGTCCGGACAGCGCGAAGGTGAAGAACACGGCGACCATGACGGCCGCTGCGGCGAAGACGACGCGGCCCGAGTGGGCGAGGGCGCCGACCATGGCGCGTCGAGGGTCGCCGGTCTTCTCGACCTGTTCCTTGGCCGAGGCCAAGAGGAACACCGTGTAGTCCATGGCGATCGCGAAGATCATGGAGAAGAAGAAGACCGGTGCCCAGCCGTCGAGGAACCCCTGTGGATCGAATCCGAGCAGTCCGGCGCCGTGGCCGTCCTGGAAGATCAGTCGCGCGACGCCGAAGGCCGCGGCGGTGGACAGCAGGCTGGTGACGGTGCCGAGCAGCGCCGCGAGGGGCGCTTGGAGGGCGACGACGAGCAGTAGGAAGCCGAGGCCCATCACGATGGCGATCACCAGGGGTGTCTTGGCATCCAGTGCGGCTTGCAGGTCGAGGTTTTCGACCGCCGCGCCGCCGACGAGTGCGTCGTCCGCCAACCCGCTACGCAAGCGGTCGACGGTGGCCGCGAGTTCGGGGTCGGAGGGGTCGACCCCGGGAAGGGCCTGGATCAGGCTCAGATTCGACCCGTCGGACGCGGGGGTCGGCGGCAGTACGGCGGCGATCCCCGGGTCGGTCGCCGCATCCGCCGCGACGGTCGCGGCCTGGTCGGTCGGCGTGAGGATCTGCACCATGCCGGGTGCGCCGGGGCCGAAGGCGCGTTGCACGGCGACGTAGCCCTGACGTGCGGACGAGTCCGGTGGAACAACGGAGATCGAGGGCATCGCGGTGCGCAGCCCGATCACCGGTGCGGCGAGTGCGAGCAGGACCACCAGTGCGGGTACGCCATAGCGCAGCGGGTGCCGCCACAGTCGCTCGCCCCAGGCCGTGAAGCGCGGTGATCCGGCGCTGTCGGCCCGCCGGGTCCACGGCAGCGCGACCGCGTTGACCCTGTCGCCGAGCCGTCCGAGGATCGCGGGCAGCAGCGTGAGCGTGGCGGCCAGGACGAAGGCGACCGCGAGCATGATCCCGAGCGCCATCGAGCGGAACGCCGGCGCCGGTACCAGCATCACGGCGGAGAGGCTCACCAGGACGGTCGCGCCGGAGAGGGCCACGGCCTTGCCGGCGGTGTCCATGGTCTCGCCGACGGCCCGCCGGGCGTCGCCGTGTCCGGCCAGGGCGGCGCGGAAGCGTACGACCAGGAACAGTGCGTAGTCGATGCCGAGCGCGAGGGCGAACATCATCGCGAAGTTCATCGCCCAGATCGACACCGGGGTCAGGTGGTTGAGCAGCACCAGCGCCCCGGCGGACGCCGCGAGTCCCGCCATCGTCAGGAGCAGCGGCAGGCCGGCCGCGACAAGCGAGCCGAACGCCAGGACCAGGATCGCGAGGGTCACCGGCCACGACAACATCTCGGACTTCATCATGGCGTCGTGGTTGGCGGTGTTGAAGTCGCTCCACATCACCGAGGATCCGGTGGCGTCGACCGTGACGCCGTCGGTGGACAGGGCGGCCAGCGGCCCTTTGAGGTCGTCGGCGGCCCGCACCATGTCGTTGCTGTCGACGCCGGCGCCGGCCAGGAGGACCGCGGTACGACCGTCCGGGCTGATTCCGGTGCCGGGCTGCGGGGGTATCACGTCACCGATGCGCGGGTCCGAGCGCAGCAGTGCGGTGGCCCGTTCGATCACGGTTCGCACCGCGGGATCGTCGACCGGCCGGTCCGCGCCGACGACGACTTGCAGCGCGGTGGAGGCATTCCCGCCGAAGTGCCGTTGGGCCAGGTCGCGCACCTGTACGGACTCGCTGCCGTTGGCCTGCCAGCCGGCTCCCGCGAGGGCCGACGTGACCTGCGGTGCGAAGGCGCCCAGCCCGACGACCACGGCGAACCACATGAGGGCGACCAAGCGGAGGCGACTCGCGGACCACACCCCCAGACGTCCGAACGGGCCGAGGGCGGCCGGCGAGCCGATTGCGGCGGGTGCGGTCCCGGTGTCCGGGCTGATCGTCATGAATCCTCCTCGAAAAATACCCCCAGGGGTAATATTGCTCCCGAGGGTACCCGATACCCCCACCCGTATGTGAAACGCCGGAGGAAGTCCGGCGGAAACAGGCAACGAGAGGATCGGCAATGACCTACGACCGCACCGTCCGCGTGGACTCCGACTTCACCACCACCGTGGCGGCCGTCCGCGAGGCACTCGCCGCGCAGGGCTTCGGCGTGCTCACCGAGATCGACGTGACCGCGACGCTGAAGGCGAAGCTCGACCACGACATGGAGGACTATCTGATCCTCGGCGCCTGCAACCCGCCGCTGGCGCACCGCGCACTCGCCGCCGACCGGGCCATCGGCCTACTGCTGCCGTGCAATGTGGTCGTCCGTCGCGAAGGCGACCACACCCTCGTGCAGGCCCTCGACCCGCACACGATGGTCGCCTTCACCGGCCTGGAGGCCCTGCGCCCGGTGGCCCAGGAGGCAACCGCACTCCTGGACGCGGCACTCGCGTCCCTGGTGAAGGACAACTGACCCGACGGCACAACCCGGGCGGGGCGGCCGCCCCGCCCGGTCCGCCGGCCGCGCGCGCAGCCCCGCACCGATGCTTCGACTTGCCGGCGCTCGTCTCGCCACCCGTGTCACGGTCCGGCCGCCGAGCCTGCGTGTCCCCCCGGTTCGGCCTGCACCGGGCGGGGCCGGGAAAGCACGAAACGCTGGTCGGCCCCGTCCTGGTGGCCGCGCGATCGGCGGATCGTTTCGGACTGCTCTCGGCGATGGCCGGGGGCACTAGCCGATGCGCCGCCGGGTCTGGAGAACGACGGCCACGACCTCGTCGGACACTTCGTCGCCGACCGAGATCCGAACGTCCGTGACCGTGCCGGGCCCGGGAGCCGTGAGCTCGGTCGAGACGTAGTCGTTCTCCAGGACCGCGAGCACCTCACCGTCGCGGACCGTCCGCCCGCGCTCCACCAAGCCCTCCATCACGCGCCACGGTTCGCCGAACGGTGCCGCGCCCCCGGTGGTGAGCTCGCGCGGCCCCATGTCGAGCCAGACCGGCGGTGCCAGTGGTCCGCCGATACGTCGCTCGATGCGGTCCAGCGCCGCCGAGGCGCGTCTCGCCGTGTGCGCATCGTCGGCGCTCAGTCTGCGCAGCAAGGGTTCGATTGCGCGGGCGTCCCCCAGTCGCCCGAGCACGTCGAATGCTTCGGACCGCGTCAGTTCGCTCGCGTCGTCCAGGCAGTCGACAACGGCCTCCGTGTGATCGGCGGTGCCGTGTACGGCCAGACCGCACAGGGCCGACCAGCGGGCCCCGCTGTCGGGATGCAGCCCGCGTTCGAGAATCGGCACCGCGCGGGGATCGTCGACACTCTTGAGCATCCGCATGACCGCCGATTCGAGGGTGCGGTCGTGCGCCACCGCATCGAACAGGGCCTCGGGAAACGCGCGGACCAGGAGCCGCTCCAACCGGTCGAGGTGCTCGAACTCCTCCCGGCCGCAGCGCTCCCCCCTTGCCCCCGGGGCGTCCCGGCCCGGGTCGACCCGAACCGCCAGTGCGCCGATCAGACGGTGCAGACTCACCGGTCCAGCGGCCACCAGCCTCGCGCCGGCCCTGTTGTCGCCACCCAGGAACGACACGATGAGGTCGTCGATCCCGTCGGGTACCACGTCCATCGGAGATCAACCGCGCTTTCGTCGGCAAGGGGTCGAGGCAGGCAAGGCACGGCGCAGGGTGAACGTGTCCCGTGTTCGATCAGCCCTCGTCGCCCGCCCGGCGCGGCGGAGGCCCCGCCCGGTGCTGCGGAGGCACGTAGAGCGCGCTCCGGGGGACCTCGCGGCCCGACTCGACGTCGACGATCAACACTCCCCCGCCCTCACGCACGAACTGGAGTTCCGACCCGACCGGGAAGTCGTAGATGCCGATGAGGGCCGGTTCGATGGCGCAGAGCTCGTTGAAATCGACGGGCGCCCAGTTCTTCGCGTTCGACAGGTACTCGCCCGTGTCCGAGTCGCCCAGGATGCGCCACCCGTTGTCGGCCGGCTGCCGGGACGGCTTGCGGTGTACCCAGCGGATCCGGCTCTCGCCCGCGAGAACGCTCCTCGTTGCCAGGCTCGCTCCGGCGCCCGGGATGAACTCGGGGTATGAAAGAGACACGCGTTCCTCCTGGGGTGATCGGCGAGTCTCCCATACCCGTCCCGACTGCGTACGGACAGGCCCGAGTTCCGGCCTTCGCCGCACTCGGCGCGGCCGGCGCGCGTGCCGCCACCGGCGGGCCCGGCCTGGCCCTGTGGGCCCGACAGCGGGCCCATTGCACGGTGTTCGGTACCCACCCGGGGTGTCGGACACGCATACGATTCGCAGCCCAGGCGCACGCGGGCGGTGGTGGGAAGTGCGCGCCCCCGGGGCGGGCGGTGCGCGGTCGCCGTCGTGCCGGCGGCGTGCGGCCGAATCCGGTGGCCGTGCGGCAATGTCCTTGCGTACGGGTGAAGTTCATTCGATGCTGTTGCGGGCAGACGGGCGGGTATCGTCGGCTGCCGGGTGGAGCGAACCGGTGCTGCCGTTGCGAACGGGCCCGGCAGCAAAGCGAGTACGGGTGGCGGCTTCGGCCGACCCACACCGAGAGGACCACAGGATGGGAGGGGTTCCGTCCCCATGGTGAGATGGCCCGGCCGCCGCCCCGACCCGGAGAGTGATCCCGGCACCGGAGGACGCGACACCGCAGACGCCACGCGGGAGACGGCGGTAGCCGCCGAGCAGGCCGACGATGCCACCGCCCGCGACGGCGCCCCGGCGGTGTCCGACCACACCCGAGCCGACCCCGCCCCCGCAGGCTCGATACATGTGAGCCACACCGGGGACGCCCGTGCCGACAACAACAGCGTGGCCAACACCGGGTACATCCGGAAAATCGTCCTGACGCAACAGGCCGCCGCCCCGCGCCCCCACTGGACGTCGCGGCCGACTCGCCGGCCAAGGCCGTGCATCGTGAGTGGGAGAAGGAAGCCAAGCTGCGGCGGCTCCTGGAACCCGCGCCTCTTCCGACGCGATGGCAGGTGTCCGAACGCAAAGTGGCAGGCCGGATCGACGGGGCGATCGCCGACAAGGGCCGTGCCCGTTTCACCCCGTTGCCCGGGTTGAAGGCGGTCACCCTCGACGATCTGCGCCAGGGGGGCACCCTGCCCGAATTGCACGCGGTGTACGGCGGCTTGGCCTCGGGCCGTCTGCTCCTCGTGGGCTCGCCGGCGGTGGGCAAGACGTCCGCCGCCCTGCTGCTCCTGCGGGAGGCGCTCAGGCACCGCGAGGCGGCGGACCCGTATCCCCGTGCCGGTGATGCTCACGCCGTTCGGTTGGGACCCCGCAAAGGAGCTTCCGACCGACTGGGTGGCGGGCCGACTCGCCCGCGAGTACACCCTGTTCCGGGGCAGAGGCGGAGTCGCCCGGGCGCGAGATCTGCCGGCGGAGGGACGGATCGCGCTGTTCCTGGACGGGCTCGACGAGGTCGGCGGGAAGTTGCGCGCCGCCATGCTGAGCGCGCTGGAGGAAGCAAGTTTCCGCCCAGTGGACGTCACCCCGGCGCACCCCGCACGGCTCGGCCTCCCGGACGCGGGAGAGGTACGCGGAGACGGCGAGGCAACGCGGCGATTTCGTCCGCCGGTTCCCGGGTCGGGGTACGGATGGCGAGGTCGACACCGGCGCTCGGCTCGGGAGCCGAGAGTTGGCAGAAGGAGTCGAATACGCCTCCTTGCGGAGGGTCCAGGTCCTGGAGGAGTCCCGCCCGTGGAGCCAGGCTCCCCCGACGCGTTGTCGCCATTCCCGAAGTCCCGCCCGCGACCACGTGATCTCGGCCGGGTGCGTGTGCGGATATCGGGTAGCGCACACCGAGGGCGACTTCGAGCAGGGCGTTGAGCGCGAGAGCGACCCGGCGTAGATCCGCCTCGGTGAAATGAAAGCGCACCACGCTGCGCCATCCTCGATGGCCGGAACCCTGTGGCTGCCGGTGAAGGGCATGGCGGTCGAAACCGATGGATGTCAGGCTCGTTCTCGACTCACCTCGTACGGGGGACGTTGGGGAAGCGGATCCCCGCCTGGGGATCGCGACCCGCCGATGGGAACCCACCCTTCGTACGAGAGAGCCGTCGCGCCGCGGCGAGACGGCCGGCGAGCCTTGATCGCCCATCGAAGACCCGACGACCCACAGGAGAAACGTTGTTCATCAAGGGCAAGAAGCGGCATGTCGCGGCGCTGACCGCGACCCTCGCACTGACACTGGGCTTTGCCGGCACCGCGACCGAAGCGGGCGCTGCCACCTCGGCACTGGGCGACGCGTGCCGGACCGTGGTGACCTCCAATTCCGCCGGCAAGGTGTACGTCTGCTGGAACTGGTACCCGAACTCCAGCGGCAACTACAACGGGCGCTTCCACGGAACGTTCTACGATCTCAACCCGAAGGACGGCCGGTGGGTCATCCTTCAGGCCCGCTGGAAGGGCCAGGGTTGGACGCCCGTCGCGACCGCCGCGAACGGCGGCAACTTCGATCGCGACTACACCAACCTGAGGGATCTGAACTTCCGGGCCTGCCTCACGGGAGGCTATTGCGGATCCCCCGCCGTGTAGCAACGGTTGCCAAGGAGCCGGCCACGGTGCCACCCGGAGCCGCGGCCGGCTCGACTGCTCGCCTCACCCTCGACACGGGTACGGGCCACCGGCCCCCGGCGGGGCTTCGGGCCTTGCCGGACGGGCGCCGCGCCGGGTTGTGCCGCTTCCGGGTGGGCAACACGAACACTGCGCCCGCCCGGACCGGCCAAGGCGCGTGCCGGCGCGTGTGCCCCGCGCGTGGCCGGTCTGCGGGGGTTACATCCCGGCTGTGACCAGGCCGGTTTGGTAGGCGATGACGACGAGTTGTGCTCGGTCGCGGGCGCCGAGTTTGGTCATGGCCCGGTTGACGTGGGTCTTGGCGGTGAGGGGGGTGACGTGCAGACGTGCGGCGATGTCGTTGTTGGACAGGCCGAGGGCCGTGAGGGTCGTGACCTCGCGTTCGCGGGGGGTGAGCAGTTCCAGGCGGCGCGCGGTGCGCGGGTCGGCGGCGGCCGGTTGGGCGACGACCCGTGCGATGAGTTGGCGGGTGGCGGTGGGCGAGAGCAGTGCGTCGCCGGCGGCTACGGTGCGGATGGCGTCCAGTAGTTCGGGCGGGTCGATGCCCTTGCCGAGGAAGCCGCTTGCTCCGGCGCGCAGCGCGTCGACGACGTGCTCGTCCACCTCGAACGTGGTCAGGATCAGGATCTTGACGCCCGCGAGGTCCTCGTCGGCGCCGATGAGCCGGGTGGCCTCGATGCCGTCCAGGACGGGCATCCGGATGTCCATCAGGACGACGTCGGCGCACGCGGCGCGGGCACGCTCGACGGCTTCCGCGCCGGTGGAGGCTTCGGCGACGACCTCCATGTCGGGCTGGCTGTCGATGAGGAGCCTGAAGGTGCCGCGCAGCAGCGCCTGATCGTCGGCAAGGAGGATCCGGATGGTCATCGGGCGTCTCCCGGGTCTTGGGGCAAGGGCAGTTCCGCGACGACCCGGAAGCCCCCGCCCCGGCCGGGGCCGGCGGTGAGGGTGCCCCCGAACGCGGCGGCGCGTTCCCGCATGCCGATCAGGCCGTGGCCGTCCGTGGCGGCCATGTCGGCGGCGCGAACTCCGTTGCCGGTGTCGGTGATCTCCACCCGCAGCGCCGTGTCTCCGTAGTCGAGGTGGACCCGGGCGGTTGCACCCGGGCCGGCGTGTTTGGCGGTGTTGGTCAGCGCCTCCTGGGTGATCCGGTAGGCAGCCAGTTCGATCGAGGGGTACGCCGGCCGGAGGGCGCCGGTGATCGTGACCTGTACCGGCAGGCCGGTGTGGACGAACGACGCGGCCAGGTCGTCCAGGTCGGCGAGTGTGGGGGCCGGCGTGCGCGGTTCCGATACGTCGTCGTCCTGACGCAACAAGCCGACCGTGGCGCGTAGTTCGTCGAGAGCTGCCCGACTGTTGTCCTTCAGTTGGCCCAGCGCCTGGTATGCGGCCTCGGCATCGGTGCGCACCAGGTGCTGGGCGACGCCCGCCTGGGCGTTGACGAGGGTGATGTGGTGGGCCACCACATCGTGCAGGTCCCGCGCGATGCGCACGCGCTCGGCGGTGACCCGGCGGGCGGCTTCGTCGTCACGCGTGCGTTCGGCCTGTTCGGCTCGCTTGCTCAGTGCCGCGAGATGCGCGCGCCGCGAGCGGGTGAGGTCCCCGAGCGCGACCGACAGCACCAGCAGGTCGAACGAGGCGAGCGTCCCTGCCGCGAAGACCTCGTCGGAGCGGCTTGCGGCGAGGGCGACGGTCAGCGCGACGGTGACCACCAGGCCGATGACCCACGCCCGTCGACGGGGCAGACGCGACGCGAGAGTGTAAAGGGCGATCAGGCTCGCCCCCGGTACCAGCGGTTGGCCCGGCGCCGACGCGAGGTGGACGACCTCCACCGAGGCGACGGCGACGGTCACGAGGACGGGCGCGCGGCTACGCCACACCAGCGGCGCGCAGGCGGCCGCCGTCCACAGCACCGGGGCGGCCCGCGGGCCGTGCCAGCCGGAGGGCCCCGCCATCGAGGCGAACACCGAGACCACGAGGAGCAGCGCACCAGGGAACGCGTCCTTGGCCCGACGATGTGCCGCGAGGTAGTCGCGGACGGTGGTGATCATGCGCACTCCTGCACGGTACGCAGGCCCCGGCCGGCACGGGATGTCATCCGTGCCGACCAGGGCCGAAAGGGCGGCAAGTCGTCGGTGGACGGGGTGTCAGCGGCCGGCGTGCGCCGTCGGGGCCTCCCTGGTCGCGGGTGTCGGCGCGTCCTGGTGCGCGCCTTCCACGGAGATCCGCGGCATCACCTTGTCGAGCCACGACGGCAGCCACCAGTTGGCTCGACCGAGCAGATGCATCAGCGCGGGTACCAACATCATCCGCACCACGATCGCGTCCAGGGCGATGGCCGCGGCCAGGCCGACGCCGAAGGTGGCGATGACGCGCATGCCGCCACCGGCGAAGGCCGCGAACACGCTGAACATGATGGCCGCCGCGACCACGATCACCTGCCCCGTCTCCGCCTGACCGACGCGGACCGCGCGGTGATTGTCCCGGGTGCGCGTCCATTCCTCGTGCATGCGACTGACCAGGAAGACCTGGTAGTCCATGGACAGGCCGAACATCACACCGATGACGAGGATGGGGACGAAGGATTCGATCGGCCCCGCGGAGCCGACCCCGAGCAGTTCGCTGCCGAAGCCGTGTTGGAACACCAGTACGATCGCCCCGAGTGCGGCTCCCAGGGTCAGCAGGTTGGTGAGCGCGCCGATCAGCGGCACCAGCACACTGCGGAACGCCAGCATCAGCAGCAGGAATCCCAGCACGACGATGATCGCGACGAACAGTGGCAGCTTGGCGATCAGGGCGTCGGCGAAGTCGTTGCTGCTCGCGGTGCTCCCACCGATGTGCACGCGCAGCGCGTTCCCGTGCTCGGCGGCGGGGACCACGTCCTTGCGCAGACGCTCGATCAGATCGCCGGTCGCCTGCGACTGCGGGGAGGTGTCCGGAACCACCGTGATCACGGAGAACGCCTGCCCGGGTGTCGCGGGCGGCGCCTTGACGGCCGCGACACCGTCGACGGTGTCGAGACGGTCGACCAGACCGCTCAATGCCTGGCGGGCCGCGCCGTCCGGGGTCTGGGCAGCCAGCAGGAGCGGACCGTTGAAGCCGGGGCCGAAGCCGTCGGCGAGCATGTCGTAGGCCTTTCGGCTGGACGAGGCCGGCGGGTTGTTGCCCGCGTCGGCCGCGCCGAGCCGAAGGGACAGCGCCGGGATCGCCACGATCGCCATGACGACCACGGCCACGACGGCCGGCCCCTTCGGGTGGCGCCGCACCCGCGCGGCCCAGCGGCCCCAGAACCCGCTGCCGTCGTCCTTGCCCGGGCGCGGCCCGTGTGCGGCCAGGTCGCGGCGTTGGCGGCGGCTGAGCACCCGGGTCCCGAACAGGCCGAGCAACGCCGGTAGCAGCGTGACGGCTGCCGACACGGTCGCGAGCACGGTCAGCGCCGCGCCCAACGCCATGCCGTTCAGGATGCCGATCCCGAGGGTGAACATCCCCAGCAGCGCGATGACCACGGTCAGTCCGGCGAAGACGACCGCCCGTCCGGAGGTGTCCAGGGCCTTGGCGACCGAGGAGGCCACGTCGTCGCCTCGCATGAGGTTGCCGCGGTGTCGGTTGACGATGAACAGCGCATAGTCGATGCCCACCCCCAGGCCGATCAACGCCCCCAGGGTCGGCGTGACATCCGCGAGGGTCAGCACGTGGCTGAGCAACATGGTGGCCATCAGCGCGGTGACGACACCGGCCACCGCGGTGATCACCGGCAGGGCCGCGGCCCACGCGGAGCGGAAGACCACGAAGAGCAGCAGTGCGGCCATGCCGATGCCGATGATCTCGCTCCACTTCGACACCGCGGCCGTCTCGGTGAACGCGCGGCCGCCCAGTTCCACATGCAGGCCGGCGCTGCGTACGGAGGTCGCCAGGTCCTCCACGGCCTGTACCTCGGCCTTGTCGAGATCACCGCCGGCCCGGGTGAAGTTCACCGTGGCGTAGGCGATGCGCCGGTCCGGGCTGACCTGTTTCGCACCCGCATCGGTGTACGGGCCGACCACCGCGGCCACGCCGGGAGAGTGGGCGACGCGATCCAGGGCCCCGGTCATCGGATCCCGCACGCCCGCGTCGGTCACGGTGCCGGCGTCGACGCGCCAGGCGATGGTCCCGCCGGCGCCGGCCGCGGCCGGTGCGTTGGCCTGCATGAGCTTGATGGCGGTCGCCGATTCGGTGTCCGGCATGGTCGAGTCGTTGGCGTACTTCGCTCCGGCGGACAAGGCGGAGACGGCCAGCGCTGCGAGGACCGCCGCCCACAACACGACAACCAGGATCCGGTGCTTGTGGCACCAGCGGGCAAGCGCGGACATCGAACCTCCGAGGAAGGGGTGTCTCCCACGTACGCCGCGTGCGGACGCCGGCGTCGGGGACAGGTTCCGGGGCGGACGACGAAAACCGTGGCAATCGGTCGCATCCGCCCTGGTCAACCCTCGCGCGTCGACGGCCGCGTGTCGTTGCCCGGCCGTAGACACTTGCGTCTGCTGCGAACGCAGTAGACACCGACACCACCGCGGTAGACGCGCGGCGCCCTCGCCACCCCTTCCCGTGCACGCACGTCTTGCCTCGGACGAACAGGGCGAGCGGACTTCCGCCGCATCATCGGCCGCGACGCCTGAGGCGACACCGATCCGCCCGCGCCCGATCGCACCGGGCCCGAGTCCCCAAGGCCATCCCCCTGCCCAGCCCACCGATGAGCGTCCGGCACCTTCACCTACCGGCCCGACGGCCCCCCGGCACCGGCCCCGCCGGGCGCCCCGTCGGGCCTCGTCCGCCGATGTATCAACCCGCGCCGAGGCGTTCGGTCACGAACGCGTCGATCTGCCGGCCCACGTGGTCGATCATCTCGTCGGTGAGACCGTGGTTGCAGGAGATGAGCATGCCGAACTCCATCACGTGGTCGGCACCGGGAAGTCCGCCCTCGGGCTGACGGAAGGCCGCGTCCTTCATGAACGGCTGCCGCACGGCGTTGCCCGTCCACACCACGCGGGTGTCGATACCCCGCGCCTCCAGGAACTGCTGGAGGTCGCTGCGCCCGAAACCGGCGTCCGGCCTGATCAGGAAGCAGTACGACAACCACGCCGTGTGCAACCCCTCCAGTTGACGCGGGGTGGTGAACAGGTCCGGGTGCCGACGCAGCACCTCGGTGTAGCGGTCGAAGTTGTGCTGCCTGCGGGCGTGGTTGCGGTCCAGCTTCTTGACCTGCTCGACGCCGAACGCCGCGCAGAGCTCGTTCGGCAGGAAGTTCCAGCCGACCTCGTCGAAGATGAACATGTTGTCGTAGTCGATCCCGTCCAGGTCCGTCCAGAAGTCGCGCGACCCGGCCTTGGAGCCGAACAATTGCGCCTCCGAGCGGCGCCCCCAACCACGCAACGTGAGGCAGCGGTCCCGCAGTTCGTCGTCGTCGAGCATCACCATGCCGCCGCTGCCGGCCGCGGTGATGATGTGCGACAGCGAGAAACTCGTCACCGAGATGTCGGCCCGCGTACCGGTCGGCGTTCCCCGCAGCGTCGACCCGACCGCGTCGCACGAATCCTCGACGACCTTGAGGCCGTGCCGGTCCGCGATGTCACGAATCGCGTCCCAGTCGGGCGCGTTGCCCGCCAGGTTCGGCACCAGAATCGCCCGCGTCCGCTCGCCGATCATCTCCTCGATGCGGGTGACGTCGATCTGGAACGTGTCCGGTTCGACGTCGACGAAGACCGGGACCAGCCCGGCCCGCAGCAGGCAGGACAGGTCGGTGGAGAAGGTGAGCGGAGAGGTGATCACCTCCGACCCCGGCGGCAGATCGAGCAGGTCGACGGCCAGGAACAACGCCGCCGAGCCCGAACTGACCATCACGCCATGGCGCTTGCCGAACAGGTCGGCGACCCTGCGCTCCATCTCGGCGACGCGCGGACCGACCCGCAGCCCGTTCTGCCCCTCGGTCAGGACCGAGACGACGGCATCGATCTCGGCCTGGTCGTAGACGGCGGTCGTGTAGACCACGCGCTTCTGCTCGCTCATGGAGTCCCTCTTCGTCGGTGGGCCATTGGGAGTCGACACCGGGCGGCGGCCACCCGATCCGTCGATGACTTCATAGCTATCATAGCCATGATGGACCTACAAGCCGTCCCGACGCTTGATCCCATCCAGATTTCGTGTAACGGTTACACATATCCGCGCAGCGGGCCGGATCACCCCCGGTCCGCACCGCGGGCGCCTGCCGCACCCACCTCGCCGGCTTCGACGTGCCCACATAACGTCGTGGCCGTCGAGGCCCTCGCCGAGAACCCCAACGGCAAGCTCCTCGACCGCGACCCACGACAGACCTACGCCCACTCGGCGAACCGGTGACGTACTCGTGCATCGATTCGCCTCCCCCGACCGATCTCCACCGAGGAGCACGCGTGCAATACGAAACAGTCGGCCGGTCCGGCCTGAAGGTGTCCTCGCTGGGCCTGGGCTGCAACAACTTCGGGATGAAGATCGACGAGGCCGCCGCAACGAAGGTGGTCGACGCGGCCCTGGAATCCGGCATCACGCTCTTCGACACCGCAGACGTCTATGCGAAGGGTCGTTCCGAGGAGATCCTCGGAAAGGCACTCGGTGCCCGCCGGTCCGACGCGGTGATCGCCTCGAAGTTCGGCGCCCCGATCGCACCCGGTCCCCACGGCGGCGGCTCCTCGCGGCGGCACCTCGTCCGCGCCTGCGAGGACACGTTGCGCCGACTCGGCACGGACCACATCGACCTCTACTACCAGCACTACCCCGACGACACGACTCCGGTCGAGGAGACGCTGCGCGCCCTGGACGACCTGACCCGCGCCGGGAAGGTGCGCTACACGGCGGTCTCCAACGTGTCGGCCTGGCAGTTGGCCGACGCCGTACACGTCTCCCACGCGCACGGGCTCGCCCGATTCTGCGCCGTGCAGGTCGAATGGAACCTGCTCAACCGCGCCGCCGAGAGCGAACTCGTCCCCGCCGCCGAGCACTTCGGGGTCGGCGTCATCCCCTACTTCCCGTTGGCGTCCGGCCTGTTGACCGGCAAGTACCGGCAGGGCGCGGATTACCCCCGGGGGTCACGTCTGGCCGATCTCCCCTACTTCGCCTCCGTCGCCACGCCCGAGAACTTCGCCGCCGTGGAGCGCCTGCGCGCGCTCGCCGGGGAATCCGGGCACGACCTGGTGAGCCTGGCCCTGTCCTGGCTGGCAAGTCGGCCGTCCGTCCCCTCGGTCCTGGTGGGCGCGACCTCGGCGGAGCAGGTCTTCCGCAACGCCGAGGCGCTGGTGGCGTTGCCGCCGGATCTCGTCGCCGCGATCGAGTCCGCCGTGGCTCCCGCGTAACGTGCCGATCACCCGCCCCGCTCACGCCCGTGGCGCCCGGCCACTACCGCCGGTCCGCTTCGAGCGTGTCGCCGTGTCCCGCCGAGTCCTCGCGCGCCCGCGAGCCCCGGCTGCCGGATGCAAGACAACCGGTCGCGTCCCCGACCCGGCGCGGCTTCGGCGTCGCGTCACCACGACAACGGAAGGAAGAAGTCTCTTGTACGTCTCGATACATGCTGTCGAGCCCGGGTGCGATCGTCTCGACGTCCGTCCCGTTCGCAAGCCCGCCGCGCGTCTGCGCCGTGCCCTCCCCGCGCATGCGACGGCCGCCCGATGAGCGCCCGGGAAGGCACCGGGTCGGACGGCGTCCACGCGTTGTCGGCCGCGGATCGGCTGGAGATCGCCGAGTTGCCCGCGAGGTTCTGTCACTGCTCCGACTACGCCCGGTACGAAGGGTTCGCCGACCTGTTCACCGCGGACGTGGTGACCACGCTCGTCGGCATCGGTGAATACCGGGGCCTGGAAGCCCAGATACGGCACGCGCGCGACACCCGGACCTGGACGCAGGGCCACGCCTGGCACGTCGTGAGCAATCTGTGGATCGAGCCCACCCGTGAGGGCGCGGCCGTGCACTACTACATGCTGGGCATGCTGCGGACCGGCGCCGACGACAGCGGCCGCGTCAACACCACGGGCCGCTTCGTCGACCACGTGACGCGCACACCGAACGGGTGGCGCATCCGGCGGCGGGAATTCACCCTGGACCACCCGACGACGCCACCCGACCTGGCCTGACCAGGTTTCTCGAACGTCCGCTCGCGCGGCGCCTCCGTAGCCTCGCCGGCCAAACCCCGACCCCCCGCGCGAGACGTCTACCAGGGCGAGGGGTTGCTGAACAAGGGGGTCGACGCCACGGCCCGCCGGCCCGGCCCCGGCGCGTGGGCCGGTCCGGCGGGGGCGCCGCTCAAGGACTCGAGCGCTGCGATCGTGCTCTCGACGACCTCGTCGTACAGTCGCTCGAACGCGCCCGGCAGGTGCGCCAGGACCGGGCCGACCCGCGCGCGGGCACCCTCGTCGGCGCGATCCAACGCCTCCCGCAGGACCGATGCCATCTCCGGGGCCGGGGCACGCCGAGCCGCCAGGGTCGCCTGGCCGACGATCGTCGTGCTGACCAGCGCGACCGCCAACGCCAGGTCCTCGTCCCCCAGTTCCAGTGGCGCCAGGATCTCGGTCAACAGCATGATCGCCGGCAACCAGGCGGGCTGCCGGGTCGACGTGATGTAGGGAAGCAACTGGGGATACGGCCGCAGGTGCTCCAGACTCATCCACATCCACTCGTGCAGTTCCTCCCGCCACGACGAACCGGTCGGCCGGTCGAACTCCATGTCGCTCGCCACCCGGTCCGCCACGGCGTACAACAGGTCGTCACGATCGGGGAAATAGCGATACAGCGCCATCGGCGCCGACTCCACCGCCTCCGCCACCCGTTTGATCGTCAACGGCGCCCCCGGATCCCGGTACACCAACGCCACCGCCGCGTCGACGATCTGCCCGCGCGACAGCCGCGGCGGCCGACCCCGACCGCGCGAAGGCGCCTCCCCCGACGACTCGACCATGAGCTCCGTCCTTTCGCCACGCCCCACCGGCGCCCATCATCCGCGGGACAAGCGTACGCATCCCACAAAATCGGTGCCGGCAGCGCCCGATGTCGGTGAGTCGGGAAGCGTCGTCGGCGCCTCCGGACGCGGCTTCGACGGCCGACCGACCGACCCGGGAAGCCGCCGGCGCTGCCCCGCGGGCCGGTGGCGCAGAACCACGCCCTGCACCGAGCACGGGCAAGGGCACGGGGCGGCTGCGCCGGACCGGCGGGGCTGCCCCGTGCCGTTTCGGCAGCACGAGGTGGCTCTCGTGGCGGGCCCGTCCGGTACGGACCTCTTTATTTTGCGTACATCCTATGTTAATTTCTGCGCCCGTTCCTCCATCGGACGCGGCGCCCGCGCCGCTCCGTATTTCGCCCCCCGGCCCGAAAATTTCGGGCCGACGGCTCACCCCCGCAGGCGTCCCCGTCGATCCCCTCGATCGGCGGCGGTCGCGCAATGCCGAGAAGAGGATTCATGGCCGGCAACGCACAACCCAGCCCACCGCCGGACGCCACCCCAAGGCGCGGAACGGGCGTCGGGCGCCTGGACGGCGCATCCAAGGCGCGCATCGTCACCGTCGCCGCCGTCGTCATCCTGTTCGCCGAGGTCGTCCCCCTCCAATACGCGATGGTCCTGCCCGCCGTACAGAAGGTCGGGGCCTCCTGGCCGGAGGTGGGTGGCAACCTGGGCTGGATGGTCATCATCATCGCCCTGGTCGGCGGCGCGACCACCCCCATCGTCAGTAAGCTCGCCGACCTCTACGGCAAGCGTCGGATCATGCTGATGTGCAGTGTCGGCTTCCTGGTCGGATCAATCCTGTGCGCCGTCACCGACTCCTGGGCGTTGTTCCTGGTCGGCCGGGCCCTGCAGGCGACCGCCTTCGCGATGACCGCGATCGCCGTGGGGCTGCTCCGCGACCTGTTGCCCCGTCGGTACGTCCCGGTCGCGATCGGCGCCCTGGCGGCCGGCTTCGGCTTCTCGGGCATCCTCAGCCCGTTCGTCGGCGGCGCCCTCACCGACCAGTACAGTTGGCGCTCGCTGTTCTGGTTCCTGGTGGTGTACGGGGCGGTCATCATCCCGCTCATGCTGCTGCTCGTCCCGGAGAGCAGTGTGCGGGTGCACGAGAGACTCGACTGGGTCGGTGCGATCCTGCTCGGCGGCGGTGTGGCACTCGCCCTGGTGTACATCAGCAACGGCCAGACCTGGGGCTGGAGTCGGCCGAGTGCCTGGGCGTATCTCACGGTCGGTCTGATCGTGCTGGGCCTGTTCGCGGTATGGGAGACGAAGACCCCGTCGCCGATGATGAGTCCGCACCTGCTGCGTTCGTCCAAGGTCTCGATGGTGCTGGCCGTCGGATTCCTGGCCAACGTGGTGATCGGCGGGATCGGCTACATCGTTCCGTATATGGCCCAGACCGACGCCTCGGCGATCAAGGATCAGATCCTGGCCGGTGCCGCGGCGACCGCCGGGCAGCCGGTGGAGGTCATGCGGCAGATCATCACCTTCGAGGGCGACCTCGGCTACGGGTTCGGCTTCAGCCTCCTTGCCTTCGCCGCCCACATCACCATCGGCATGTCGGCAACCAGCATGGCCGCAGGGCCGGCTGCGGGGATGTGGGGGCGTGCCTCGGGCCTGCGCGGGCCGCTGATCGCGGGGATGGCCGTGATGGGGACCTCCGCCGGGCTGCTGGCACTGTGGCATGGACACTGGGTGACCGTGCTCGTCTTCTACACCGTCTACGGCGTGGGTTTCGGGTTCTACTACTCCGCCGCCAACAACCTCGTCGTCGAGGCGGTCCCCGAACGCGAATCCGCCGTCGGGGCAGGGATGTTGGCGGTCGCGCAGTCGTTCGGGGCGGCCGTGGGAACCGCGATCATCACCGCGGTCCTGTCCGCGCACACCTTCCGAACGGTCTCCCCCGGTCCGACCGGGCAGGGCACCGTGACGACGGACATTCCCCAGGTGTACACCGACGCCGGCTGGACCACCGCGCTGTGGGTCGTGGCCGCGGCGGGTGGTCTGGGCACCGTGATCGCCCTCCTGTTGAAGTCCGGCCGCACACCTGCCACGGGCGGCACGGCATCCGACATCGTCGCCGCGACGGACGAGCGCGTCACGGCCGCTTCGGGCTGACGGGGCGGGAGGACCGGGTGATCGCCGGGACGTTCGCACGACCGAGCGTCCCGGCGCCGATGTCGCCCCGCCTTCCGTGACCAAGTCGGGAAGGCGGGGCGAGCTCTCAGCGAACCGCGGGATGACCAAGTGCGGTTCGCAGCGCGTCACATGCGTGGTCGAGCGCGTGCGAACAGGCCGGCACCTGCGCGAACCACGAGAGGAAGCCGTGCACGGCGCCTTCCACCTCCAGCACCTCCATCGCCCCGCCCGCCCCGCTCACCCGCTCGGCGTACGCGTGGGCGTCGTCCCGGCCCGTGTCGTACTGGGCCGTCACGATCAACCCGGGTGCGAGGCCCGCGAGTTCCGGGGCGTACAACGGCGACAGGTAGGGCTGGGTGAAGTCCGCGCCACCGCCGTAGGCACTCCACATCGACTGCGACGTCTCCCGGTCCAGCATCGGCGCGTGGGCGTTGGCCAGAGCGGACGGCCGTTCGGACAGCGCGTCCAGGGCCGGGTACGCCAGGAGTTGGAAGGCGAACCGGGGACCGCCGCGGTCGCGCGTCATCAGGGCGGCCACCGCCGCGAGGTTGCCGCCCGCGCTGTCGCCGCCCACGGCCACCCGCGCGGGGTCCACCCCGATCTCCTCGGCGTGCTCGGCGACCCAGCACGCCGCCGCGTAGAAGTCCTCCGCGGCGGCGGGAAAGACGTGCTCGGGCGCCAAGCGGTACTCGACGGACACGACGGCGCAGCCGCTGCGGTTGGCGATCTCCCGGCAGATGCCCTCGTGGGTCTCGATGCCGCAGATCGACCAGCCGCCGCCGTGTGCGAACACCAGCACGGGAAGGCGCTCCGCAGGTCCGGGGTAGTAGATGCGCACCGGGATGTCTCCGGCGGGACCCGGCAGCACTCGGTCGGCGACCGAGTGCACCTCGGGGCGGGGTTGGCGCGCCGCGGCCTCGTCGACCCGCCGGCGAACCGCCGCGACGCTCTGCGGCGTCACGACCGGAAGCGGCGGAACCGCGGCCATGATGGCGGCCAATTCCGGGATGAGAACGAACTGTTGCGAGCGAGCGTTCACCTTGGGGGCCTCCCAGTGCCAGGAGTCGGCCGTCGACCCGCGCCCAGGCGCGTCGGGGCGCTCCAATGAATGTACCCATCATACATTTGATGGACACGGCGTCCATCGACCGATGCGGTCGCCGCCCGTCCGGGCCCGTCGGTTCGCGGGGCGACGACGGATCGAGGACCCACTCGCCCGCGGCGCCGAATTCCCGAACCCACCTGCGGAATGGGGCGCCTGTCGGGCCCCGGTCCGCTCCGGACGACCCCCGCGTGACGGGTGCCTCGTCCGGGTCCTGGACCATGTGGGCTCCTCCGAGGCGGCGCGTTCCGGGCCGGACGGCGCCGCACGCCGCCTCATTTAGCGTTGTGGATACACTTATAGACGATGGCGCGGGAATGATCCAGGTCCCTCGTCGTCGCCCGGCTCCCTCGTCGTCGCCCGGGCCCGATCCGGGATCCCGGCGACGACGACAACCGGACGCCGGCCGCAGCGACCCGGCGGTCGGCGTCGGCCGGCCACCGCCCGCACGAGCCCCGCTCGCTCGGCGGAGTCATCCCGGCAGCACCGCGGTTCGGCGGGATGCCCGCACGCCGGAAGCAGAGGGCAGGCCGACGCCGTCGGGGGTGAGAAGCTCCTCCAGGGAGGCGATGTCCCCCGTGCGTGCCGCCGAGACGAAGGCTTCGAACAGGTGGCGGTGCTCGACCGCGTCGACGTCCTCGCGCTGTTCCCCCAGCAGATGCTTACGGGCTCGGCTCAGGATCTTTCGTACGTTGACGACGCTGAGTCGGAGCATGTCCGCGATGTCCGTGTAGGCGTAGTCGAAGGCCTCACGCAGGACGTACACCGCGCGCTCGGTGGGAGCCAGCTTCTCCAGGACGAGGAGCAGGGCGAGTTCGAGGGCTTCGGCCCGTACGGCGCCGGCCGCAGGGTCGCCGCTGGTGTCGACGGGTTCGGGGAGCCAGGGCCCGATGTAGGTCTCGCGGCGGACCCGGGCGGACTGGGCCACGTTGATGGCGAGGCGGGTGGTGGCGCTGGAGAGGAACGCCGCGGGGCTGACCACCACCGAGCGGTCGGCCCGCTGCCACCGCAGCCACACCTCCTGGACCACGTCCTCCGCCTCCGCCGCGCTGCCCAGCATCCGGTACGCGATACCGAACAGGCGCGGACGCAACTCCAAGAACACGGCAACGGCCTCGTCCAATGTGCCCTCGATGAGGGACGACTCGGAATGCATGAGCCTGCTGTCTCCGATCCTGCGGGTATGGATGCGACGGCTCGCGCGACCGTGGGAAATCGGGCGGACACCCCCGGAGGCAACGACCTCGGACCGCCGACGGAGCGGCCACGACATCCGCCGAACTGGCTGTCTTCACACTCGTCGATCGCCCGCTCCGCGGGACCCTGGGGAATGCCTGGTCCACCCCCTGGTCACCCCGGGGTGAACCAGGGGGGCTGCGGCCCCCGGGCCCACTCACGCGCGAATGCACGGTTCGCAGCTCGGCCCGTCGGCGCCACCCGCCCGCCGGTCCTCCCGATCTGGGAGCGTGGCCCGTCTCCCGGGCGGTTGCGGGGCTGCCTCGACGGGGTGATGTGGCAATGCCGAAGGGCGGTCCGTGCCGGGACTCGCCCGAGCGGTACGGGCGTACGGGCCTTGGCCAACCATCCACCGGCGCTTTCAGGCGTGGGCCTTGGCCGGGACGTCCCAGGTCCCGGTGAAGGCGATGATCGCCGGGGCCGCCGCCTCGCCGTCCCAGGCCGCCGGGCCGATCACCATCGGGGCGCGGGGGCGGGAATCCGGCGTTCGGCCGGCCGGGCTCAGGCGCGCGGGACGTCGCGGCGGCTGCCGCGTTCGTGGGGCGAACCGCCGAGCCGTTCCGCGCGGCGGCCGAACGTCGTCGGAGCCCGCACTACGTCGGCGTCGACGCTCCGGGGAGGCACCGTTCGCGCTCAGCGCCCCAGCGGTGACGCGGGCGGATTCCAGCCGAGTTGAAGGACGGCCACATCGTCCGCCAGTCCTCCGAAGGGAGCCGCCATGGAGGCGACGCCGCGCACCAGCGCGTCGACGAACTCCTGGGACGGCAGATGGGAGTAGTGGGTCGCCAGGCGCAGAAGTCCCTCCTCGCCGAGCCGTGCGGACGGCTCGGTCCTACCCTCGAAGAGGCCATCGGTGAAGACGACCACACGGTCCAGCGGACCAAGCTCCAGCTCGGTCTCCGACCAGTCCGCCTGCCCGGGAAAGATCCCCAGCGCCGTTCCCGTTCGTGGCTCCACCCATCGCAACTCCCCGGCCCGCCGCAGGAGAAGGCCGGGGTGCCCGGCGCTGACCACCCGCACGGCGCCGCCCCCGGCGGGAAACACCAAGGAAATGACGGTGGCGTACGTTTCGCTGTCCGGCCTTTCGCCGGTCAATATCCTTTCGAGCAGCCCCAGTTGCTCAAGCTGTGTCTTTCCGCAGAGCAGGGCGGCTCGCCAGGCCACCCGCAACTGCACCGCCAGGGCGGCCTCGGCAGCCCCGTGCCCCGAGACATCCCCCAGGATGACGTGGACGCTGGAATCCTCGATTTGCACCACATCATAGAAGTCGCCGCCCAACAGCGCGTGGGCGCGCCTCGGCTCGTATCGTGTGGCCGCGGAGAAATCATTCCCCCGGAGAGCCGGCGCAGGAAGCAGACCCCGCTCCAGTACGAGTGAATCGCCAACGATCTGCGCATTGCCCTCTCTCATGGCCGTGGCCGCCTCCATGTGCCTTCTCCGCAGAGCGAGCCGGATGGCACCGCGCAGTCCCTCCGGGTCGACACGTCGTCGGTCGACATAGGCGTGCGCCGCGCCGTCACCCGGTCCTATCGCCGCAGCCGATGCGGCGTCGGCGAGAACGACAACGGCCGCGTGCGGGGCCGATCGGCGCAGCCGGCGGGCGATCTCGGCCGCCCTCGTCCCGGAAGGGGAACGACCCACCAGCACACACATGGGCCCGCGGCAGGCGGTGAGGAAGGGCCCTGCTTCGCCGGCGTTCCTGTGCCACACCATCGACCGAACGAATGGAATCGGCAGCAAATCGCATATACGGAAACCCTCTTCCTCGTCCTCCGAAATCAGGAGCACGGTGAGGTCACGAAAAAGAGAATTCTCTTTCGTCGCCGCATCTTCCCGAAACTCCATCCTGTGTCGATGTGAGTCACGCGCGGCCGGCACTGAGAATACGCTCGTCATGTCAAGGCTTTCCGTTGGCAGGTGAGTGCTGTCCGTCCCCCGGCGTTCGTCGCCGACGCGTGCCCCTCCTGATCGTCCTATGCTCAGACCGGTCGGGCGCGGGAAGTGTGACAGGCAGGCCATGGGCACACTTTCGGAGACCACGGGGTGCGCCGCCGGACCGGCGGCGGGTACGTCACCGGCATAGGCGAGGTCCTGGAAGCGGCCGATGTCGGCGTGCGCTCCCACGTTCCGCACGCGGCCCTCGATCGCGTCGACCCACCGCGACACCGGACCCGGCGACCTCGACGGTCGCTCGGCTGCCTGCCCGCCGGCCCCCGCCACGAGCACGGATGTGGCGAGCCGGTATCCGACGACGGCGGGCGGACGAGCTCGTCGGCAGTGGGAGACCGAATAGCCCGGCCGAACGTGACACTCTCCCGGCATTTCCCGACGTGGAATCCCTCACAACATTCGATCACAAGGTGCCGACACCGTCTCGGATATCGTGGCAATGACCGTTCCAACCGTTGTGGAAGACATCCTTTCCCGATTTCCCCAAGGAGCCATGTCGCATGATCGCCAGTCCACTTCCGGACCTGGTCGGCCGGCATCGCGAGTGCGCGGTGCTCGACGAGCTGCTGATCGGCCTGCGCGAAGGCGGATCCCGAGTGCTGGTGGTCCGTGGCGAAGCCGGCATCGGGAAGTCGGTGCTTCTGGAATACCTGGCGGCGCAGGCGTCCAGGGTGAACGTGGCCCGGGCGCATGGCATCGAGGCGGATATGGAGCTGCCCTACGCGAGCCTGCACCAACTGTGTGCGCCGTTCCTGGGCGAGCTCGAAAATCTGCCGGCGCCCCAACGCGACGCCCTCCGTGTGGCGTTCGGAATGGCGGCCGGCGACCCGCCCGACCGCTTCCTGGTCGGTCTCGCCGTGCTTACTCTGCTCACCCGGGCCTCCGAGACGCGACCCGTGCTCGTCCTGGTCGACGACGCCCAGTGGCTGGACCAGGTGTCCCTGCAGACCCTGGAGTTCGTGGCCCGACGGCTGCTCGCCGAGGCGGTCGCGATGGCCTTCGCGGTACGCGACCCCGAGGGGCGGACCGCACTCAACGGTCTGCCGGCGCTGCAGACCGGCGGTCTCGACACCACCGCGGCGGGCGAACTCCTGGAGGCCACCGTCGGCGGACAACTCGAGAAGCGGGTCCGGGACCGGTTCGTGGCCGAGATGCACGGCAACCCGCTCGCCCTGCTCGAATTCTCCCGAGGCCGCAGCGCCGCCGAGTTGGCCTACGGCCTGGACTCGTCGGCGTATCCGAACATCCGGGTGCCGGTCGCGAGCCGTGTCGAACGGGACTTCATCAGCCGGCTCGGCTCGCTGCCGGCTGCGACTCGGACGCTGCTGCTGATCGCCGCGGCGGAACCGGTCGGTGACGCACGCCTGTTGCTCCGCGCAGCCGCCTCTCTCGAGATCACCACCGATGCCGCGCCGGCCAAGGCGGCCGGCCTGATCGAGTTCGGCGAGTCCGTTCGGTTCCGACACCCGTTGGTCCGCTCGGCGGTCTACCACGGAGCCGAGCCCAAGGAACGCCGCGCCGTGCACCGGGCGTTGGCCGAGGCCACGGACCCGGTCCTGGACCCCGACCGGCGAGCGTGGCACGCCGCCCAGGCTGCCGACGGGCCGGACGAGGAGGTCGCCGCGGGGCTGGAGCGAGCCGCCGACCGCGCGCGGCAACGCGGCGGCATCGCGGCCGAGGCGGTACTGCTGGAACGCGCGGCCGAGATGACGCCGGAGCGGTGGCCGAAGGGGCGCCGAGCCCTCGCGGCCGCCGAGGCGCACTTCTCGGCCGCCGCGCCCAACCGCGCGACGGAGCTCGCGACGCTGGCCGAACTGTGTCCTCTGAGCGCCCTGGACCGTGCACGCCTGGCACGGTTGCGGGCCCGGATCCTGTTCGCCCGCAGCCGCAGCGACGAGGCGGCACCGCTCCTCCTCGAAGCGGCGGCCCAGTTCACCGCCGCCGGGTCGCCCCTGGCGCGGGAAACCTACCTGGAAGCGATCAGCGCGACCATCTTCGCGGGCCGGGTCCACGGTCCCGCGGGTGCCCGCGCCGCCGCGATCGCCGCCCGCGGTTCCGGAGCGCCCCCGTCGAACTCCAAGGCCGCCGACCTGCTCCTGGATGGTGTGGCGGCGCTCCTCACGGACGGATCCGAGTCCGGCATCCCGGCCCTGCGCGACGCGCTGGAGCTGCTCGCGCACGAGGAGCTCGGCACCCGGGAGTCGACCATGCGCTGGCTGCTGCTGGTGCCGGTCGCGCTGGAGGCGTTCATTCACTACGCCTGGGACCTGCACGCGTGGGACACGCTGTCGAGTCGCGCGGTGCGCCTGGCCCGCGACGTCGGAGCCCTGGGCGCGCTGCCACCCGCCCTCATCTACGCCGGTGGGGTGCACATCCACTACGGCGACTTCGCCAAGGCGACCAGGATGATCGGCGAAGCCGACGCGCTCGCCGACGCGAGCGGCCACGCCCCGCACAAGTACGCGACCCTCGTACTGGCCGCTTGGCAAGGCGAGGCGGACGTCGCCGCCGCCATCATCGAGGAAGCCAAGCAAAGGGCCGACCAACGAGGCGAAGTGTCCCTGCTGGGCGCCATGGGCTACATCCAAGGGGTGCTGTTCAACGGCTTGGCACGCTACGAGGAGGCGTTGGAGGCCGCTCGCACGGGCATCGAGCACGACGGGTTCAACTTCACCGGCCTGTCGCTGGTCGAGCACGTCGAGGCCGCGACCCGGTGCGGCGAACTCGATCAGGCCCGCGCCTCGCTGGCCCGGCTGCTGGAACTCACCCGCGCCACCGATTCGGGGTGGGCCCATGGTGCCGGCAGCCGCAGCCGGGCTCTTCTCAGCGACGGTGACGATGCCGACAGGCTGTACCGGACCGCGATCGAGGAGTTCGGCCGCGGCGGTGTGACCGTGGAGGTGGCGCGCACCCACCTGCTGTACGGCGAGTGGCTGCGCCGCAATCACCGCCGAACGCAGGCCCGAGAGCACCTTCGCACAGCTCACGAGATGTTCGACGGAATGCGGGCACACGCCTTCACCGAACGAGCCCGCCGCGAGTTGCTCGCCACCGGCGAGCACGTCAGGGCGCGGGAGAGCAAGCCGACGAGTGCCCTCACCCCCCAGGAGTCACAGGTCGCCGGGCTCGCCGCCGACGGCATGACGAACGCGAAAATCGGCGCGGAACTCTTCATCAGCCCCCATACCGTGGAGTGGCACCTGCGGAAGGTGTACTCCAAGCTCGGAATCAACTCACGTCGTGCACTGCCGGATGCCCTCGCGGGCCCTCCGGCCGGGAGCGCCGGGAGGCCGGGGCGCTGAGAACCGATGCGGGCCGACCACGCTTCGCGGGCCCGACACCTCATGGGCTTGGTGCGACCATCGGCTCGTTCGGTCCTTGTGCGTCACGTTCGTGCCCGCCGGAGGGCGGATGGCGGTGTCGCCATCTCGCCCTCCGGGTCCGTCCGCCGGTCAGCGAACCGGGCGCGCCGCGCTCTCGATGACCCGCGCCACCTCGTCGGGACGCGACACACTCACCGCGTGCGACGCACGCACACTCACCATGTGCGCCCCCGCCCGTTCGGCCATGTAACGCTGGGCCTCGGGCGGGATGTTGCGGTCCTGCTCGGTAACCAGCACCCACGACGGAATCGTCTTCCAACCCGGCTCGGAGGCACCCTCCTCCAACGCGGCACTGGTCACCGGGCGCTGGGTCACTGCCATGACATCTGCCGTACCCTTCGCGACATCCGCCGCGAACTGATTGCGGAACTTCCCCTGCTCGATGTACAGATCCGTACCCGCCGTCCCGTTGGGCAGCGTGACCGGAACCGGACGCAGCGCCTCACCGAGCGTGCTGCCCGGGAACTTCCCCGACAACTCGACCGCGCTCTCCCCCCGCTCCGGGAGGAAGGCCGCGATATAGACCAGCGCCTTCACGTTCCGCGCACCGGATGAGGCGTTGCTGATGACCGACCCGCCATACGAGTGACCGGCCAACACCACCGGCCCCTCGATTCCGGCCAGTACCTCCTTCAGATACGCGGAGTCGCTGCTCAGCCCACGCAGCGGATTGGCCGCAGCCACCACCGGATAGCCCTCCCGCCGCAACCTCGCCACCACCCCGTTCCAACTACTGGAGTCGGCGAACGCACCATGGACCAGAACCACCGTCGGCTTGCGCTTCGACGAGGCGAGGGAGGTGGAATCCTCTCTCTCCGCGCTCGCCGGCGACACCGACACCGCAAGAACGGACGCGGCCACCGTGACCATGGCCATCACGGAGAGTGCGGAACGGGCACCTCGGGAACGAGAACGTTTCATCACAGAACCTTTCGAGTCGTGAACCGAACCAGTCGCGTCCGATCAGACACGGACACAACCGGCGGGCAGGAAGGAGATGTACCGCGAACACCGGTCCGTGGCGGGCCCGTTGGGCTCCCGGACCGCACGTCGCGGCAGGGCCGAGGGGCGACGCGCGCCGGGTCTCACCCGACGCGCGCTCCCGCAGGGGGTCGAGGCCGTGAGCCGGTCCCCGCCCCGGATGACGAGGCTCCCGAACGAGGAGCCCTTTCCGCGGCCTTGGGCCTGCGGTATCGCGCGGGCGGCGGACCTCAGCCGGTCTGCAGCGCGACGCGAAGCGTGCTGACGGCTTGCTGCATCGCAGCGGTGGTGGCCCCCGTGGACCGAAGCGGGTTCAACATCATGAAGTCGTGCAACGTGGCGTTGTAGCGGATGCTGGTGGTCGGGACGCCGGCCCGGATCAGCTTGCGGGCGTACGCCTCACCCTCGTCACGCAGGACGTCGTTCTCGTCGACGAGGACGAGCGCGGGCGGGAGCCCTTCCAGGTCCTTCGTATCCGCCCGCAGCGGAGACGCGGTGATCTCGGCGCGTTCGGCCGGATCCGTGGTGTAGCAGTCCCAGAACCAGGCCATCGCCTTCGCGGTCAGGTACGGCCCGTCGGCGAACTCCCGATAACTCGCGGTGTCCTGGCCCGCATCCGTCACCGGGTAGTACAGCGACTGATGTACGAAGGACACGTCGCCCCGTCGCTTGGCCATGATCGTCAACGCGGCCGCCATGTTCCCGCCCACCGAGTCCCCGGCCACCGCCAGGCGCGCGGCGTCCAGCCCCTCCCGGTCACCGTTGGCCGTGATCCACCGGGCGGTCGCGTACGCCTGCTCGATCGCCACCGGATACTTGGCCTCCGGGGAGCGGTCGTACTCCACGAACACCACGGACGCCCGTGCACCGACGGCCAGTTCACGCACGAGGCGATCGTGCGTACCCGCGTTGCCGATGACCCACCCGCCGCCGTGCACATACAGAACGACCGGAAGCGAACCCTCGACACCGACGGGCCTGACCACGCGCACCCGCACGTCGCCGACCTCGGCCGGCACGGTTATCCATTTCTCCTCCACGTCGGGCTTCTCGACGGGTGCCGCCTGCAGATCGTCGAGGACCTTCCGCGCGCCCTCCGCACCCAGCTCGTACAGGAACGGCGGATTGGCGGTCGCGTCCGCGAGTCCCCGAGCAGCGGATTCGAGTACCGGATCGTTCACGGCTCAGCTCCTGGTGTGAGTGAAGATGTGTACTGCCTTCACCCCTCAAGACAGCCGACCCATGAAAGGTGTGACACGGACGGCCCCGCTCGGTGCGACGCGGCGTCGATTCCACCGGTCACCACCGAACCGTCCGGCATCTTCACGCCGGCAGCCGAGCAGCGACCGGACTCGGCAGGGTCCGCGGGGGATGAGTTCCACGTCACACCCGTGCTTCTGTCACAGATGCCGTGGTCGCCCGGTCAGTAGCACGTATCCGAAAAACGGCGAGGAGATCACATCATGAATGCGCGTCTCGACTACTTCGGCAACTCCCTTGCCGGCAAGGTGCTGAAGCACATCAACTCTGCCAACAAGGTGCTGTCGGACTCGACCCTGCCCGGCACGACGCAGGAGTTGGTGAAGATTCGCGCCAGCCAGATCAACGGCTGCGGTTTCTGCACCGACATGCACACCAAGGACGCCGCCCACGCCGGAGAGACCCAGCAGCGCCTCAACCTGGTGGCAGCCTGGCGGGAGGCCACGGTGTTCACCGAGGCCGAGCGCGCCGCGCTGGAACTGGCGGAACAGGGCACCCGCATCGCGGACGCGGCCGGCGGCGCCGCGGACGAGGCCTGGGCGAACGCCGCCAAGCACTTCGACGAGGACCAGCTCGTCGCGCTCATCTCGCTCATCGCCGTCATCAACGCCTACAACCGCATCAACATCCTCAACCAGCAGCCCGCCGGGGACTACCAGCCCGGCCAGTTCGGCTGAGCCACCCGGCACACCGCCGGATCCGGCCGTCCGTCTCCCGGCCCTGGGCCGGGAGACGGACTTTCCCGCGTCCGCCGCGACCGACCGTGCCTTGCACGCGAGATGTCGGCACACGGATTCGGTACATCCTCGACGGGTCGGACGGGTCGGACGGGTCAGGCGGTGGGCCGCGGGGCGCGCAGGTGGGCCCGCTGCTCCAACTCCTCCGGGTCGACCAGTTCGAGCATGGGCTTTCCGGGCGCGCACATCATGGTGACCACGAACCGGGTACGCGCATCCGTCAGCGCGTTGCCGTCCTGGTAGTGGATCGCATCGCCGCCCGGCTCCCAGAACGTCCCGCCGGCCTCGACCACACGCTCGGGCTCGCCCTCCAGCTCGAACCGGACCGCGCCCTCGACAACGTAGCCGAACGCCGGTCCCGAGTGACGATGCGGAGGAGTCCCCGGATCTCCGGGTTCCCAGTCGACCTGGATCGTCATCGCCGAGGCGCCCTCGGGGACGGTGATCGGCGAGGCGTCCTGCAACATCTTCGCCGCCGTCATCCAGCCCTGCGATCCTGCATGCTTCCCGTGCACGTGCGCCGAGTCCTGCTCCGACACTGTGTCGCCACCTTTCCGTAGGTCCGCCGCTGCATGGGGCGGTCACGCCATCTGCCGGAGGCGTCATCGCGCCCGGCGTCCATGGCCGTTCGCAGTGATGACCGGGTAACCCTCGGGTCTGTGACAGAGATGTTCGCCCCCGATCCGTGGGGTGTCCGCCGCGTCAGCCGCACCCGGCACGGACCGGCGAACGGGCGTCGGCGGATGGTCGCCTCGTGACAACTCGGCGTGTACACCGCAGAAGCACTGTTTCGGACCGGCTTGTAGCATGGCGTCGCCAAGCCGAAGGGGACAGGAATGCACGCTGGGGCCGACGCCGATTCCCTCGACGAGGCGGCGAGGGACTTCCTCGCGGCGCGCCCGCAGCTCTTCGGTGTCGCCTACCGGGTGCTCGGAAGCACCGTGGAAGCCGAGGACATCCTCCAGGAGACGTGGGTGCGGTGGCAGAACGCGGACCGCACTCACATCGTGGAGCCGACGGCCTTCCTGACCACGGTCACCGCCCGTCTGGCCATCAACCTGGCCCAGTCCGCGAGGGCCCGACGGGAGTCCTACGTCGGTTCGTGGCTTCCCGAGCCGATCAACACCGGCACGGATCCGCAGGTGGGTGCCGAACGGGCCGAGGCCCTCGAACTGGCGGTGCTCTTCCTGTTGGAGAAGCTGAACCCGATGGAACGTGCCGCCTACGTCCTGCGGGAAGCCTTCAACTACCCCTACGCGCAGATCGCGGGCATTTTGGAGACGAGTGAGGTCAACGCCCGTCAACTGGTGAGCCGCGGGCGCAAACACCTGGCTGCCGAGCGCAGGGAACCCGTCAGCACGACGGATCACCGCCGTCTCCTGGAAGTGTTCCTCGCCGCCGCGCAACGGGGTGATCTGGCGGCGCTGGAGAAGGTGCTCGCTGCGGATGTCGTCAGCTACACCGACGGCGGAGGACTACGCGGCGCGTCGAGGATCCCGGTTGTCGGACGCCTGCACGTCTCCAAATACCTCGTGGCCTTCGCCCCCCGGTTCTGGCCCCGGTCGGAGGTGCGGTGGGTCGAGGCCAACGGTCGTCCCGCCGTCGTCGTCTCGTCCGGTGGGGACGCCGTGGCCCTCCTTTGCGTCGATGTGTCCGCCGAGGGGATCGACCGGATCATGTGGGTGATGAACCCGGCCAAGCTGTCGCCTTACCTGGCATCGCTGAGCAGTTGAACGCCGTTCGTCCTCGCCATCCACGCCGGGCCGCCGGACGGCCTGCTTCCCCGAACAATCCACCGCAGTTCGCGAACCGAAGTGTCACAAATACCCGAGCGGCCCGGTCGTAATCAATGACCCCCATTGATCGGAGCAATCGTGGCCGCCACCGAAAAGCGCCTCTCCACCGCGGTCCTGGTGATCGGGACCGGCGGCGCCGGGCTGCGAGCGGCGATCGAGCTGGCAGAGGCCGGGCTCGACGTCCTCGCGGTCGGCAAACGCCCCAAGGAAGACGCCCACACGTCCCTCGCCGCCGGCGGGATCAACGCCGCGCTGGCCACCATGGATCCCGAGGACAGTTGGCAACAACACGCCGCCGACACCCTCAAGGAGAGCTACCTGCTCGGCGATCCTCGCACCACCGAGATCGTCACCCGGGGCGCGGCCCGGGGCATCGACGACCTCGAGCGCTACGGCATGGCCTTCGCCAGGGAACAGGACGGCCGCATCTCCCAACGCTTCTTCGGCGCACACAAGTTCCGGCGCACCGCCTTCGCCGGTGACTACACCGGCCTGGAGATCCAACGCACCCTCATCCGGCGTGCGAATCAACTGGACATCCCCATGCTCGACACCGTGTACATCACCCGGCTCCTGGTACACGACGGTGCCGTGTTCGGTGCGTACGGCTTCGACCTCGGCACCGGAACCCGCTACCTCGTCCATGCCGACGCGGTGATCCTCGCAGCCGGCGGTCACACCCGGATCTGGCGGCGCACGTCGTCACGCCGCGACGAGAACACCGGCGACTCCTTCCGGCTCGCCGTCGACGCCGGTGCGCGGCTGCGCGATCCCGAACTGGTCCAGTTCCACCCCTCGGGCATCATCGAGCCGGAGAACGCGGCCGGCACGCTGGTCAGCGAGGCCGCCCGCGGCGAGGGCGGCATCCTGCGCAACGGCCTGGGCGAACGATTCATGAAGCGCTACGACCCCACCCGCATGGAACTGTCCACGCGCGACCGGGTCGCCCTGGCCGCCTACACCGAGATCAAGGAGGGCCGCGGCACACCCAACGGTGGTGTCTGGCTCGACGTCTCCCACCTCCCACGCCAAACGATCATGAGCCGCCTCCCCCGCGTCTACCAGACGCTGCTGGAACTGCAGATGCTGGACATCACGCGTGATCCCATCGAGGTCGCGCCCACCGCCCACTACTCGATGGGCGGGGTCTGGGTCCGCCCCGAGGACCACAGCACCGACGTACGCGGCCTCTACGCCATCGGCGAGGCGGCCAGCGGACTCCACGGGGCCAACCGGCTCGGCGGCAACAGCCTCGTGGAACTGCTGGTCTACGGCCGGATCACCGCACAGGCGGCCGCCGACTACTCCCGGGCCCTGACCGCACAACCACGTTCGGCAGCGGCGCTCGCCCAGGCCCGCGCCGAGATCGACGATCTGCTCGCCGCCGACGGCCCCGAGAACGTCCGGGCTCTGCAGCGCGCCATCCGCAACACCATGACGGAACACGCGGGCGTCCTCCGCGACGAGCAGGGGCTGCGCACCGGGCTCACGGAACTCGAAGCCATCGAGAAGCGCATGGAGAACGTGGGCATCCACCCCGACATCGCCGGCTACCAGGACCTCGCACACGCCTTCGACCTCAAGTCGGCCGCCCTCGCGGCTCGGGCCACCCTCGAAGCGGCGCTCGAACGCCGCGAGACCCGCGGCTGCCACAACCGCGGCGACTACCCGGACAGCGATCCCGCCTTCCGAGTGAACCTCGTGTGGTCCCCCACCACCGGGATCGCCCACGAAAGCATCCCGCCCATTCCCGACGAGATCGCCGCCCTGATGGAGGCGATCTCCACCGACGGAAAACTCGCCGAATAGCCCACGCACCGACGACGAGGACGGCGACTCGTGCCGGCGCGCACCGTATCCGACGCCCTCCACCGGATCCCCATCCCACGAGGTGGCGACCGAGGTCCGGCCGCAGTCGTTCGTCGCCGCCCTGCAATCGGCCACACCCCGTGGTGCCGACTGTCGGACGCCGTCCGCCCCGGTCCCGAGAACGACGTCGCCACCGGGCCACCGTCCTCACCCGAGCGGACGGTCGCCCGGTCCGGAACCTCCGGGCGCGGGCTGCGGGACCCGCTTCATGTGGTTTCGACAGGCCCCGCAGCGTTATCCGCCTGGGCGGTACCGGCCACCCCCAGGACGGCAAACACACTCAGCACCGCAGCCGGCACCAAACGGGCCGAGAAATAGCGAACGGAGACAGACTTCTCCTTGTCGTCAGCCGGGAACGTGCACACCCGACAACGAGCAGCACCACATCCGGGCACGGCGCGATACTCCAACCGCGCACATGCCGCCGGCCGAAGGTGCCCGGACTGCGCCGCAGTCGGTCAAGAGCACGCCGGGAGGCCGCCCGCCTCCGAAGCGGGCCCTGGAAGGCGGAGGCGCCCGGTCTCGGGGCCACGGCGAGCGCGAACCGGTGCGGCGTCCGCGTACGTGCCCGCGGTCCGGTGGTCGGCCGCGGCTTGTTGGCGACTCACCGACTCACCCGGGTCCCTGCTCCGCTTCGTGGATCACACGGGCGTCGCCGCGCCAGGGGGTCCTGAAGCGCCGCCGCAGGACCCGCGCCGGGCGATCGGCCGGCGGCGAGGCGGCCGGCTCACCGCGTCGGGGCGTCAACCGGCTCGCCGTGCCGTGGGTTTCCCTCGGACACGAATGCCTCCCGGGGGCGCTGCACCGCGGCGAGGGAGACGATGTCCCGTCCGTAGAGGGTCGCGGTGATCCAGACGGCGAGCACCCGGACCTTGCGTTCCCAGGTCGGAATGGCGAGCACGTGATACCCGCGGTGCATGAGCCAGGCCGGGAAGCCCTTGATGACCAGGCGGCGGTACTGGAAGATGCCCCGGCCGAGCCCCAGCGTGGCCACCACGCCCAGACTGTGGTGGACGTAGTTGCGGGTGGGCCGCCCCCGCAGCGTCGCCACGATGTTCTTCGCCAGAAGCTTGCCCTGTCGAACCGCGTGCTGGGCGTTGGGAACCGTGTGCGCTCCCGGCTGCCCCACCGCGAGATCGGGTACCGCGGCGTCATCGCCGGCGGCCCACACGTCGGCCACCGCCTCCGACTCCGTGCCCACGCGAAGATCCGCCCGTACGACGAGCAGACCGCGCTCGTCGACCGGAAGATCCGTGTGGTTGCGAACGACGGGATTGGGCGCGTTCCCCGCCGCCCACACGATCAGGCCCGAATCGAGTTGCTCCCCGTTCGACAGCACGACATGTCCGCCCACGGCGGAGACCAGTTGCGTGTTCAGGTGCACCCGCGCTCCGCGCTTCTCCAACGCGCGTACGACCCACGCCCCGGGCCCGTCACCGACCTCGGGAAGAATCCGGCCACGCGCCTCCACCAGGTGGAAGTCCAGCTCCTCCGCGTCGAGTTCCGGGTAGTGCCCGAGCAGCGCGGTCGCCAGGGACAACAACTCGCCGAACCCCTCCACGCCGGAGAATCCCCCACCCACGAACGTGACGGTGAGGAGCCTGCGTCGCTCGGGACCGCGAGGCAGTGTCGCCGCGACATCGAACGAGGCCAGCAGCCGGTCACGAATGGCCACGGCCTCTTCGACATGCTTCAGCCCGAATGCCTCCTCGCTGATACCCGGGATGGGAAACGTCCGGGTGACCGCCCCCGCGGTGACCACGAGGATGTCGTAGGCCAGCTCGTACTCCGGTCCTGTCTCCGGTCGAACGGTCACGGTCCGCGCGCTGTTGCGGATCTCCGTCACCGTTCCCGCGATCAGCCGGGCGCGACGCAGGTGCCGCCGGAGCGAGACCGCCGCGTGCCGGGCCTCCACCGACCCGGCCAAGACCTCGGGCAGAAACGGCTGATACGTCATGTACGGGCGCGGGTCCACCACGGTGACACGTGCCTCGTCCCGACCCAACTTCCGCGTCAGGCCCCACGCGGTGTAGAAGCCCGCGTAACCGCCGCCGACGATCAAGATCTCCCGCACGGTGTCCTCTGTTCCTCTAGGTTGCACCCGTAGAGACAGGACGGCACCGCTGGTTGTGACACCGTCCGACGTTGTCGTCCGTGCCGTGCTGCTGTCCGCGCCACGCTCCGTCGCCGTGCACGAGGCGTACGCCGAGCCCGTGGGCAAGCCGTTCCCGGCGCTCGATGCGATCCGCCGGCGGCTTCGCCCGAGGATGCTCGGCGACGGTGCCGCCGAGTCGCACGGTGCCGGTGTGCGGGGCGCCGCCCGGGGATCACCGGCTGCGCGGACCCGGGATCCGCGCGGTCGTCCCGTGCGCGGCCGACCGCAGGAACGCCGGGGCACGGGAATGGGCCCGGGGGCACCCCCGGGCATACACCCGGGTCTCCCCGGGCGCGCCCGGGGCCCGCCGGGGACGACGGTGGGTGGAGCCGAGCCGGGGCGCCTTTTCGGGCGATCAGCTGTTCCCCCGGCGCTCCGGACCATCGAAAGCGGGGAGATCGTCGTGTGCCTGTCCGGCATCGATGTCGTATCGGAGTCACACTCGTCGACCGAAGACGTACCGGAGAACGCGGCGGCGAGGGTCGGCCCGGGACCGCATGCGGACGCGGACTTCGAAAGTGTCCGTTCGCGGCTTCTCGGGATCGCCTACCGCTACCTCGGTCGTGCCGCCGACGCCGAGGACGTGGTCCAGGACGTGTGGCTCCGCTGGCAGCGAGTGGACCCGGCCCGGGTGCGGGACCGTGCGGCGTTCCTCGCCACCGTCACCGCCCATGCGGCGCTCAACGCGGCGACCTCGGCGTGGGCCCGACACGAGGTCAGCGTCGAGTTCCGAAGTCCGACGCACGCGCCGTGGTCCGTGGATCCGGCGCCGGGCGCGGAACGCCGGGAGGCGCTCGCAAGTGCCTTGCGGTTGCTGATGGAACGGCTGCCCCCGGTCGAACGTGCGGTGTACATACTTCGGGAGGCTTTCGCGTACCCGTTCCGCGAAATAGCCGACCTCCTCGGCCTCAGCGAAGGAAACGCCCGGCAACTTGCGTTCCGCGCGCGCGGGCATCTTGCCCGACGACGGCATCGCCCGGTCGATCCCGCAGAGCTGGACGGGCTGTTGGAGGCCTTCCTCGACGCGGCTCGCACCGGCAACATGGCGCGCCTCATCGGTTTGTTTCAGGGGCTCCGCACCCCGACGAGCCATGAAACCCCCTCGGGGCCCGTGCCATCGAGGGGAGCAGCCCCGCGCTCCCGGACACCCTTCCCGCCGGATGTCCGAGCCGCCCGCACCGCTGCCCGGACGCTGGTGCATCATGGGGAAGACCCGGACTGAAGCGGGTCCGACCCTCTGACCTGCGGTGGTTCCCATGTCGAACGGCACTCCTCTGCGTTGGCTGCGTGGCCGGCGCAGCGAATGCCGGGCTCTGGACCAGGTGGTTGCCGACGCCAGGGCAGGTGACAGCCGTGTGCTGGTGCTGCGCGGTGAGGCGGGGGTCGGCAAGTCCGCGTTGGTGGAGCACATGGTGGGGAACGCGGCCGGATGCCGTGTCCTGCGTGTGGTCGGGGTCGAGTCCGAGATGGAGCTGGCGTTCGCCGGACTGCACCAGCTGTGCATGCCGATAATGGGGCGGATCGACCGTCTTCCCGATCCGCAGCGGGATGCCTTGGCCGTGGCCTTCGGCCTCCGGGCGGGCAGTGCCCCGGACCGTTTCATGGTCGGGCTGGCGGTCCTCGGTCTGTTGGCCGACGTGGCGGAGGAACAGCCGGTCGTCTGTGTCGTGGACGACACCCAGTGGCTGGACCAAGCCTCCGCACAGACGATGGCGTTCGTCGCACGCAGGCTCCTCGCGGAGCGGGTCGCCCTGGTGTTCTCGGCGCGCACGACGGTGCCTGCCGCAGGCGGCGATCCGCTGACGGGGCTGCGGGAGCTGACGATCGGCGGGTTGCGCGACGACGACGCGCGTGCGCTCCTGGACTCGGTGATCCCCGGACGGCTGGACGAGCGCATCCGGGACCGCGTCGTCGCGGAAACCCGCGGCAACCCGCTGGCTCTGCTGGAACTGACCCGGGGGTTGACTCCGGCGGAGCTGGCCGGCTTCGGGCGTCCGGACGCGCGACCGTTGGCGAGCCGGATCGAGGAGAGTTTCCTTCGCCAGATCGGGTGCCTGTCCGACTCGGCACAGCGCCTGCTGCTGGCGGCCGCCGCAGAGCCGGTCGGGGACGTGTCGTTGTTGCGAAGGGTGGCCGAGCGGCTCGACATCGCGGCGGAGGTCGCGAAGGCGGTGGAGGCGTCGGGACTGATCGAGATCGGTCCGCGAGTGCGGTTCCGTCATCCGCTGGTGCGCTCCGCCGCCTACCACGGGGCCGATCCCGCGGTGCGCCGCGACGTGCACCGTGCGTTGGCCGAAGCGACCGATTCCGATTTCGACTCCGACCGCCGGGCCTGGCACCGGGCACACGCGGCGGTTGCGCCCGACGAGGCTCTGGCCGAGGAACTGGAGCGCTCCGCGGACCAGGCCAAGGCCCGCGGCGGCGTCGCGGCGGCGGCCGCCTTCCTCAGGCGCGCGACCGAACTGACGCCCGACCCGATCCGGTACGGGACCAGGGCTGCGACCGCCGCGCGAGCCACCTTCGACGCCGGCGCCCCCGACGCGGCACTCGAACTCGTCGCGGCCGCGGAAACGAGCCCCGTGAGTGAGCTCGAACGCGCACGACTGGCCCGGCTGCGCGCTCAGATCGTCTTCGCCCGCCGGCGCGGTGGTGAGGCTCTTCCGCTGATGCTCGACGCAGCCGGGCGACTGGAACACGGGGACAGCGCCCAGGCGCGCGAGGCCTATCTCGAAGCGATCGGAGCGGCGGTCTTCGGCGGTCGCCTCAACGGACCCGTCGGAGCGCGGGAGGTTGCCGAAGCTGCCCGCAGGGCACCGCGCGCACCGCAGCCCGGCAGGCCGGCGGACGCCCTCCTCGACGGCCTGGCGACATGGTTCACCGAAGGGTGCGCGCAAGGCGCGACGCTGTTGAAGCCCGCGCTGGGAGCGTTCCGAAAGGCCGCCGCACGCAATGAGGACGACGTCATGCGCTGGCTCTGGCTGGCGTGGCCGGTCGCCGGCGACATGTGGGACGACGAGACGTGGCATGTTCTGAGCACACACGCGGTACAGGCGGCCCGGGAAACCGGCGCGCTCAATTTCCTTCCCCTGGCACTCGCCTACCGCGCCGCCGTGCACGTGCACGCCGGAGAGTTCGACCTCGCCTCCACCTTGATCAACGAGTCCGACAACATCACCGAGGCAACCGGCAACTCGCCGCTGGCGTACGCCTCGCTTCTCCTCATGGCCTGGCGCGGTGAGGACGTCCAGGCGGCGGACGTGATCCTGAGCACCGCTCAGGACGCGACCGCCTGGGGTGAGGGGCGCGCGATCGGGCTGGGACATTACCTGCTGGCGGTGCTGTACAACGGCCTCGGCCGGTACCGGGACGCCCGAGGGAGTGCCGAACGGGCCGGTGAGCACGAGGATTTGGCGGTCGCCGGATTCACCCTCGTCGAACAGGTCGAAGCGGGCGTGCGCAGCGACGCCCCCGAGTCGGCCGCGTCGGCCCTGCGCCGACTCGAGGAACGGGTCGGCGCGCAGAGCACGGACTGGGGCCTGGGAGTGCTGGCCCGGTCACAAGCGCTGCTCAGCGAGGGCAAGGCCGCCGACCTTCTCTACCGCGAAGCCGTGGAGCGCCTGGAGCACAGCCGAATCGCCGTCCACCTCGCGCGCACCCACCTGGTGTATGGCGAGTGGCTGCGCCGCGAGAACCGGCGTGCCGACGCGCGCGAGCACCTGCGCACCGCCTACGAGATGCTGAACGGCTTCGGTGCGCGCGCCTTCGCCGAGCGCGCCCGCCGAGAACTTGCCGCCACCGGCGAGTCGGTCCGGCAGCGCACCGTCGACGTACAGGGGTCACTCACCACACAGGAAGTCCAGATCGCCCGGCTCGCCGCGGAGGGCAGGACGAACTCCGAGATAGGCGCCGAATTGTTCATCAGCCCGCGTACGGCCGAGTGGCACCTGCACAAGGTGTTCATCAAGCTCGGCATCACCTCGCGGAACAAGCTCCGCGATGCGCTGGCCGGCACCTGACGCCGACGAACGGGCACCCCTGCCCGGGCCGGCGTCGATGGTGCCGGGCGGAGATCTCCCACCCGGCACCTCCCGATCCGACGCTCAGCCTTGCTTTCCCTCGACGGCGTCGAGAATCGTGGCGGCCACCGCATCGGGCCGGCTTGCCGCGATCGCGTGCGAGGCGTCGGTGACCTCGCGGGTTCCGCGCGAGGAGGCGCGTTCGGCCATGAACCGCAGCGTCTCCACCGGGATGTTGAGGTCCGTCCCGCCGAAGACGAACCATGAGGGGATGGTCCGCCACGCCGGTTCGCCGGTCAGTCCGTCGGTCAGCGCCCGCTCGGTGACCGGGCGCTGGGTCGCCGCCATCAGGGCGGCCTCGTCGGCGTACAGGTCGGCGCAGAACTGGTGGTGGAACCGGTCCTCGGCGATCCGGAACTCGATGCCGCCGGAGGCCACCGGATACCCGGCCAACGCGTCGGCCAGGGTGCTGCCCGGGAACCTGCCGGACAACTGCAAGGCGGACTCGTCCGTCTCCGGGGCGAACGCGGCCACGTAGACCAGGGATTGAACCGCCGGCAGGCCGGCCGCGGCCTGGGTGACCACCAGACCGGCGTAGGAATGGCCGACCAGGACGACCGGGCGAGCGAGGCCGTCGACGACATCGCGTACGTACGCCGCGTCGTCCGCGAGTCCGCGCAGCGGATTCGCCACCGCGACCGCGTGCACCCCGCGGCCCTCCAGCAACCGGATGACACGGTTCCAACTCGCCGACTCGGCGAAGGCTCCGTGGACAAGGACGACGACCGGCCGGTCGGTGATGCTCACGAGTGGTCCTTTCCGGTGTTCAGGGCGTTCTTTGCCAGATAGGACCGCGCAGCCCGTGCCGGTGTGACAGATCCCGCGAAATCTCCCGTGCACGAATTTCGAACACCCGAGTCGGAAATCGTTCCTTTCCGCGCGGTCTTCTGCGTGTGGTGGGCGTGGACGAACTTCACCCCGACCTTCGGGATCGGCACGACGGTCTCCCCTGCCGGACGCATGGCCAGGGGTGGTCTCACCGGTCCCGAAGGCATCGACAGACCGCTGATTGGCGGCGGAAGTGTGCGGTGGCCCCCTGACTCGAAGTAGTGATCACACATTCATGCCGCTGCCGAGCCACCTCGCGCGGATGCCGATCGGCTGCGGCCCACCGATCATGAGCCGGTCCCACTCGGTGACCGACATGCCGTTGGTGAGGTGGGCCAGGGCGTGTTGGATGCGCAGGAGCGTGCGCCACCGGTGGAAGCTCATGCCCGGTTCGGTGTGGAAGAGGCGGCTGAGGGTGCGCTCACTGGCTCCGGCGGCGCGTCCCAGTTCGGTCGGGGTTGCCGGCCGGGCGGGGTCGGAATGCAGGAGGTCGGCGAAAACGCTGGGGTGTCCCGCGAGTTGGCCGCACAGTTCGAGCGGGATCGTCAGCAGGCGTGCGTCGCTGCGGCCGTAGAAGCGGTGTCCGTGGGCGAAGCCGGGTGGCGTCCACGTCACACGGTTGGCCGGGGCCACCCAGGTTCCGCGCTCCGTCGTGGTGGCCGGTGTCCCGGCGGCAGCGTAGACGAGCTGGCCCTGGTCGTGGGTGTGGGGGCCGAGGCGGTAGCCGTGCGGCAGCCATCCGGCGCCACTGGCCATGTCCCGCGGCTCTGCGGATCCTGGAGAAAGTTGGCGGTTTTCCGGCATCGGCTGTCAGTTTGCCGGTGGCCCGGAGGTTGGTGTGGGCCGGACAGTGGCTTTCATGAGCACCGACCACCAGGCTCCAGGCGATGGAGGCAGACAATAATGGCCCCCGCAACGCAGCGCCCACGCCGGCGGCGTGATGGTGCAACGAGCACGGCGACCCTACCGGGGCCGAACCGGTCGGCCGGTCGGTGCGGTGAGTTCCTTGGTCATGAAGACGCGGCCGGCGCCCGGCGGATCGCAGGGGACCTCTCCCAGGAGCTTCCACCCCTGTTTCCGGTAGAAGCCGGGGGCCTGGAAGGTGATGGTGTAGAGCACGGCCGTGCGGCAGCCGCGGGCGTGGGCCTCGTCCTCGGCCCGCCGCAGGATCTCGCTTCCCAGCCCGCTGCCTCGCAGCCGAGGCGGCAGGTGAAAGAGGTCGACGAAGAACAGCCCGAGCGAAGTGCGCCCGGTGAGCCCGCCGACCACCCGGTGCGTCTCGGGATCACGGACCAGGACGGCGAGCGCCTTGCGGTCGGCGATTCCCGTGTGCTCGATGTTGAAGCGGTCCAGCGCGTCGGAGATCACCGTGATGTCCGCCGGGGTGGGGGCGTCGGTGACCACGAGCTCCGTCCGGGGTTCGGGATGTGGTGACGCGGTGACGTTCGTGTCGGATGTGGTCACGGTTGCTCCGGTACGTGGGTGGAGGCGGCACGGCCTCGCGAGCGGATTCGGGTGCGGGGCCGGCAAGCCCCGCGCACGTGCCGACGCTAGGACGTGGACGCTTCGACGAACGTCGAAGGGACGTCGGCGACAATGACCGACGTGGACATTCGGCGTGCAGGTCGGGACGTAGGGGTGGACCTGGCCGGCGTGGCCAGGCTGCTGGCCGACGGGACCAGGGCCGCCTTCTGCCTGGCACTGCTCGACGGCCGGGCGTGGACGGCGAACGAACTCGCGCGCTACGCCGGAGTCGCACCGTCCACCACGACGTCTCACCTGAACCTGCTCGTCGGTGGCGGACTCCTCGTCGAGGAGCGGCACGGACGCCACCGCTACGTACGGGTGGCCGACCGCAGGGTGGTCGAACTGATCGAGAGCCTTGCCGCGCTGGCCCCGCAGAGCAGCGCCCGACCGCGTTCGTTGTCGGCCTCCGGCCGACAGCAGGCGCTGGCCCGTGCGCGGCTGTGCTACGACCATCTGGCCGGAACCGTCGCGCTGGCGATCACCGACGCCATGGTCGAGCGCGGACTGCTGGAGTGGGGGACCGAGCCGGGCCTGACCGGCAAGGGCACCCTCTGGCTGACCGAGGTCGGTATCACCGTGCCCGGCGGCTCACGCCGACCGCCGGTGCGCGCATGCCTGGACTGGACCGAGCGCCGTCCCCACCTGGCCGGCGCAGTGGGTACCGCCCTGTGCGCCCACGCACTCGCCGCCGGATGGATGACGCGCGTCGGCACCACCCGCGCCCTCGTCGTGACGCCCGCCGGCCGTCGGGCATGGCACGACCACCTCGGCCTGCCGCCGGCGGACCTCTGATCCTGCGGCCGTCGTCGACAACGCAGACGCAGCCGGACCCCGGGCAGCGCGTCCGCCCGCAAACGCAACCCCGACAGGCGAGTCGGCCGCGACCCGAGTCTCGGGTCGCGGCCGACGAAGTGGCCCACTCCTTGCGGGAGTCGGTCCGCTGCGGCTGGGGCGCGCGGGTCGGCTCGGGCGGAGGAGCCGTGGATCGAGCCGACGGCTCAGGCGGGCTTCCAGCAATAGAGCATGCTGCCCCACGTGTACGCAAGGGCGCTGTCGACGGCGAACGGGTACTCCATCGTGAGCAGCGCCCCGGGGTTCTCGGGGCGGAGTTCGACGGTCTGATTGAACGTGCCGACGCGACGCCAGACACAGACGGTCCACCGGTACCAGCCGCTCTCCAGTTCCACGGCGTCCCGCCCGATGCTGCCGCCCGGCGTATCCAGGGTCCAGGCGTAGGTGCCCGCGTCCAGGTGGAGGCGGCGATCGGCGCACTTCGGCTGCGGAGACTGCGGCAGGAGCCCGTAGTCGTTCAGGAACTCGTGTTCGGTGGCGGACGCGGAAGCGGCGAACGGGCCCACTGCGGGCGTGAGGAGCAGGGAGAGGAGCAGCGAGAGGACCAGGGCGGGCAGGGTGGGAAGCCCGGACGATCTCCTGCGTGACATGCGTACCTCCGGTGAGTCGGCAATGGCGCGCCCATGACACCAGGTGCGATCGAATCCGGGCGAGATGCCGGCAGGGAAATGACCGCGAATCGTCGTCGGTCGGCCGAATGGCAACGCAACCGCCTTTCGGGCACGCCCTGTTCCCAGGACCTCGCCGGGGCACTCTCACACCGATCTGTCGCAAACGACAGATCGGCGACAACTCGACGGGACGGGCGAGGAACAGAGATGGAACCGGCCGTTGACGAAGAACTCCGGCTTCAACGGCACAACGACCGTTGGGCGGTGGCCAGGGTTACCTCGATGTCGTCGCTCCACGCCCCGGCGACCTTCCCCACATGTGATCCCCGTGCTTCGGGTCCGCTTCGATGCCGACCGGTCCCCCTTCCGCGACGGCGCGCATCGCGTCACGGTCGGGCCACCGGCCGCAGGCGCCGACGCGGACCGAAAGGCGGCGGAAACGCTGCTCCGGGACCGGTCCGGGGGCGGTGAGCCGATGTCCGGAGACGCCGTCGAGCGCGAGCATCGCGAGTATCGGCATGTCCGGAATCTGACCGAGGATGACATCGAGGCGACTGTTTCCGACGGCCCGGCGCGCCGAGGATGAACTGCACGGGCCCGAACGCGGGAGACGTTCGGCCCGGGTACGGCCGCCGCACCCTCGTGCGGCCGATCCTCCCTCCACGAAAGGTCACTACATGCGTGCATCCACCTCGCGTCCCAACGCCGACACCGGCCCCACCCCGCGCCGCCGGCGCGGCCTGGTCGCCAAGGCGATCGCGGCCACGGGCGCGGCACTCGTGCTCGGCACCACGGCGTTCGCCGGCAGCGCCGGGGCAATCGTCAACGGGCAGGACTCAAGCGAGAGTTACCCGTTCATGGCCTACCTTCCGATGAAGGCGGGGGGCGTGGACGCCGGGTGCGGGGCCACCCTGATCGATCGACAGTGGGTGCTCACCGCGGCGCACTGTGTCGACCCTGATCTGCCGATCCAACTGAACGGAACGGTGCGGATCGGCAGCGAGAACCGCGCGCAGGGTGGCACCGTTCGCGGCATCGACAAGATCGTGATGCACCCCGGCTACTCGCAGCCCGCCGACGAGGGCGGCTACAACGTGAACGACCTCGCGTTGATCCGCCTGGACCGGGCGGTCAAGGAGAAGCCGATCAAGCTCGCCAAGCAGGCCGGGCCGGTGGGCACGCCGACTCGGCTCCTGGGCTGGGGCACCATCGTCGACCCGGACCGGCTGGAGGACGCGATCTTCCCGAACCGGCTCCAGGAACTGGACACCCGCCTGGGCACCAGCGCCGAGTGCAACGGCCGCACCGACGCCACCCGCCTGTGCACGATCAGCCTGAAGCCCAAGGCCATGGCCTGCTTCGGCGACTCCGGCGGCCCGCAGATCCAAAAGAACCGCGGCGGCCGGTGGGAGCTGATCGGCACCACCTCGGGCGACGGCGACGGCAAGCCCGGCTGCGCGACGGGCCCGGGCCTGTACACGAACGACACCGCGTACAAGAGCTGGATCCACAAGACGATCCACAGCCGCAACTGAGCCGACTCGCCCTGACGCCCTCTACGGGCGATCCGCGCCGGGCGCGGGCGCGGTGCCATTTCCGGCCCGCACCGCGCCCGGCGCGGGAAGTCCCGCACGCCATCCACCGCCACCCACCACCTGCGCCATGCCGCGTTTCCACGGCACAGCGCAGGGATCTTCGACCGTCCACGACATCACGACGCGAGTCGGTGGCACTTGGCACCGGTGTCGTCCGCGCCCCACGCCGGCGGCGGTGAGGTGTCCCCGGCCGCGGAACGGCCCCGGCGCAGGTCTACTTGTCCGGAATACCGGCGTTGTCGGCGAAAGTGGCGCCGGTCGGTACGAACTCGCCCGGCCCCGGACGGCGTCCGTTCGAGTAGACGATGTCGATCAGCAGGATCCGGTCGTTGCCCGCCGTGCCGTCCTTGTCGGTGGACGTGGTGAGCCAGATGTCCCCGTCGCGGTCGACCTCCACGGTGCGCAGCCGGTCGTACGTCCCCTCGAAGTACGACTTCTGCTCGACCAGGTTGGAGGCGGAGTCGATGCGCAGCCGGTAGATCCGCTCACCCCGAGTGGTGGCCACGAACACGTGGTCGTTGATGATGGTCAGGCCGCTCGGCGAGGCGGACGACACCGGCCAGGTCTTCTTCGGCGCGATGTAGCCGGAGCAACTCCCCTCGGTGCCCTGACAGTTGGGCCAACCGTAGTTGCCGCCCTTCTGGATCAGGTTGACCTCGTCCATGATGTTGTCGCCGAACTCCGCCTGCCAGAGGCGTCCCTTGGAGTCGAAGTCCAGGCCCTGCGGGTTGCGGTGCCCGATGGACCAGACGGCGTTGCCGAACGGGTTGTCCGACGGGATCGAGCCGTCCGGGTTGATGCGCAGGATCTTGCCGTTGAGGGAGTTCTTGTCCTGCGCCCGGGAGTCGTTCTGGGCATCGCCCATGCCGGCGTACAGCTTGCCGTCGGGTCCGAAGCGAAGCCGCCCGCCGTTGTGGTACCGGCTCTTGGCCATGCCGGCGAGCAGCACCTTGTAGCCGCTGAGCGCGTTGTTCTCCAGCTTCATCCGGGCGATGCGGTTGCCGTCGGACGAGGTGTGCAGGAAGTACACGTAGTGGTCGGTGGCGAAGTTCGGGGAAACCTCCACGCCCATCAGGCCGCCCTCGCCGCCGGTGGTCTGGGAGTTGGGCACCTTGCCGAGCTTCGTCTTCTGGCCGGACTTGGTCAGCCGGTAGACGTCGAAGGTGTTCCGCTCGGTGTAGATCCCGGAGCCGTCCGGCAGGAACGCCACGCCCCAGGCGACGTCCACACCGTCGGCCAGGGTCTTCACGGTGCCCGGGTCGGGCGTGCCGCCCGCCTGGGAACCGGCGGTGGTGACGCTGATCTCCGGGCCGAACGCCGACCGGTTGCCCTTGGCGTCGAAGGCCCGCGCCTTGAACCTGTACGCCGTGTCGGCCTTCAGGCCCGCGACGGTCGTGGACGCGGTTTCCGAGGTGCCCGCGGCGGCGCCGTCACGGTAGATGTCATACCCCGTGACCTTCACGTTGTCGGTGGACGGCGTCCATGCCAGGTCGACGCTCGTCGCGGTCGTGGCGGTGGCGTGCAGCCCCTGCGGGGCACTCGGCGCCTCACTGTCGGGCGGTGCGGGCAGCGTGGCGATGGTGACCGCGTTGCTGGCGTCGGAGACGTTCGGGACGGCGTCGCGCGCGAAAACGGTCCAGTCGTAGTTGGTCTCGGGCGTCAGGCCGGTCACCGTGGTGGCCTGTGTGGAGCCGTCGACCTGCTTCATGAGTTGGCCGTGCTGGTAGACGTCGTACCCGGTGACCTTCACGTTGTCGGTGGACGCGTCCCACGCGAGGGACACGGAGGTGGTGGTCGGCTCCTGGTCCTTGCGCAGGTTCTTCGGGGCCGTCGGCTTCTCGGTGTCGGCCGGGCCCTGCGGGGTGACGGTCAGGCTGTCGAGGTTGGGGCCGTCCGCACCCGAGGTGGTGGCGCGGATCTTGTTGGTGCCCGCAGCCAGTGCCGTCGTGACGGAGGCCGTCTTCCAGGTCGTCCAGGCGCCGGTGCCGGGGAAGGAGAGGTCGCCGGCGGTCTGGGTGCCGTTGACCGCGATGTGCAGCGGCCGGTCGACGGAGGTGCCGTTGGCGTATCGGAAGTCGAGCTTCGTGGCTCCCGGTTGCCCCGCCTCGACGGTGAACTCGACGTACGCGCCGGCGACCGCGTCGAAGTTCACGAAGCCGGTGCCGGTGTGGCCGGCGTGGTTGGACTCCACCTTGCCCTTGACGACTTGGGCGGCCTCGGCCTCGTACGTGGCGGCGCGAAGGAGGGGGGCCGAGTGCGCAGCGGGCAGGGCCAGGCAGAGCGATGCGGTGGTGGCCGCGGCTACCAGGGCGCCGAACGCCCTGGACGACCGGGATTTGATACATCTCACGGTGTCCTCCAGCGAAGAGGGGCTGAGCGCGGGGCGGCTCAGCGGCTCGTGGTGCTGCCCGGGCGGGTCCGCTGCAAGGGTCTTCGCGGCAAGCGATATCCGGCAACGGTCGTTCACGCGGGGGAAGTTGGCGCTGGACCTCGATAGTTAGGAAACTTTCCTAACTGGTGATGGAGCACGCTAGGCCCCGGCTGTGCACCTGTCAACGGGTCACGCGCCACCCGATCGGTGCCAACCACCGTGAAGTAATCGACACGGGTGATCATTCGAGCCCATCGAGCAGGATGGGGGAGCATTCGGACAGGCCGATCCCGCCGCCGATCCCGCCCGACCGGCCGCCGAACCCCGGCGTGCCCAAAAGGACGGTGAATAACGAGCACGAGACGGCAGAGCGAGCCCCGGGGTCTGCTCAGCCCCATGGAGCGTGTGGACGATTTCGTTCCGGATGGCGGCTCCGCGTCGGTCCCCGGCTCGGCGGCATCCTCGATCCCCTGCCCGGCGCCCCGTTCCTGCCGAGGAGATCGAGGATGCGGCACTCGCCGAGGGTGATCGACTCCGGTTCGGCCCGACGCGCCCTCGGCGACGCTCCTCACGCCGAGGCCGAACAACGCCCAAGCACGCCGCCGTCGCGATGCCGCCGCATGCCGCCGTTCGCCATCGACGGCATGCCGCCGGGGCCGTGAGCACGGCCCCGCTCACCGCCCCCCACGACGCTCCTCCGTCGCAGTCCTCGTCCGCGTCGTCGGCGCGCCACGGGGCGAAGCCGTCACCGTGCTCGCGGCGGTGGAACGCCGGAGCGAACACGTGGCGGGAGACGTCGAGGAGGTCAGGTGGTGGGAGTCAGGCCGGTGGGGACCTGCCATTGGTAGCGGCGTCCGTTGTCGTGGTCCGCCGAGAGCGTGGCGTTCATGGGCGGGCGTGGGCAACGCGAGCCCGGGCGTGCGATGTTCGAAAAGTCCGCGACACCGAACCCGGCCGGAGCAATCCCGGTGAGCTTCGTCAGCCCGCTCGCGATTCATCGGGCAGTCGCACGACGGCCACACCGGCCTGGGACTCGCCGAACCCCCAGCCTGCGACCAGGGAGCAACCGACCGCTTCCAGGACATCGGCCCACGGCCAGTGGTCGGTACCGCAGTAGAAGCCGCCCTCGCTGCGCGCGTCCTCCTCGCTGAGGCAGAGCATGCGGAGGTGATCGCGGAGCGCGGGATGCGCAACCGCGCTCAGGCTCGCTTCCCAGGGCTCGGCCGCGGTGCGAACGGCACTCATGTCGCGGATCGACACCAAGTGCGCGGGGCCGCGCTCGGTGAACGTGGCGGCCCGCATCGCGTCGGTCGCAGTGCCATCGGTGGCGACGCGCAGCAGCACGGAGAGCCAACCGTTGAGCTTCTTGCATTCCATGTCGGTCAGGTCGACCCCGTGGCGGCCCAGGAGGATCCCCAACTCCGCGCCATGGACCAGGACTTCACCGGCTTCATCGATCGACGAAACGGTCCGCAAATCGGCGACGAAGGCATCGTCGAACGGCCGAGGTCCCTTGTGCCCACCCGCACCCCACGGTCCCGTTCCGGCCAGAAGGTCGGCGTCGAAGCGGAACAGCGACCCGCTCAGGTCGAACCGCCATGCCCACGGCGAGAAAGGGTACTCCCCGTCCGGATCCGGCAACCGCCTCGACTCCCGATCCACCAGCGCACCGGGGGTGGCCCAGGAATTCGGGAAGAGGAACTCGTCGAGAGAGTCCGAGGCGTAGTACACCCCGTATCCGGCAGCGGGATCGACGGCGGGCCGGCCACCGAGCAGTATCTCGAAGGCACCGGTCAGCGCGGCATCCCACCCGCCGGGGTCGGGCATCGAGGTCGTCTCGGAAGTCACGATGAGCGCTCCTTGAAATCGCGTCGCATGGGTCGATGCAAGGTACCGCCAGCCGGTGACACTCCGGGGACCCGACAACGAAGTCCGCTTCGAAGGCGCGTTCGGTGAGCGCCCGTTCGACGTCGACGGGCACGCCGTCTTCGTTCCTTCCGCAGTGGGACCTTCCGAGTTCTCCCATGATTCCCCCAAATGTGACTGTGCTCGGAACACGCGCCCTTAACGTGATTTCCGCCGATGGAGCGGGAGTTCACGAACGAGACCAGGGGGTGGGTCCGTGTCGACCGATCGGATGTCCAGGGTGATCGTGGTGGCGAGCGGTGTGCTGGTGGCCGCAGCGCTGACCGGGTGCGGTGGGTCGTCGTCGGGCCACAGGACCGCGGACGCCGCGACGACCACGTCGCGACCGGGCGCCGCGGTCCCCGGGGCGACCGCCGCGGGCACGTCGGGCGGCGCGAACAGCGGTGGCTCCGACGCCGGTTCGGGTGTTCCGACGGAACGGCAGCCTGCCGCTTCCACGTCGGCCGGAGGCGGCTCGGGCGACAACACGGCGTTCTGCGCCGACGCGGTCAAGACCATGGCGACCGACGACAAGCTCCACAACGGCCTACCCGACGCGCAGACCCTGGAGGTGTGGGACCGCATGAACAAGGAGGCGCCCGCCGCGATCGGGAGCAGCGTCGACAACGTCGACCGACAACTGCACCAACGGGCCGACCACGGCACGATGGACGACATCAGTGGCTTCGCCTCGGCCTACCAGTCGGTGCTGCAGTGGGTGGGCGGGAACTGCGGTCTGACACGGTCGTAGCGCGGGCACGGAACCGAAGAAGCCGTGCTCTGCGGTCTGTTCCCCGTGTGACACCCTGGCGGTCGCCGCCGCCCGTCGACTCCCGGCCGACCACGCCGTCGCAGTCTGCAACGAGGTGTCCCTCCCCGGGTGTGGGCGCTGGGAATGGTGGGGGTGCGCGACCGTGTCCTTCCGGGGATCGAGTGCGCCGCCCCGGAGGCGTTGCGGATCAACGGTGGTCGGGGGTGGGGGCGTTGCCGTGGTGGAGGTAGGCGGTGGTGCCCTCGGCGAGGGCTTGGGCGCAGGCGTGGAGGCGGCGGGCCATGTGGGGGGCCATCCGGGTGTCCCATTGGTCGGGGGTGGCGAGGTGCCAGGCGGTGAGTTCGCCGGCGGCGAGGCGGATGTGGGCGCGGGCGTGGGCTTCGGTGACGAGGCCGCCGTCGAAGAGGTGGTTCGCCAGAGCGGGGCGGCCGTCGGGTTGGGGCGGTACCCAGTCGACGGCCAGGAGTCGGCCGGGGGTGACGTCGAGGCCGAGTTCCTCCGTGATTTCGCGGCGTGCGGTGTCCCAGGGGTATTCGCCCTCGTCCATGGCGCCGCCGGGGATCTCCCAGCGGCCGTCGCCGTAGGCCGGTTCGACCAGCAGGATGCGGCCGTGGGCGTCGTGGAGGATCGCTCCGGCGCTGCCGATGTGGCGGGGCAGCGTGGCGTAGTACTCGGCGGGGGGAAGGTGGTGGGCCATGGGCGCGAGGCTAGTGCGTGGCCGCGTCGGGTCGTGGTCGCCCGGCCACGACGCCGCCCCTGTCCGGGTGGTCGGACAGGGGCGGCGCGCCTGGTGCGTGGTCACACCGCGAGTCGGTGCACGCTTCCGTACGTCGTCCCCGCGAACAGCCACCGGCCGTCGGCCGACACGGTCAGCGACGACACCGACGGCTCCGGCAGGTTCCTGGTGATCGAGCCCCAGGTCCGGCCGCCGTCGGTGCTGCGCAGCACCCCGAGCGCCGGCGTGTGGTAGTAGTGCGAGCCCGCGAACACCGTCGAGCCGTCCGGGGTGAACGTCAACGAGCCCAGGTAGCCGGTCAGGTCGCCGGCCACCTTCGTCAGGTGCTTGCCGTCGTCGGTGGTCACGTAGATCGCGTCCCTGGCGGCGATGACCGCGTGGCCCGGGGTGCGCGGGTTCAGCGCGATCGCGCTCACCCAGCCGTCGAGGACCTTGTGCAGGGTGACGCCGCCGTCGGTGGTCCGGAACAGCCCGTCCGGGCCGCCGAGCCAGGCGCTGTCGGGGTCGACCCGGTCGACGGCGACGCTGGTGAAGCCGTTCAGGTCGTCGTGCCCGTTCTGGACCAGGGACTCACCGCCGTCGTTGCTGGTGTACACGGCCGACGGCGAGTGGGTGGCGACGTACAGCCGCTTCGGGTCAGCGGGGCTGACCGAGATGGCGAGTGCCTTGCCCGGCACGGCTGTCTGGAGGGTGGTCCACCGGCGACCCGCGTCGGTCGACTTCTCCAGGTAGAAGCAGGGCTGCTCGTCGTTGCAGGTATTGCGTACCCGGTACACCGTCGAAGGGTTCGACGGGTCGGTGGCCAGGCCGTCGACCCGGTTGCCGAAGGTGTGCGGCGCGGTGTCGGAGAAACCCCATTCCTGGTACCCGAGCGGCAGTTGCCGCTTCAGTGGCGCGGACGACTGGTAGCTGCCGGTCATGGTGCCGGCGACGATCGCCGGGCCCGACGCGCCCCGGGTGACGGTCAGGGACAACACTTCGGAGCCGGGCACCCCGATCCGGCGGAAGGACTGGTGGTCGTCGGTGGTGTAGATGCCCGCGCCGGCCGAGATCACGTCCGTGCCGGGCCGTCCGGGGAAGGTGCCGGTGGCCTCGTACAGGTCGATGCGGTCCAGGCCCGCCTCGGCGCGCCAGGTGCGGCCGTTGTCGCGGCTGCCCCATTGCTCCATCTCACCGGTGGACCGGTTGACCTGGATGTGCAGCCGGCCCGAACCGTCCACGATCGCGGCCAGGACCACCACGTCGGTGCCCCACGGCCCGCGCAGCGCCCGCCAGTGCGCACCCCGGTCGGTGGAGACCTGCGCGACCTGCAGGTCACCCCTGGCGACCAGGGTGCCACCCGTGCCGGTGAACTGATCGACACGTGCGCCGGTCGAGCCGGGGCGGGGCAGCTTCACCGGGGTCCGCGCGCCCTGGCGGAGCACCCAGACATCGGCGCCGGAGGTGAAGTAAAGGTCGGACCCGGTGAACTTCGGGTTCCGGGCGTCGGTGGGGGCACCGGGCAGCAGCCGCCAGGTGTTGCCGTGATCGGTGGAGATGCGCACACCGTCGCCGGCCGTGGCGTACAGCCGCGCGCCCGTCGGGTCGAACACGACTCCGCTGACCCGGTCCGGGGTGTCCAGCACTTGGCTGAACGTCCTGCCGGCGTCGGTGCTGCGCAGCACGTACCCACGCCAGTGGTCCCGCTCCACGCCGGCGGCGAACACCACGTCGGGCCGGACCGGGCTGGCCGCGACGCCACCGGCGTCCGTGGCGTTCACGGGCAGTGCGTTGCCCTGCTGCCAGGTGGTGCCCCGGTCGTCGGTTCGGAAGACGACGTTGCCGATCGGGGTCAGCACGTAGGCCCGTGCGGGCCGGGCGGGGGTGAACGCCAGTTTGCCGCCGCTGCCGTTCGGGCCGACCTGCCGCCACTCGTTGCCTCGGGTGGTCAGGGACGTCGGTGGGTCGGCGGGGGCCACGGGTTCCGCTCCGGCGGGCACCGCGCCGAACGCGCCGAACACGGTGCCGAAGGCCACCGCAGCGATCAGGAATAGTCGGCGCCGGGACAGCTTCGCTGAACCCGACCGTGAATGCTGTGCGTTGAACATTCCGTCTCCCATGGGGCCGGTGGTGTGCTCTTTGTAGTCGCGCCTCCCGACGGTCGGCCAGGTGTGGCCGGTGTCCGGTTGCGGCCGGCGCCGGAATCGGCCATGCTCGCTCGCCATGGAAAAGGACGAGCTCGTGTTCGGCGCAGTCGGGGTCGCGCCCTTCGACGAGCGGGTCTACCGCACCGTTCTGGCCGGACCGCCGGTAACGGTGCGCGACTTGGCGGAGCGCACCGGCTCGGGTGTCGAGAGGCTGCAGTCGGCCCTCGCCCGGCTGCGCGGCCACGGTCTGGTCAGCCGACTCTCGGGCCGCCCCACCCGGTGGGCGGCCGTCAGCCCCACCGCCGCCCTTGCCGCCCTGGTCCGCAACGCCCACGCCGACCTCGGCAGGGTCACCGAGACGGCCGCCGAACTGGAGGCCGTCTACCGCGCGCTCGGCGAGGCCGCCCGCCCCGGTGAGGGCGTCGAATTGCTGACCAGCGCCGACGAACTCGGCCGGTGGTTCGCCCGACTCCAGCAGGAGGCCACCGAGGAGATCATGAGCCTGGACCGGCCGCCGTACGTCCTCGCCCACGGCAACCCGCTCCAACACACCCTTCTGGGCCGCGGGGTCCGGTACCGCACGATCTACGCCCCCGAGTCGTTCGCGACACCCGGCAACCTCGACGACGTGACCGGCCTGTCGCAGGCCGGCGAAGAGGCCCGGGTGCTCGCCGACATCCCGCTGAAGATGTCCGTCGCCGATCGCCGGATCGCCCTGCTGCCCCTGCACCTCGACTCGCCCATCACCCGCAGCGTCGTCATCCGCGGCACCACCCTGGTCGACGCCCTGGTCACCCTGTTCGAAGGGCTCTGGACACAGGCCGTCCCACTCACCGCCGCCGGCCCCCAGGAGTGCGACCCGCTCGACGCCGAGGACCGGCGGATCCTGAACCTGCTGCTGTCCGGGCTCAAGGACGAGACGATCGCCCGGCAGTTGGGCACCAGCACCCGGAGCCTGCGGCGGCGAATGCGGGTGCTCCTCGACGAGTTGGGGGCGGAGAACCGGTTCCAGGCCGGGGTGCAGGCGGTACGGCGCGGCTGGGTGTAGCGCCGGCCGCACGGGCCGGGAGCACAGAAGAACGCCCCTGCGGGTCCCGACGTTTCGACTTTTCGACGCGGGTCAGACGATCTCGCCGGTGCAGGATCCGTGGGGGCCGCAGGCGTAGCAGGTGTATCGCATGCATCCGGTGCACACGCCGATGTTCTCCAGGCGGTAGGTGTCCCGGCAGGTCTCGCACCCGACGCGCTCGCGCAGCATGGTGTTCCAGCCGTCGTCGCCGCCGATGAAGTCGTAGGAGACGCCGATGAATTCCCCCCATGCCGGGTCGTGTTCGGCCCAGTGTCGGAGGTACCAGGAGTAGACGGCGAAGAACGCCTTGCCGGTCACCAGGTGGTCGCGGCCCCGACCGTCTCGGATCCACACCTCGACGAGTCGCCCGATGCGCTCCCCGAGGGGCAGTGCACCGCCGAGAACGGCATCGTTGTTGTTCCTCGTCGTCATGGCCACAGTATCCGGGCGGACCCGCCTCGTGGGCGACGACATCGGGCGGCCGATCAGGTTCTGCGCGAGATGACCATGATGTATTCGCAGGGAGCGTTCGTTCGGTTGGCGAAGCCGTGGGCCGCGTCGGCTTGGAAGAACAGGGAGTCGCCCGTGTTCAGGGTCTCGCCGATCCCGCCGATCGCGACGGTGAGGGTGCCTTCGAGCACCACGAGTTGTTTCTCCGTGCCCGGCGGATAGGCGGGCAGCAGCCCGGTGGAGACCTGCGCGGGGAGGTGGTGGACCACCATCTCGGCTCGTCCCGCGCCCGGGGCCGCCGAGACGATGTGCCGCTCGAAGCCGGTTTCCGGGTCACGGAAGACGGGGCGATCGTTCCTGTGCATGACGACCGCCACACCGGACGCGGCAGCCGCCGGCGCGCCGATCAGGTCCGAGAGCGACGCGTCGAGCGCGTGGGCGATCCTGGACGCGACGCCGATCGTCGGGCTCTTCTCGCCGCGTTCGACCTTGGACAACATCGCCCGACTGACCGACGACCGGGTGGACAACTGCTCCAGCGTCAGGCCCGCCTCCTCGCGACGTCGCCGCACGTTGCCGCCGAACACGCCGGCCGGGTCGTCGCCCCGGTGTGCCTCGGGCGCGTTTTCGTCCTGCTCGGTCACCGTGCTCCTCGATCGATGCGTACCCCGCCGCCCACAGTGTAGGGTTTCTCCTATAGAAGATCTGATCTTCCATCGGAGACGCACGGTGTGCGCCCGACACGACGGAGGGGTTCCATGCGTTTGATCTCCAGTGGCCGGCTCCATGCCACGTTCGAACTCGGCGACCTGCGGGTGACCTCGTTGCGGGACGGGTACATCGACATGCCGCCGACCCGGCTCCGCGACGAGGACGGGTGCGTGCTCGACGAGTTGCCGGCCGCCGTCCCGCTGGCCGGCGACAACCTGCGGCTGTCGGTCAACGCCTTCTTCGTCACCGACGGCACGCGCTCGGTTCTCGTCGACACCGGCGCGTCCGACGCCTGGCACGACCCCACCATGGGATTGCTCCACGAGGCGCTCGACGAAGCGGGCATCGACCGCACGGAGGTCACCGACGTGGCCATCACCCACAGGCACGAGGACCACGTGAGCGGCCTGATCGCGCCCGACGGTTCGCAGGCGTTCGGCAGACTCGAGCGCGTGTGGATCGGCGCGGGCGACACCTCGGTGTTCACGGGGCGGCTCGCGCCGATCCGCGACCGGGTCGTACCCGTGTCGGAGAAGGTCGCGATCAACGACTGGACCACCGCGATCCCGACACCGGGCCACACGCCCGGTCACACCGTCTACGCATTCGGGAGCGACACCGGCCGCCTGCTCGCGTGGGGCGACACCGTCCACGTTCCCACGCTGCAATTCGATCGGCCGAACGTGTCCTGGGAACTCGACGGCGACCAGTCCCAGGCCCGCGCCGCGCGCGCGGCACTCCTCGAACAACTGACCCGACCACACCACTTCGTGGCCGGCGCCCACCTCGACTCACCCGGCATCGCCCGCGTGACCCCCTCCGGCGACGGTTACGCGCTGGAATACCTCGCACCACCGATCGGCTGATCGAGCCCGCCGGGGACCGGGCCGGCCGGCCGCAACCGCTTTCCCGCACGGTCGACTCTCTTCACGCAGAGGGTACGGACCAACCTCGGTACTACCGCCCGCGATGACGGCCCCGGCATTTATCCTCGGGTGAGGCGCCCGCCCGGAGTCGGGCCGGGGTCGGGTGTGCCGGGGGACGGAGGGCCATGCAGTTTCGAATTCGGGTCGAGCACGACGTCGCCGCGGAAGGCAGCCGCCTCACCGCCGAGTTGGCCGATTGGCTCGCGGAACACCCGCGTGTGGGGCCGTACATGCGGATCCGCAGGGTCAGGGAGTCGGCGCCCGACACCGGGCGGATGTCGGGCGACCTGATCGGGTGGCTGGAGATCGCGACCACGGCCGCGTTCTCCGTCCCCGCTCTGGTCTACGCCCACATGGCGTGGCGCGACCTCCAGCATCGTCCCGCGCCCGGCCCCGCACCCACGGTGACCTCCAGGACCGTCATCGAGCGGGGCGAGGTACGGGTGATCCTGGAGAACGCGTCGGCGGAAACCGTCGTCGACATCACCCGGGCGCTGGAAGGCGGTTCGAGCGGTGCGCCCTCTGGGGACGACTCCGACGGACATCCCTGACCCGACGTCGAGCCGCGCGGTTCTCATCGGCATCCACAAGTACCGGCACCTGGACTCGCTGCCATCCGTCGCTCGCGGAGTCACGCGGCTGAAGCAACTGCTGCAAGAGCCCAGCCTGTGGGGGCTTCCCGCCGACCACATCGCGACGCTGGGCCCCAGGGCGTCGCCGGAGACGGTCCTGAAAACGATCAGGGACGCGGCGCTCGCGGCAACGGACACCCTGGTCCTGTACTTCGCCGGCCACGGACTGCGCCGAACCGACGGACGTCCCCTGCACCTCGCCCTGACCGGCGCGGACCCCGATCACATCCAGATCGGCACGGTCTCCTACGCATACGTACGCGAGATGCTTGCCGTCGGCAACACCCGCCGCAAACTGGAGATACTCGATTGCTGCTACAGCGGACTGGCCGCCAAGGGCACGATGGGAGCCGGACCGAGCGAGGTCGATCCTTCGAGCGCTCTCGGGTTCGACGACGCGCACCGCGGGCATCACGTACTGACGTCGGCATCCGCCAACGAGCCGTCGTTCGCCCGGCCCCACGAGCAATACCCGGAGTTCACCGGCGAGTTGATCAAGGTGTTGGAGAGCGGGATCCCCGGTGCCGGCGCGACGCTGACCCCGGGCGAGGTCTGGGGGCGGATCCACGCTGCGATGTCGGCCCGCCCGCATTCCACGCTGCCCCGCCAACTCGTGCAGAACGCCGTCCAGGACCTGCCCTGGGTCCGTAATCGCGCGTACACACCTGCGTCGTTCGCGACCCACGGCACCGCGCCCCGGCCCGTGGCACCGTCGCCCGCGCCCCTCCCCCAACCGGGAAGGCCGTCACGCCCGTTGCTGCGGCGCCGGGTACTGACGTACGGCGGGGTGGCCGCGGTGGCGGCAATCGGCGGAGCCTCGTACACCCTGCTGGAGCACGGTCCCGGCGGTGTCCGGAAACCGGGTGCCCAGCGCTGGCGCCGCCACTTCACCTCCATGGGCATCCCCTTGCCCGCAGAGCCCGGCACGCCCGGCAGGGGCGCTCTCCTCCTCCCCCTCGACGACGGCCGGGTGGTCTGTCTGGACAGCCGTGACGGTGGGGTCCTGTGGCAGGTCGATCTGGGCGGGGCCCTCCTCACGCGGTCCTCGATCGTCAAGGGGTGTCTGCTCGTGTCCTTGGCGATCGGCCCGGGGCAGGGCCGACTCGTCGCGCTGGACCACAAGGGCACCACGCTGTGGTCCGCGGAGACCAACGGCTGGCCGTGGGCCCAGCAATCAGGGCCGAACGGCCGGGTGTTCGTGGCCACCAGCAGTGGCTGGGTCTACCGCCTGAACCTGGTGGACGGCCGGCCGGACTTCGCCCGGAAGGTCGCCGGCCAGGCGAACGCGGTAGTGGTCGCGAACAATTACCTCTACGTGCCGACGTTCGGCGACGGGATCGTCGTGCTGGACGCCGCCACGGGGGAGTCCCGGTGGTCGCGCCCGGCCGAGGGGTCCGTGTGCGGCGCCGAAGCCGACACGGACATCGTGTACCTGACCATCGGTAATCGGGAACCCGCCAAAGGCGGCCGCCTTCGCGCCCTGGACGCGCAATACGGCGACACGCACTGGGAGTTCACCTTCGACACGCTCGTCCAGGCAGCCCCGACGCTCGCGCCCGAACACGTCCTGGTCCCCGACGGGCGCGGCACCCTGCACGCGTTCGACCCGGTCTCCGGAACCAGGACCTGGCAGCAGGACATCGACGCGAACCTCTCGGACCGCGTCACCCACGACGGCAGGACCGTCTACGTCGGAACCTCCCGCGGCATCGCCGCCCTGAGCCTCGCCGGCGGCCGGATCCTGTGGAGCAAGGACATCCTCCCGACGCCCCCCACCGCGTCGTACGGGGGCAGCCGTCCGGTGATCGACGACGACACCGTCTACCTCGGCTACGGCGACCTGACGACGGAGAGCTCGAACTACGACGTGTACGCGTTCAGCCGCTGACCTTCCGACGGCGGTCGTGGACCCCGCCGGCGCGCGGCAGAGCCGTCTGCCGCGATCCCGACCGACGGCTCGTGGGGCCATACAGCCCAGGCGAGATGGGCTCGGCCCCGCGGCTGTTCACCATCCGAACGGGCGGTCACCACGGCCCGCCATGCGGTGGTCGCCGCGGTGGCGGTTTCCCCCCGAAGCGGCCGATGGGCACGGTCACCCGAATGGCACGGCTCTGTATACGGGTGATTCGACTCCGGTGTGGTTTTACTCGACGAAGGACGTCTTCGCCGTCGTACCTCCCACGCTGCGGTCCCACCGCCTGCCGGGGTACGACCGAACATCTCGGGTCCCCGGAGCCGAGCGGGCGAAGCGTCGACGTCGGTGGCCGGGGAACGCGTGTTCTTCCGCCACCCGTTCCCGAGAATGGAGCCCGTCATGGCGGATTCGCAGAGCATCGAAGAGATCATGAGGAAACTTCGAGCGCAGACTGCTCTGTCGGCCGAGGAAGTGTTGACGCTGCAGGGCCACGTCGACCAGCTGGAGAACAGGTCCTCGGTGGACACCACCCACCACACCACACACTCGACCCCGAACTCGCATTACACCGACCACCACACGAGCCTTCAGGAAATTCAGGGCCTCCTCGACCATCTGCACGAGTCCGCCGCGGCCCCCGGCGGCACGCCGTGCCACGAGGGTGGCCACAAGCCCTCGCCGGCCCAGTCTCCTCCTCAGCACGGAGCCGGCTCGTGACCCAGGCGACGAGTACCGCGTCGCCCGGCGCGCTGCCGGTCGACGAGCTCGACGAGTTGCTCGCCAAGCACCCGTTCGGCGACTCCGACTACGTGACGAGCAGGCTCCATGCCTGCTACCGGCGCCGACTCGAGAGCATCGGCGATCGGTTGCCGCTCGCTCGTGAGGTCCTCGACGCGTTGGACCGCGCGGACGCGCAGACCCGCTACCGGATCGTGGGCGACACGGTGTTCCGGTGTGCGGTGCAGTACCTCCATGTCCAGATCGAGGACGAAATCCCCTACGGGATTCCTTCGGAGCACTGTCGGGAGATTCTGCGACGCGCCATCCGCAATCTCGACGCGGGGGTGCCCGGCCTGCTGGGACCCGAGCTGTCGGATCACCTGGGTACGGCTTCCCACTACGGATGGGTGTGGCGCGACGACGGCCCCGAAACGGTCGTCACCGACGCCTTCCGCGACATCGTGGCGGCTCACTACGGTCTGACCCTGCACACCCCCGGCGACGACGAACTCGCGATGGTGGCCAAGGCCGTTCGCTTGCTGGAGGAGGTCCTGCCGAAGGTGACGCGCAGCGTCCTCAGCCACACCCACCTGCTCGCCGTCTTCGCTCCCGTGGGCCAATGGGAGGGGACCCGATCCAGCTCCGAGTACAAGGTCAGCGGAACGATCTTCCTGAACCAGCGCACGCTGTGCAATCCCTGGGCACTGGCGGAGCACCTGCTGCACGAATCGCTGCACCAGCAGCTCTACGACCTTCGAGCGGGTCATACCCTTCTCGTCCCGGACTTCGCCCGCGCGGACCGGCCCTTGGTCCACTCGTTGTGGAACATGCCCGACTCCACGCGCGGAAACCACTGGGACGTGCATCGGGCCCTGGCGGCCTACCACGTCTACGTCTACCTGGCGCTGTTCACCAGGGCGGCACGCGAGTCCGACGGCGATCGGCAGTACACGAAGCGGTACGGACCGATCGAGATGACGGGCCCGCGCACCGCGCTCGCCCGCGCCCGATACCTGCGCGAGCAGATCGGCAGAGAGCAGTACCGGCGGGAGCTGGGTCCGGCCGGTCACCGCACCGTGGACTGGCTCGACACCGTGTTGGACGTGGTCGACCCCGATCCCCAGGTCGAGGAATCGTTCGTGCACTTGCTGCTCGACCGGTTCTGGCGCGAGGCCTCGATGATTCGATCGATGGCCTCCGACGACACGATCGACGCCGAAGTCCGCTCCCTGATCCCCGGGTTGCTGGCGGACGAGGTGCAATGCGCCCGGTCGGCACTGACCGCGATCGGGCACGATCCGACGTCCTTCGACCAGGCCGTCGAAACCTCCGAAGCCCAGGAGCCCTTCGAACGATTCGCGTCCGTGCGAAAAGTGATCGCGCAGACGCTGCTCGACGCCTGTCCCCGCCGCTACGAGCTTTCGCCGGCCCGTGACGTGGACGAGGGAGTCCGGGACATGGTGGAGCGCTCCAGCGCGGTGCTCATGAAGGCCCTCGACCGGTAAGGCGGGTGACATGGAAATCCACCATCCCGGCCTCCGTTCGATTCTCGATGTCCTGCGGCGCGGCGAATCGCTCTCCGTCGGCGAGTTCGAGAGCCTGCAACGCCAACTCGCCCGGCTGGACGGGCAGGACCGTCCGGTCTCGGATACCCCTGGAGCACGGGGGACGACCCCGGCATCCGGCTCCGCAGCACAGCCGGCCCTCGACCCCACGGCCGCATTGTCGGCCGGATCCGCGAACAGGCGAGGAACGGCCGCTTTCGCGGCCTCGTTCGGCGGACGGACCGTCGACTTCTATCGTGAGACGCGCGAGATATTCCTGTCGAGCGTGGGCATCGGAACCTACCGCGGTGCGATGGACGATGAAACCGACGCGGCATACGTCGCCGCGATCCGCGGCGCGCTGCGCGCCGGCGTCAACGTCATCGACACCTCCTTGAACTACCGTTGCCAACGCTCGGAGCGCAACGTGGGTGCCGCGCTGCGCCTCTTCGCCGCGCAGGACGGCGGCGACCGAGAGGGCGTGCTGGTCTGCACGAAGGCCGGATTCCTCACCTCGGGTGCGATTGCGCCGGGCTCGCTGCGGGCCGACGAGGTGGCGGGAACGCACTGCATGGCGCCCGCGTTTCTCTCCGATCAACTCGAACGAAGCCGTCGCAACCTGGGCTTGGCCGTGGTCGACGTCTACTACCTGCACAATCCCGAGACACAGCTCCGATTCGTCGACGCATCGATGTTCGCCTCGCGGATGAGGCGGGCGTTCGAGCGACTGGAGCAGGCCGTGGCCGAGGGCCTGATCGCGCACTACGGCGTGGCGACGTGGGACGGCTTCTTCGATGGTTCCTTGTCCCTGCGGTCCCTGGAAAGCCTGGCCCGAGAGGTCGCCGGTGATCGCCACCACTTCGGGTTCGTGCAACTTCCGGTGAATCTCGGCATGCTCGACGCCTTGCGTTCGTTGGCCGGGGACGAGCACAACGTGCTCGCGACCGCCGACGAACTGGGTTTCACCGTGCTGGCGAGTGCCTCGTTGTTGCAGGGCCGCAGTGCCGCGGACCTGCCCGGTTGGATCTCCGGCGTGATACCGGATCTGGCCACGGACGCACAACGCGCGATTCAGTTCGCGCGTTCCACCCCGGGGGTGACGTGCGCGTTGGCCGGCATGCGCGACCCGCGCCATGTGGCGGACAACACCGCCGTCACCACGACACCGCCCCTGAGCCGGGAGCGGTACCGCGCCGCCTTCTCGGCGCATTCGGTGGTCGGCCGGTCGGGCTGAACCGGACCGTCCTGCGGTCGGCGAACTCCGGTGATTCGCTCGGGTGATCCTCGGATGATCCGGAGTCAGACGAGCCGGAGTTCGACTTCCGCGGGACGGTCGCCGTCCACCAGGGTCGTGGCCCGCGTCTGCTTTTCGTCCCGCGTCCGGCACTCGGCCGTGTACAGGCCGCCGGCCGGGACGGAGAGCGCGAAACGCCCGTCGCCGCCGGTCGACACGGCGACGTCCGGATACGGCATCGGCCCGTCGACCAGATAGACGCGAGCTCGCGGGACGGGGGCGCCTGTCCTGTCGCGTACCGCTCCCGTGATGAGGTAGGAGGTGCCGCTGTCCCTCGGCACTTGCACGGGAGCCGCCCGCGTCGTGGTCCGCGCGTCCGTCCAGGCCGACAGGTTGTCGTACACGTCGGCGTTGATTCGCGTCCCGGAGTTCACGGTCACCCCGCCGTAGGCGTGGATGGCGAAGCCGTAGCGCTCCCCGTCGACGACCCGGTAGACGGCCGTACCACTTTGCCCGCCGGCGGTGTCGATGTCGTAGTACACCTTCATCGGCGTCACCGAACCGATCTGCCTGCTGTCGAACCACATGGTCCCGTCGGTCTTGTCGGCGGGATAGCCGGCGATGTTGCCCGTCGTGGCGAGCAGATCGGCGGACGGCCACGTCCCGATACCGAGCCACCCCGTGGTACTGCCCAGGTCGGTGGGGATGACGATCGCGCCGTAGTCGTAGTTCTCGTCCGCCGAGATCGTCCAGCCCGTCACCGAGTGGAAGATGGCGGCGGTCACGAATCCGTAGGGAAGGGACGTGCCGTCGCGGCCCGGCATGACCTGAATGCTTCTGACCCATCCGTCGCGCCCCGGAACGCCACTGTTCGTGATGTAGACGCAGTGACCGGCGGTCGCCAGGGTGTGTGGGCCGATGAACCAGGCCGTACCGAGCCAGGTGGAGCCGTCCGCGGCGGTGATCAGCAAGGACGCGTACGCGCGCCAGGGATACTCCGAGGTGTTCGTGATCTGCGTCCGGTTGTCCGGACCGTGCACGGTCTCGGGAGGAGACGGCGGCGGACCGAACGACGCCTCCCCGATGTCGGGCGACTGCAGGCTGGGTGCGGCCCAGTCCTTCGCCGACCACGATCCGGGCACCGGCGGCGAGTGCCCTTTCACCTGCTCCCGGCCACCGCCGGTCTGTTGAGCGGTCTCGTGCCCCACACCGTGCGAGGGCGGCCGGGAGAGCTCCTGCTCATCGGTGCCGACCGTCTCGCCCTGGGGCTGGTTGGAAACCGGGGTGTGCGGGTTCGAAGGCATGGTTCTCCTCCTCCGTCGGGAGGATGCGGCGAGTCCTCGAGGGCCCGGCCGCCTCCCCCGGCATCCCTGTCGGCGGACGCGCTCGATCACCGTTCCCGAAGCCGGGAGCCTCACCTTTCAGCCTAAACGGTTGGCAGTGGTACGGCAGTCGGTGCCCGAATCGACACCGGCTCGTCGCGGGTGGTGATCCGCCCCGCCGAACGTCGTGTCCGCCTGTGCGGCCGAGTCGCGGGGCCCTGCCGACAGGGTCAGTGTGGAACGAGGGGACGTCCTCGAAGCACTGCCTGGCGCAGGAGGCTCTCGATGAGCACTCACATACACCGGACGGGCATGGGCCAGAATTCGGGTCCCGGCTCGTTGTCGGGATGGGCCGCGTTCGCCGGAGTCATGATGACCTTCGGCGGCATCCTGGCGGTATTCCAGGGAATCGCCGCCATCGCCAAAGACGACATCGTCGCCAAAACGCGCAACTACTCGTTCTCGTTCAGCACCACCGGCTGGGGCTGGATCCATCTGATCCTGGGCGTCGTCATCTTCCTCGCCGGCATCGCGCTGTTCACCGGCGCGGTCTGGGCCCGCATCATCGGCGTGGTCCTGGCCGGGCTGAGCATGATCGCCAACTTCATCTGGCTGCCCTACTACCCGGTGTGGTCGATCGTGGTCATCGCCATCGACATCGCCGTGATCTGGGCGTTGTGCACCGACCCACAACGGAGCAACCGGTAGCGCGGGCAGGGTCGTCGGGACACTTCGGGTCGGGCGTGCCGGCCCGAAGCCCCGCGCCATCCAGGCGAGCGTGGCGGGGCGACGACGGCCCCGGGTGGCGGCCCCGTCGTCGGCGCCGGTCGGGTGGTGGCGTCCGCGAAGGCGTCGGTATCCGTGCTACGTTGATCCCAGTTGCAGTTGTGGTACCCATGAACTTTGTGTGCACCTGACGGGCGTGTTCCGTGGGTGCATTTTTTGTTTGGCCGGTCATCTCCGGATGGGCCCCAGGCGGCGACGCGGAATCACACCATGTGGATCCGGCACTGCTCCCCCCAATGAAGGAGAACGATATGGCGACCACCGGCACCGTGAAGTGGTTCAACGCGGAAAAGGGCTTCGGCTTCATCGAGCAGGACGGTGGCGGCCCCGACGTCTTCGCCCACTACTCGAACATTTCCGCCCAGGGCTTCCGTGAGCTCCAGGAGGGCCAGAAGGTCTCCTTCGACGTCACCCAGGGCCAGAAGGGCCCGCAGGCCGAGAACATCGTCCCGGCCTGACGCCTTTCGGCGCCCCCGTGCGAGGGCTCGCCACCGAAAGGTCGCGAGCCCTCGCACGGCGTTCGTATCCGTATTTCCGCCGCCGGCCGCTCGTCCCTCTTCCCGGGGTCGTGGCGCCGGCAGGCGACGCAGTATCCCCGCCCGGTGGGCGGTAGTAGCCGACGGCTTATGGCCGCGCTCCGCCCATCGCCCCCGGACTTTGCAGTCCGTTCGAACCGGCAGCCTTGTTCCGACGGCGCCGCGCCTTTCGAAGTGTCTTTGCGTGAATTTCCGCGCCCACTTCATATCTGCTTTTCATTTCGGCTCGTTCTCGTGACGCCTTGCGCGGCTTTCGGCTGCCGGGTCTCCGCGGTACGCGCCGTGTCGAGGAAGGTTCCCCGTGAACCCGAACGCCCGCTCCACCTCTTCTTCGTACGGTTCCTCCTCCCGCGGCCGTAGCGGCGGCTCCGGCGGCTACGCCCGCTCGACCGCCGATGGCGGCGGCAGCGGCTACGGCCGTTCCGGTGCCTCGGGGCGCTCCGGCGGCTACGGCCGTTCGGGCGGTTCCGGCGGATACGGTGGTTCCGGCCGTCGTTCCTCGGGCGCGCGGGGGGAGTTCGCGCTTCCGGTGACCGTCACTCCGGCGCTGCCGGCCGTGGCCTCCTTCGCCGAGTTGGACATGCCGTCCGAGTTGCTGACGACGCTGACCGGTCTGGGTATGACCGAGCCGTTCCCGATCCAGGCCGCGACGCTGCCGAACTCGCTGGTCGGCCGCAACGTGCTGGGCCGGGGCCGGACCGGATCGGGCAAGACCCTGGCCTTCGGCCTGGCGCTGCTCGCCCGGACCAGCGGCCGGCGCGCCGAGCCCAGGCACCCGCTCGCGCTGGTGTTGGTACCCACCCGTGAATTGGCCCAGCAGGTCACCGAAGCCCTTACCCCGTACGCCCGTTCGCTGCGGATGCGGATGGCCGCGGTGACCGGCGGCATGCCGATCGGCCGCCAGATCGGCGCGCTGCGGGCCGGCGCCGAGGTGGTCGTGGCCACGCCCGGTCGCCTCAAGGACCTCCTGGACCGCGGCGCGTGCGTGCTGACCGACGTCGACATCACCGTCCTGGACGAGGCCGACCAGATGGCGGACATGGGCTTCATGCCCCAGGTCACCGAACTCCTGGACCGGGTACGCCCCGACGGGCAGCGCATGTTGTTCTCGGCCACCCTGGACCGCAACGTCGACCTGTTGGTGCGCAAGTATCTGCACGACCCCGTGGTGCACTCGGTCGACCCGTCCGCGGGAGCGGTCACCACGATGGAGCACCACGTGCTGCACGTGCAGGGTTCGGACAAGAACGCCACGACCACGCACATCGCCGCCCGCGACGGCCGAGTGATCATGTTCCTGGACACCAAGCACGCGGTCGACCGGCTCACCACGCACCTGCTCGACAGCGGCATCCGCGCCGCCGCGCTGCACGGCGGCAAGTCCCAGCCCGAGCGCACCCGCACGCTGACCCGGTTCAAGTCCGGCCACGTCACGGTCCTGGTGGCCACCAACGTCGCCGCGCGCGGCATCCACGTGGACAACCTCGACCTGGTCGTCAACGTCGACCCGCCCAGCGACCACAAGGACTACCTGCACCGCGGCGGTCGGACCGCACGCGCCGGCGAGTCCGGCAGCGTGGTCACCCTGGTCCTGCCCGGCGAGCGCCGCCGGATGGTCCGCCTGATGTCCGACGCCGGCATCACTCCGCAGATCACCCAGGTCCGCTCCGGCGAGGCCGAACTGACCCGGATCACCGGCGCCCAGGCACCCTCCGGAATCCCGGTCGTCATCACCGCGCCCGTGGTGGACCGCCCCCGCCGCACCGGCTCCGGTTCCTCCTCGCGCGGACGCCGCAGCGACACCGCCCAGGCCCGCCGGTCCGGCGCCGCCGCCCGCCCCGCACCCCGCGTGGCCACCGCCGTCTGACCCGCGCCCCGCGACACCCGGCCCCGAAGCGCCGGCCGCCCACCCACGAACGGGTGAGCGCGGCCCGGCACTTCGGGGCCGTTCGCCGTCCCGGACACCTCGACGGCGCGCCGCCGGCGATTCTCGGGCGACCACGATCCTCGATCGGGCCCCGATCGGCGAGCAGTTCGGTCCGCAGCCTGATCACGGTCCGGCCGGGCAATCGGGAGACCTGCATCCGGGAAATGCCCAGGTGTGCGCCGATCCACTCGAACGAGCGATGCTTGGAGGATCGGCGGCAGGGCAGTCGTGCGGGCAGGACCATCGGCACGGGACAGGTGGGCGAGGTCATGGCCCCGCCGAGAAGCTGTGACCTCCCCCACCGGCTCCTGCCGCACGCCCACGACTCACCGGGAGGAGGGCAGGAGGTGCTTCTCGTCGGGTGGTTCCGGCGCCGACTTCGAGCAGAAGCAGTATTCACCGTCCGCCCCCAAGCCCCGAGGAAGATGATGTCCCGACTTCGTGGTCCCCTCGTCCGGTGGCGCGTGCCACGACAGACCGGTGCCTCGTCGCGGGCACGAAACGCGGTGCGGACCACGCTCGCCGGCTGGGCCTGGGACGAGGAGCACATCGAGGCGGTCGTCCTGGTCGTCTCGGAACTGCTGACCAACGCGCACCTGCACACCGACGGCGAGGTGCGACTGGCCCTGCGCCGAACCCGACGTGGCGTCCGGCTGTCCGTTACGGACACCGATCCCCGCATGCCGATGCGCCGGAACACCGGCCCCGAACACGAGGGTGGCTTCGGCCTGCACATCCTCGACACGATCACCACCGGCTGGGGCGTCAGGACACACCGGTCCGACAAGACCGTCTGGGCCGACATCGACGCCCCTCGCCCGCACGCGAGACGCCCCCCGTGGCTGCTTCGCGTCCGGTCGAAGGCCGCCTCGGCCCGAGCGTCCCTCGGCCGAGGCCGGCGCGCGGCCCTGACTGCGGCCCCCGAGTAGCCGGGCCGGGTCGCCCGGCCACCACGACCGAAATCCGCACGGTATTACCGGAACACCGGCTATGGACATGCCGTTTCGGCGCGAATACAGTGCGTTCGGGGCCCGCCGAGCAGAAAATGCACGAGGGCGCGGAAAGTGTGGATGGCGGCTGCCGAGAACCCTGCCGTCCGACGCCGCAAGTACCGAACGGAACGCATTCCTCCGGCCCCGTATCCAGTGCCGCAAGATCGCCGGAAGCACTTGAGCCGAACCACGTCGCGACACGCCCGGACGGAAGGAGAATGACCATCATGTCGTTGTCTGCAACCGACCTCGCAAAGGCAGAAAAAACTCCGATCACGATTCGTTCGACATTCTTCCAGAACATCTACCTGCGCATGGACGGCACCGGTGTGGCCACCTCGACGAACAATGGAGCCGGGACGGTCAACTGTCAGTACGGCCCCGGCGCCTGGACGACGTACAAGGTCCACCCGCAGACCGACGGTTCGTATGCCTTCGAGTCGGTGGCCTTCCCGAACGTGTTCCTGCGCATGGACGGCACCGGGGTCCCCGCCACCATGGCCGGAGGCGGGACGGTCAACTGTCAATACGGCGCCGGCCCCTATGAGAAATTCAAGGCCCGCGCCCAGGCCGACGGTTCCTTCTCCTTCGAGTCGGCGGCCTTCCCGGGCACATATCTGCGTCTGGTGACCGGCAGCGGAGTGACCGCCGCCACCGGGCCCGGCGGAACGGTGAACTGCCAAGTCAACGCCAACGGCGGCGAGAACGAGAAGTTCCTTCTCGACATAGCGCAGTGATCGACTCGTTCGGTGGGAATCCCCCGGGCTCTCGCAGGAGCGTATGCGACGCCGGATGGGCCGCTGGTGGATTTCGGAAGCAGCCGCTTTTCGACGACCCCACCGAACGTGCCGTGCGACGCGGTTCATGACGGCATTCGGACCTCGCCGGTGCCATTTCCTCGAAAAGCCCTCCCGAGAGGCGTCGCCACCGGGCGCCTCGCGCATGCCCTCGTGCCCGATCGGGCACGGGGGCATGCGCGCACGGTCACCCGCGATCGCGACCCTGGTCGAACTTCACGCCGGCTCGCCGGTGGTGCCTTCGACGATCGACAGCACCGTCGGGGTCGCAATGACCCGGTTCAGCCGTAGGTCCGCCGCGTCGAACAGACGGGCGAAGTCCGCCTCGGTGCGCTCGCGGCCGACCAGGGACGCCATCATCATCAGGTCCAGGGCTTTGCCTTGATGGGGTTCGTTGCCCTGGGGCAGGACCGCGTCGACGACGAGGACCCGGCCTCGGGGGCCCATCGCCCGGCGGCAGTTGCGCAGGATCCTTACGCACTGCTCGTCGTCCCAGTCGTGCAGGATGCGCTTGAGAAGGTGGATGTCGCCGGCCGGGACCGAGGCGAAGAAGTCGCCCTCCACCGTCTCCCAGCGGCCCGCCAGGTCCCGGACATCGAGACGGTGGCCCGCCAGGACGTGGGCCTGGTCGTACAGAACGCCCCGCAGGCCCGGTCCGGTTCGCAGTGCGGCGAGCAGGAAACCTCCGTAACCGCCGCCCACGTCCACGATCGTGGCTGCCTCGGGGAAGGCGTAGCCGTCGGCGATGGGAACGTTCTCCGCCTCCGACATGGCGGCCATGCCCGCATGGAAGACGGCAGCGGTCTGCCCGTCCTGGGCGAAGTGGTCGAAGAACGGCATTCCGAAGATGTCGTCGAAGGCCGAGGAACCCGTTTCCAGGCACCGGGTCATCTCCCCGCTCGGCAGCCACATCGTCCGGTCGGTCAGCATCAGCACGGCCGAGCGCACCGACACGGGCGCGTCGGAACGCAGCGAGTCTCCCGCCGGGGTCAGCCGGAAACGACCGCGGTCGTCCTGTTCGAACAGACCTCGGGTGGCCAGCAATCGCAATACCCGGTACAGATTCCGTGTCTCGGTGCCCGTCAACCGTGCCAGTTCCGCCGCGTCGCGGGGTCCTTCGGTCAGGTGGTCCGCCACTCCGACCGCTGCGGCGGCACGTAACGCGGCGGGATACAGAAACCCCAGGGCTTCCTCGATGACGAGGGCGGCACTGCGCCGCCCACGCGCCGACTCGCCGGAATCATGGTTCATGGACATTGCCTCCGAACGCCGATGCCATTGGTGTCGGATGGGAGCACGAGAACAGCTCTCGTGGCGCGGTGGGTGCCCTGTGGCTCTTGCCCGACTCGCCCGACACCGCACCCCCCTTCCCCGACCTCACGGTGCGAGTTCCCATCATGACGTTCGGTGAAGATCAACGGGAGTCCTCGACCGAGGAACTCCGGTGCCGACCCACGGGCGGCCTGTAGGCCCGGACCAGGCGTTCGCTCTCCTCGGCGGCCCCGCCCGCTCGTCACGTCGACGGACATCCCGACCGACGACGGACGGCGTGGCGCCGGCTGCGTGGCTGCGTGGCTGCGTGGCTGCGTGGCGGATCCTCGCGGCTGTGGTGCGGTTCCCCCGGCATGCGGTGGAGGCGTGCTCGTAGGACTACGAGCCGGCCGACTCGACCATGTCCAGCATGATGTCGGCGTTGTCGAGGGCGGCCACCAGTAGTTCCCGGGCCGCCTTCACCACGCCCATCTGGGCGGCGATGGTTTCCACGTCGCCGGTCGCGGTCGCCTCGTCGACTGCGGCGATCACGCCCAGCATCACGTGCAGCGCCTCGGCGGCGTGCGAGGCCGACACCACGACCGGCCCGGCGTCCGGGATCTTGGCGATCCAGTAGAGCGGGATGCCGACCCGCCGGACCTGCCAGCCCAGGAAGGCCATCTGCCTCGCCGCGTCGTCCCAGGCGTCGGCGGCCTTGATTTGCTCCAACCATGCGACGAACAACTCCTCGCTGTCCCCCGCGACTTCGTCGGCGAGCTTCGCCTGCCCCTGCACCGCGCCCAGCAGGGTGTTGAGCAGCCGCAGCCGGTAGGCGTCGACGCCGGCGGACGGTGCGGCGTTTTCGGCATGTTCGGCGGGTGTGTTGTCGTCGTCGTAGATGCCCAACGCGGCCAAGGCCGCACCGATCTGTTCCACCGTCATGGGAGTCTCTGCGCTCTTCATACCGGCACGCTACCCGCCCCGCCCGGGAGCCAACAGGGCGCCCAGCGGCAGCGGTTGCCGATCCCGTGTCGGATCGGCTACTCGGATGACATCGCCACCGGGCATACGACACGGATTCGCGAACCCACGGCGCTCAGTCGTCGAGCAGTCCCCGCAAGGCGAGTTCCGCGACGGCGCGCAGTTCCCCGCCGCCCCGGCCCGCGGCGGCCTGCACGGCGATGCCGTCGGTGAGGGTGTGGACGAGTTGGGCGAGCGTCGCGGCGTTCGTGCCCCGGGGCAGGTCGGGCGCGTTCTCGAAGCGGCGGCGCAGCGCCGCCTCGCCGGCCTTGCGGCGGCGGACGGCGTCGTCGCGCACCGGCCCGGCATCGGGGCCACAGGCGTGGACGCCTTTGACGGTGAGGCAACCGTGCGGGGTGTCCGCGCCGGTGGTGAGTTCGATGCTGCCGAATACGAGGCGCTCGACGACGGCGCGGATGGTGGGTTCGTCGAGTGCCTCGGCGGCGAAGGCGCCGGGGCCGGCGAAGTAGCGGTCGAGCGCCTTGGCGAAGAGTTGCTCCTTGTTGCCGTATACGGCGTACAGGCTGGGCTTGTTGATGCCCATTGCGGCGGTGAGTTCGGCGAGCGATGTGCCTTCGTAGCCCTGTTGCCAGAACAGTTCCAGCGCACGGTCGAGTGCCGTGTCGGGGTTGAACGAGCGTGGGCGTCCCCCTGGCATCGCGGCCTCCTCCAGTTTTGTACCTGTCGGTATTCTACTCCTTGCGCGGGCGCCTGGCATCCAGTTGAATACCGATCGGTATAAAACTTGGGAGGCCAGTCATGATCAGAGTCGGCGTGGTCGGAGCGAGCGGTTGGGCGTCCGGTACGCACCTGCCCGCGCTGGTGCGACTGCCGCAGTTCCGGGTGACCGCGGTCGCCACCACCAACCGGGCCAGTGCCGAGCGCGTCGCCGCCGAGCACGGTGTGTCGCACGCGCTGACCGACGCGGCGGCGTTGGCCGCCCATCCCGAGGTCGACCTGGTCGTGGTCTCCGTGAAGGCGCCCGCGCACGCCGAGGTCATCACAGCCGCGCTCGAACACGGCAAGCACGTGGTCTCCGAATGGCCGCTGGGCGTGGATGTCGACCAGGCACGCGAGTTGGCGGCAGCGGCGGACGCGGCCGGTGTACGGCACGCCGTCGTCCTACAGGGTCACCACTCCCCCGACGCCCGCTTCGTGGCCGACCTGCTCGCGGACGGCCGGATCGGCCGGCTCGAAGCGGCGGTCATGGTCGCCGACGGCGATCCGTTCGGGGGCGCGACGATCCCGGCGGAGCTGGCCTGGACGCTGGACCCCGCGGGCGGCACGTCGATTCTGCCGATCATGGCCGGGCACTTCCTCGCCACGCTGGAGCGGATCGCCGGGCCGCTGACCGAAGTGTCCGCGCGGCTGCCGGGCGCGGGCGAGCCCGTACGGATCGCGGGCACCACCGAGGACGTCGTCAATCGCAACCCGCGTCACGTGCTCCTGCAGGGGCGACTCGCAGGCGGCGCCGAAACGTCCGTCGCCGTCCTCGGCGGGGACCGGCCGAGCCGGGTCGGATTCTCGATCCGACTCGTGGGCACGGGAGGAACATTGACGATCGCCCCGCGTCGACGGGGGGAATACCTGCACTGGACCGACTGGGACATCGACCTCGATGGCGAAGCTGTCGCCGTACCCGATGCCTACCGCACGGCTCCTCCCGGGATCCCACCCGGCCCGGCGACGCGGATCGCGGCGCTGTACCAGGAGTTCGCCCGAGCACTCGCGGAACAGCGGCGCCCCCGACCGGACTTCGCCGACGCGGTGCGGCAACACGCCGTGCTCGCGGCGATCCGGCGCTCGGCGGCGAGTGGCACGCTCGAGCGGATTGCCGTGGACTGGATCCGGGGCCGGCCCACCGGGGAGCAGCGTTCGAGCGTCGTCCCCGACGGCGCGCCGTCGTCCGCTCCCGGGCCGGTCAGGGGCGGATGACGTAGCGGCCGCGGAGGCCGCCCTCGGCGGTGGCCCGGTGGGCGTCGGCGGCCCGGTCCAGGGGAACGACGGCGTGGACGCGGGTCGGGAGATCGCCGGCGGCGGCGCGGGCGAGGAGATCGGCGAGGCGGGTGCGGTCGGATGCGGTGACCAAGGAGGCGACCGAGATGCCGCGCTCGCCCGCGGGTTCGAGGCCGGGCCGCAGGCCGACGTAGGCGCCGCCGTCGCGGACCGGTTCGAGGGCCCGGCCATCGAGTTGCGCGGGGTCCACGACCGCGTCCCATTCCGGCTCGGCGTGTGCGGTGAAGTCGACGCCGAGGCCGCGGACGAACTCCTCGCCCACCGGGAGAAACACCACCGCGCGGCAGCCGAACACTGAGCCTGCTCTGCGAACCGGCGGCCCGACGAACCGGGGCCGGCGGCGTTCCGCGCGTCGAGTCCACGCCGGCCGGCGCGAACGCGAGGCACCCGATCCCCACGTCCAACCTCGCCTGAGCCCTACTGTGGGCTGTGTGGAATGGGGAGAGTGGCAGCAGCCGGCGTATGACAGGGTGGCGACCGAACTTTCCCGCGCCGACCCGGATATCGAGGTCGTCCGCATCAGCGAATGCGACCTGCCCGCACTACCGGACGAGCTGTGGCGCTTGCAGCGGCTGCGCCACCTTGCCGTCCATGCCGACTACCTCCACGAGATTCCCGCCGCGATCGGGCGACTGACGCGGCTGGAGAGTTTGCAGATCTCCGCACCGATCACCGCCCTGCCGCCGCAGATCGGCCTCCTCGCCAAGCTGCGCGAGCTGACCGTCACCAGCGGCGAACTCGCCGAACTACCCGTCACGACCGGCGAGCTCCGCCGGCTGGAAGTCCTGCAGGCCCAATCCGCGCCGCTGAAGGCCATCCCGGCGGAACTCGGCCGACTCGTGTCCCTGCGCCGCCTGGCGCTGAACGGCAGTTCACTGGAAACCGGCGGAATCCCGGCGGCGCTGTGGGAACTCGCCGAGCTGCGCGAACTGTCCATACCGGACTGCCGGGTCGACGAACTGCCGCCGGGCATCGGGAATCTCCGCGCGCTACGCGACCTCGATCTCGGCAACGGAATCCTCTGCGACGACGACGGGCTGTGGTCCGCCCCACCCGCCGACCTGTGGAACCTGACCGCGCTCGAAACACTGATCCTCCCGTTGAGCGGCCTCACCGACATTCCGTCTTCCATCGGGCACATGACCCGGCTCCGGTACCTGGACCTCAGCACCTGTGATGTGCGCGAACTCCCGCCGGAGACGACCCGCCTCGCCGGCCTGGAGCACCTCGACCTGAGCTGGAGCCTGGTGCGTGCCGTGGACCCGGCCGTGCGCAGCCTGCCGCGCCTGCGCGAACTCCACCTGAGTCGGCGCGCCATCGACGATCCCGGCCTGCCGCTTCGGGCCACCACAACACCGGAACACCCTCCATCGCCGGAGTGATACGACCGGCCGTGGGGTGTCACGGTCGGCCTGCTTCTCGACCCGAGCAGTGGCGCCGGGACCAGGCACCGGGAAGTCCCTCTGTTTTCCCGGGGCGGGGCGGATAGCTTCCCCAGGCCCGTCAAGTGCCCGTCCTACCCCGGAGGTTGTCCCATGAGAACGGTTGCGGGAGTGCTCGGTATCACGTATGGGCTGATCGTGGGGTCCGCCGGAGCGGCCGGGATGGTGTGGGGGCTGGTCTCCTTCGGTGACGTCGGGTGGCTGGCCTTCCTCAGCGTGTTCGTCATCGCGCTCGGCGTGGCCCTGACCCGCAATGGGTGGAAGCTGCTGAAGTGGGAGTCGGGGGCGGACGATCGGCTGATCCAGTTGCTCATGGTGCCCGCGGGCCTGTCCGGCGTGGCGATCGGCAGTATGGTGGCCAAGGCCGATCTTTCCACCGGCGCGGCACAGAACCAACTGACCGGCTTCATAACGGCCTTCGTGCTCTCGGTCGCAGCAATCCTGCTCACTTCGCGGGCTTGAGCGCCGGTCGTCGAACCGCCCCTGGGCGCCGAGCGTGCTTCTCGAGGGCAGATGCGGCTCGTGGCCGCGCGAGAGCGCCGGCCGGCCCCGTCGACCCGCAGGCGGCGGCGGGTGGCGGGTTCGATGGCGATCATGCCGACCCGGGCCGGCCACGGAGCAGTTCGGCCGGCGGATCCTCGGGGATCGGCAGTGCGTCGACGCACAGGGTGCCCGGGTGGGGCACCCGCAGGAATCCCGGGGCGCCGGTCGGTTGCGTCGCCCGGATGCGGCCCGCGCGGTCCGTGCCGCCGACGATGATCACGGGTTGGTCGGCGAGGAACGCCACGGCGACGGGTGGGATCGTGTCGCCGATTCCGGCCGGCGCGTGGGATGCCCGACGGGTCGGACCGGCGCGCTCTTGGACGGCGATCTCCCCGGGTTGGTGCTGGGTTGCCACGGCGTTCCTCCCGAATCGATGGTGCGCTCGACTGTTGCGGCGCGACCGCCGCGCGGGTCTAGAAGAAGCCGCAGGTCGGCGCACCCGCGGTGGGCGCGTCCGCCGGGTCGGCGCCGTCGGGGGCGTAGATCTCCAGACGGATGCCGTCCGGGTCGGTGAAGAAGATGCCGCCCGACGTGCCGTTCTCGCCGTGCGGCACCACGCCGTCGTACGCGAACTGCGCGTCGAGGCCGCGCAGGATCTGCTCGACGGCCTTGACCTCGTCGATGGTCTCGACCTGGAACGACAGGTGATGCAGTCCGGCTCGGTCGGCCGGGAACGCCCCCTCGCTCTGCTGCCACAGGGTGACCAGCAGTTTCCCGTCGCGGCCCAGGAAGGCGAACCGGCGATCGGCCTCCTCGCCCTCGGCTGCGACGTCGAATCCGAACACGGCCTTGTAGAAGGACACGGAACGGTCGAGGTCGGTGACGTTGAGGCCGACGTGGCCGGTCTGCAGTGCCTTGATGGTGCTCATCTCGTCCTTGCTCCTCGGATGGTGACGGGCGTGGTGACCGGAAAGAGCTTATCTAATGCTCAGAATAAACTCTATCCATTAGATGGAAAGTCTTTCGCCAGGGGTCTGGGCGTCTACGGTGTGACGACGACCCGGCCTCGGGTGGCGGGGTGTTCGACGGCCTCGTGGGCCCGGACTATGTCGTCGAGGGCGAAGCGCCGGACATCGGGGAAGCACAGGTCGCCCGCGCACAGTGCGGCGGTGAGGTCCATCGCGGCGGCGTGGTTGGCGTGGTCCGGGAAGTCGTCGTTGCCCAAGAAGTGCACGGTGACGTTTTTGACCGCGAGCAACTGGAACGGCACCGGGGCCGGGCTGCCGCCGCTCGCGTAGGCCGCGATGGTCCCGCCGTACGCGAGAGTCTCCGACCAGGTCGCCAGGTTGTCGGTGAACGCGCAATCGGCGACCCGATGGACGCCGTCGGGTGCCAACTCCAGGATGCGCCGGGCGACCTGACCGGACGTCAGGTCGACGGCGTGATGCGCCCCCGCCGCCAACGCCCGGGCGACCTGGGCGCCCTGTCGCACCGCCGCGACCACCGTGGCCCCCGCGCGCCGGCCCACCGCCAGGGAACAGCGGCCGACCGCCCCCAGCGCACCGGTGACCACGACCGTCTGCCCGGCCACCGTCCCGTCGCCGAGGATCGCCCGGTGACCCGTGATACCCGGCCTGCCCAAGCCCGCCGCCTGGTCGAACGGGATCCCCGTCGGCAGCGCGACGGCCTGCGGGTCGGGCACCACGGTGTACTCGGCGGCGGTGCCGAACGGCCGGTAGGACTGCGCGAGGTAGACCCAGACGCGCTCCCCGAGCCGCCGTGCGTCGACACCCCGCCCCACCGCGTCGATCACTCCCGCGCCGTCGTCATGGGGGACGACCCGGGGAAACCTCATGACCGATTCCGGCGTCCCCTGCCGCTTGCGGGTGTCGCACCGATGGACGGCCGAGACGGCGACCCGGACCCGGACCTCGCCCGGCGCGGGAAACGGTGTCGGCAACTCGCCGAGGGTCAGCACGTCGCGGGCCGGACCGTGGCGCTCGTACCAGGCCGCTCGCACGACGGCTCACCACACGCCGACCGCGCGGTGCGGGTCGGCGGGCGAGGCCGACGGCCGCGTCGAATCCCGCGACGCGCCGCACGGGCTTTCGGAGAGCGCGAGGAACTTCGCAACGCTCGTGGTGAGGACTTGCACAGCAGGTTCCGTTTCACTCGGGAAGGTACGCGGCACGCCCCGTCGAGCGGCACCGCTCGGGGCCGTTCGCGGTGCGCCGCGCCTCGTTCTGTGACTCTTCGACCGTAGGGTCGCCACCCCGACCGAACGAGGGACCCGACCCGCCACCGAGGGGACGGCGGATGCCAACGAAGCCGCCGGCATCGACGCGGCGCCGATCCTGATCTAGCCTCGGACACTGTGCTCAACGGAACCGTCTCCGCCCGCATGGGGCGCTTCATGGTCGACGCCGCGCGCCAGGCAGGGATGGATCCGGCCAGGCTGGTACGGCTACCCGACGTCGGCGACGCCGTCCTGGCCGACGAGTTCGCCCGGGTGTCCACACCCACCGCGCTCCTGCTGTGGGAGCAGATCATCCTCGGACGGCCCGCGGTACACGCCGGCCTGCACGCCGTGCAACTGGCGTCGATGGGCACCTTCGGCGTGTGGGACTACCTGTTCACATCCGGCGAGACACTCGCGGAATCACTGCGCACCGGCTGCGGCTACGTCACGGTCATCGGGGATCCGGGCGCGGAGAAGCTGCATGTGAGCGACGACGGCCGCCTGTTCACCGTGACGCACTCCACCGGCCCCGCCGAACCCGATGTGGTCGCCGCCGTGGAGCAGTTCGTCCTGCCGTTGATAAGCCGCAGGGCGACCGAGGGGCTGCGGCGCCCGGTCGTCCCGGTGCGAGTCGCCTTCCGCCACGGACCGCCGCACACGCTCGGGCCGCTGACCGAGTTCCTGGGCACCCGGAACATCGAGTTCGACGCCCCGGTCAACTCGATGACCTACCTCGCCGAGGACGCGCACGCCCCGATGCCGCGAACCCAGCCGGGCCTGCAGGACGTCCTACGCAGCCACGCGGAACTGACCATCGCATCCGCCAAGCCGGTCCTGGGCTGGCACGGAGCCTTCCGCACCACGCTCCGCGCGACCTTCCACGACCCCGACCTCTCCCTGGCCTCGGTCGCCCGGCGGATGGCACTGAGCCCGCGGACGCTGCAACGCCGGCTGGGCGAACTCGGCACCACGTGGCGCGACGAAGTGGAAGGGGTGCGCGAGGAACTGGCCATGGACCTCATCCGCGACAGCGACGTCCCCATGCGCACCATCGCGGCCCGCGCGCGCTTCAGCGACGCGCGGGCCCTGCGCCGCGCCGTGCACCGCTGGCACGGCACCACCCCGGGCGACCTGCGGCGGCGTCACGAACACCCGGCGCCCCAGGGTCGCGAGGAGCAATCCCCGGAACCGCCGACCGACCCGCCCACGCCCGGCGCACACGGGTAATCCGGTCCCGGCCCGCGCCGGCGGCGGGGGCAAGCGCGACCCGACCGACGAAGTCGCCTCTCGTCGGCCCCTGTCGCCTTGCACGAGCGGTCCCGGGTGGAGCACACCAATCGGCGCCGGACGCCCGTCGAAGTGCGAATCAGGCGGTGATCACAGCTTGAACGCCTTTCGCGGGTTGACCGTGACCAGATCCACCGCCGTCTCCAGCGCCTCGTCCTCGTCGAGTCGGTGCTCGGTGACCAGTTCGGCCAGATAGCCGCAGTCCAGCCGCCGTGACATGTCGTGTCGGGCGGGGATGGAGCAAAAGGCCCGGGTGTCGTCGACGAAGCCGGACGTCCGGGAGAATCCCGCCGTCTCGGTGACCGCGCGGCGGAACCGGCGGATGGCGTCGGGGGCGTCGAGGAACCACCACGGGGCGCCCGCGTAGACCGAGGGGTAGAACCCGGCCAACGGAGCGATCTCCCTGGTGAAGACGGTCTCGTCGAGGGTGAACAGGATCAGGTGGAATCCTTCGGCGGTTCCGTACCTCTGCAGGAGCGGACGCAGGGCGTCGGTGAACTCGGCGCGCAGCGGGATGTCGTGGCCGGTGTCGGCGCCGAACCGGTGGTGGGTGGGCGCGTGATGGTTGCGGCGCACGGACGGGTGCAGGGTCATCACGAGACCGTCGTCGCAGGACATGCGGGCCATCTCCAGCAGCATGTGCCGACGGAAGGCGACGCCCTCGGCTTCGCTCGCCGTGCCCCGCAGGGCGGCCCGGTGAATGCGGACGGCCTCGCCGTGGGTCAGCGGTTCGGTGCCCACGTCCGGGTGGCTGTGGTCGGCGGAGGTGGCGCCGTGCGCGATGAAGTGGCGTCGTCGGTCCTCCAACGCCCGGATGTAGCCGTCGTAGTCCGAGGTGTCGACGTCCGCGGCCTCGCCCAGGCGCGTCACGGCCTCGCCCCAGCCCGGACCGGGTTCCAGGTAGCGGTCGGGTCGGAAGGTGGGGAGGACCCGCGCCGTCCACTCGGGGTCGGCGGCCAGTGCCCGGTGGGCGGCCAGATCGTCCGCGGGGTCGTCGGTGGTGGCCAGCACCTCGATGCCGAAGCGGCGGAACAGTGCCCGCGGGCGGAAGGCCGGATCGGTCAGCCGCTCGGCGATCGCGTCGTAGATCCGGTCGGCCGTGGCCGCGGCGGGCCGCTCGGTCACGCCGAAGATCTCGACGAGTTCCGCCTCCATCCAGTAGCGGACCGGGGTCCCTCGGAAGACGGTCCAGTGCGCACACATCGCGCGCCACGCCCGGCGGGCCTGCTGTTCGGTCAGTGGCCCCTGGCCTACTCCGAGTTCGTCCAGCGGGACACCGCAGGCGTGCAGCAGGCGGGTGACGTAGTGGTCGGCGGAGATCAGCAGGCTCGCCGGATCACCGAACGGCTTGTCGTCGACCAGCAACCGAGGATCCACGTGACCGTGCGGCGACAGGATCGGCAGGTCGCGGACCGCTTCGTAGAGACGGCGGGCGACGGCGCGTGCTTGTGCGTCGACGGGCAGGAGCCGGTCGGGATGGAGTGAGGAGGGCATGCTCCGAATGGTTGTCCGCGGCCGGCGGCCACGGCAATCGGTTGTCATGTGTTGCCACGAGCGCTTGCCTGCGGGGGTGGGCACCGGCACCGATCGGCAAGGCCCGTCGACGACTTGGGCCCTGCGTGCGGCTCCTCGAAACCGCCGCGGACCGACCGCGGGGCGGGGCTCATTCCCCGCCGGCCGACCCCCACGACGCGGCGCCGGCCGTCGGCGTCGGGGGTGCCGCGATCTGCGCGGCGAGGTGCCCGGCCCCGAAGCCGTTGTCGATGTTGACGACCGCGACCCCGGGGCTGCACGCGTTGAGCATCGACAACAGGGGGGCCAGGCCGCCGAAGGCCGCTCCGTAGCCGACGGAGGTCGGCACCGCGACGACCGGCGCGGCGACCAGCCCCGCCACCACGCTGGGCAGCGCGCCGTCCATGCCTGCGGCAACCACGACGACCCGGGCGGAACGCAGCAGGTCGAGCATGCCGATCACGCGGTGCAGTCCGGCGACGCCCACGTCCACGGCCAGCTCGCAGCGCCGTCCCAGATAGCGGGCGGTCAACTCGGCCTCCAGCGCCACCGGGAGGTCGGAGGTGCCCGCCGCCAACACGACCACGAGACCTCCCTCCGGAGCGGGCGGTTCGGGCGGCCACACCAACAACCGGGCGTCCGACTCGTGACGGGCGTCGGGCAGTTCGGCGAGGACGGCCCGCGCGTGCTCGGGACCGGCCCGGGTGAACAACGCCACCGCCCGGCCGCGTTCGCGCAGTTCGGCGGCGATCGCACCCACCTGGTCCGGAGTCTTCCCCTCGCAGAAGATCGCCTCCGGATACCCTCTGCGGTCGATCCGTTCGTGGTCGAGACGGGCGAACGATTCAGCCATGGCGAACTCCGATCAGGGAAAGCGTGAAGGCACCCGATTGCATGCCCGCGAGATCGACGGCGACCATCCGGAACCCCGCGGCACGAACCACCGCCAGAGCCGCCTCGCGCAGGTCGCCCGCGAGCGCCGCGATCTCGGCGACGGGCACCTCGATCCGTGCGACCTCGCCGTGGTGGCGCACCCGGCAGTCGCTGAAGCCCAGCTCCCGCAGGCCCCGTTCCGCCGCCTCCACCTGGCTCAGCTTCTCCGGCGTGACCTCGCTGAAGTGCGGAATCCGCGAGGCCAGACAGGGCGCGGCCGGTTTGTCCGCGCACGGCAGGTCCAACGCGGCGGCGATCCGGCGGACCGCCGCCTTGTCCAGGCCCGCGTCGGCGAGCGGGTGCAACACCCGGTGACGCATCGCGGCCCTGCCGCCGGGACGGTCCGCTCGCACCACGTCGTCGGCGTTCTCCCCGTAGGCGACGGCCGTCAGGCCGTGCGCCCGGACCACCTCCGCGGAAATGCGGGCGAACAACTCGTCCTTGCAGTGGAAACACCGGTCGACGCCGTTGGCCCGGTAGGCCGGCAGGTCGCCCTCGTGGGTGACGACCTCGACCACCCGCGCACCGATCTTCGCGGCGACCCGCAGCGCCGCCGTGCGCTCGTCGGCGGCGAGGCTGGGCGAGACGCCGAGCACCGCGAGCACGCGGTCGGCGCCCAGCGCTCGCACGGCCAGGGCCAACAACACGGAGGAGTCCACTCCCCCGGAGAAGGCCACACCGAGCCGGCCGGGCGTGTGCAGCAGTGTTCCGACGCGGTCGGCGGCCTCGCCGTCGGGGTCGGACAATCCCGGGATCATGACGTGCTTCTCCTGTTCGAGATCGGCTCGACGGTTCGCGGCCCTCGGGTGCGCTCCGGCGGATCCGCAGCGCGTGAGCGGCCGACGCGCGCCGCCGGTCGCGGGTGTGGACACCCTTCGTGTCGCCGCGCGGTCAGGTGAGTTCCCAGGCGCGGGCGGCGAGTGCCTCGACCAGTTCGGTGTCTTCGGCGAGGACGGGATCGAGGAAGGCCAGCACGGCGTGCGCGGAGTCGGACGGTGATGCGTTGAGGACCGGGGCGGCGGCGTCTCGTACCGGGATCCCGTTGCTGCCGAGCAGGTGCAGCATCCACGCGGCGACAATGCGGAGCGCGCCGGGCGGCATCGCCCCGGCCGTCCGCTCGGCGTAGAGCGTCGGCAGGACACGCACCGGGATCTTCTGGGCCCCGTCCTCGGCGATCTTGGCGAGGGTGTGCCGGATGCGCGGGTTCGCGAAGCGGGCCGTCAGCGCGTCCCGGTAGCCGGCCAGTGCGGTTTCCGGGAAGTCCAGGTGGGTCGAGGCCTCGTGCCACCATTCGCGCACCCAGACCCGGCAGACCGGATCGGCCACGGCCTCGGCGACGGTGGCGTGCCCGCGGAACGGCGCCGCGTACGCCAGCAGCGAGTGGGCACCGTTGAGCAGCGACAGTTTGCGTTCCTCGTACGGCGTGACGTCGGCGACGAAGCGGGCACCGGCGTCCTCCCAGCGGGGCCGCCCGGCGGGGAACTCACCGCTGAGCACCCACTCGGTGAACGGCTCGGTGACGACCGGGACTTCGTCCCGGCGTCCGGTCGCGTCGCGGACGGCGCTCACGTCGTCCGCGGTGGACCACGGGGTGATCCGGTCGACCATGGTGCCGACGTACGAGGCGTGCGCGGCCGCCTCGCGCCATTCGGGACGCCCGATCGCGTCCGCCAGTTCGCCGACCACCCGTGCGGTGACCTCGCCGTTTCCCGGCAGGTTGTCGCACGGCACGACCGCCACGGGGTCGCCGCCCGCGCGCCGTCTGGCGGCCAGCCCGGCCAGCAGCCGCGCGGCGACCGTCGCCACCGGGGCCTGCGGATCGGCGCGGAGTGCGGCGATATCGGCACTCACGTCGGTGCGTCGGGTGTCCAGGCCGCCCCCGGGCGCGCGGGTGTACGCCGCCTCGGTGACCGTCAGGGTGACCACCGCGAGTTCCCGCCGCCGCCAGTGGCTCAGCCACGCGGCGTGGTCGCCGCCGGCGTGCGCCGAGGTGAGCGAACCGACCACCTCGAAGCGGTCGCGGTCGGGCGCACGGGTGGCCAACGTGTAGAGCCCGTCCTGGGCGGTCAGCCGCTCGGCGATCGCGGTGCTGCGCCCGGTGAACGCCGCGATCCCCCACCGGTCGGCGTCGCCGGCGTGCTCGGTGTACCAGGCCTGATGGGCCCGGAAGAAGCCGCCCAGGCCGAGGTGGAGCATGCGTACCGGCGCGGCGGGGCGTGCGTCGAGCGCGCGGGACAGGGGCCGGGTCGCGGGTTGGGCGGTCACAGTTGGATGGCCTTTCGCGGGTTGACGTTCACCGGTTTCGCCACCGCCGCGAATGCCTCGTCCCGGTCGGGCCGGTGCGGTGACGGGGTCGGCAGGTCGCGCACCGTCTCGTACCGGTGCCGGGTGAGAGCTCGCACCCCGGGGTCGACGGGAAGCAGTCGGTCGGGGTGGAGGCTTGGCATGACGGCATGTTCGCTGCCGCCCGCCCGGCGCGGCAACCGGTTGCCATGTGTTGCCGTGGGCACTTGCACCAGGTCGCGGGCCATGGTCCTCTGGCCGCCATGACAGCACAGATCGGCGGGCCGGGCGCCGTCCTCCCCGAGGCCCGGGTGCGAGCCTTCGTCGCCGAACAACTGGCCGGCGAGGATCTCGACGGCCGGAGCGTATGCCTGGTGGTACCCGACGGCACCCGCAGTTGCCCGCTTCCGCTGCTGCTCGCCGCGGTGCACGAGGCGCTGTACGGCCGGGTCTCCCGGTTGACGGTGCTGGTCGCGCTGGGTACGCACGCGCCGATGGGCGAGGCCGAATTGGCCGCCCATGTCCCGCCGCTCCCGGGCATGACCGTCCTCAACCACGAGTGGTGGGAGCCGTCGACGTTCGCCTCGGTCGGCACGATCGGCGCCGAGCGGGTGGCCGAGTTGTCCGGCGGGCTGCTGCGCCAAGAGGTCGACGTGCGCCTCAACCGGGCCGTCGTGGAGCACGACGTGGCCCTGGTCGTCGGCCCGGTCTTCCCTCACGAAGTGGTCGGTTTCTCCGGCGGTGACAAGTACTTCTTCCCCGGCGTCGCGGGCGCCGACATCATCGACCTGTCGCACTGGCTCGGCGCCCTGATCACCAGCGCGGAGATCATCGGAACGCGCGGCATCACCCCGGTCCGCGCACTGATCCACGAGGCGGCCGCGCTGATCCCGACCCGCAGGCGCGCGCTGTGCGTGGTGGTCGAATCCGGTACCGGGGCGCTGCACTCGATGGCGTACGGGACCCCGGAGGCGGCCTGGTCGGCGGCGGCCGACGTGTCCGCGCAGGTCCACGTCCGCTACCTGGACGCCCCCGTGCGGCGGGTGGTGTCCGTGATCCCGGAGAAGTACGAGGACATCTGGACCGCGGCGAAAGGCTTCTACAAGCTCGAACCGGTCGTCGCGGACGGCGGCGAGGTCATCCTGTACGCCCCGCACGTGCGGACCATCTCCGCGATGCACCCGGAGATCGAGGAGATCGGCTACCACTGCCGCGACTACTTCACCAAGCAGTGGGACCGCTTCGAGCACCTGCACTGGGGTGTCCTGGCGCACTCCACACACCTGCGCGGCGCGGGCACGTACGACGAAGAGCGCGGCGAGCACTGCCGGTTGACCGTCACCCTCGCGACCGGCATTCCCGAGCACGTCGTCCGGGGGGCGAACCTCGGCCATCTGGACCCCGCCGCGGTGGACTTCGCGGCGCTCGCCGCCGACCCGGACACGCTCGTCGTGCCGCAAGCCGGCGAGGTCCTGCATCGGTTGCGCCCATGAGGGCCGCGTGGGTGGACGCGTCCGCCGGCATCGCCGGCGACATGCTGCTCGCCGCCCTCGTCGACGGCGGGGCCGCCTTGGGCACCGTACGTGCCGCGGTGGAGGCCGTGGTTCCCGGCGAGGTACGCCTCGACCGGACACAGGTCACCCGCGCCGGTATGCGCGCGACCCGCATCCACGTGACGCCGAGCGACGACGACCACGTCCACCGAACGTGGCGTGAGGTGCGCCGCCTCATCGAAGCGGCGGCGCTGGCCGATCCGGTCCGCGCGTCGGCACTCGCCGTCTTCGGCCGTCTCGCCGTCGCCGAGGCACACGTGCACGGTACCGGAACGGACGAGGTGCACTTCCACGAGGTGGGCGCCTGGGACTCCATCGCCGACGTCGTCGGCGTCTGTGCCGCGCTGCACGACCTCGCCGTCACCGAGCTGACGGCGGGTCCCGCGGCGTTGGGCTTCGGCCGCGTCACCACCGCCCACGGCGAACTTCCCGTCCCCGCCCCCGCGGTGGCCGAACTCGCCGCCGAGTGGCAGGTGTTCGCGGGCGGGGAGGGCGAACTCGCCACCCCCACCGGGATGGCGCTGCTCACCACCCTGGCCCGCGAGTGCGCCCCCCTGCCACCCCTGCGTCTGGAGCGAACCGGCATCGGGGCCGGCAGCCGCGACACCCCCGGACGCCCCAACGTCACCCGGGTCTTCCTCGGCACCCCGGCTCCGGCCACACCCCTGGACTCCGCCTTCGACGCCTGCGAAGCCGTCGTCCTGGAAACCAACATCGACGACCTGGACCCGCGCGCATGGCCCAGCGTGCTGGCATCCCTCATGGAGGCCGGCGCCTCGGACGCGTGGCTGACCCCGATCCTGATGAAGAAGGGCCGCCCCGCGCACACGCTCTCCGTCCTGTGCCCACCGCAGGACGCCCAACCGCTGCGTGACGCCGTCTTCCGCCTCACCACCACCCTGGGCGTGCGCGAACGGCCGGTCCGCAAAACCGAACTCCAGCGAGGCTGGACCCTCGTGGACGTCCTCGGCAGCCGCCTCCCGGTCAAGGTGGGCCACCGCGGCGGCAGAATCCTCCAGGCGACGCCCGAGTTCGGCCCCGCCGCCGCCCTCGCCGCCCGCCTCGGCCTGCCCGTCCACGTCGTCCTGGCCGCCGCCGGCACCGCCGCCCACCAGGCCGGCCTGACCTCCAGCGCCCCCACCCCGCGAGCGCTCACCCCCGAACCCGCCTGAATCCGCGGCGTCGCCACCGGCACCGGTCCCATCCGCCGGCGAGGGGAGCGCCGTTCGGGTCGCCGGCCGACCGCGCGGGGGTGACGGCGTCGAAACGGAGTACAGTGCGCTCCTTCCCATCCCATGGGCAGCCATGGCGTCGTCCGACCACGGGCGTCGCCGCCCAGACCTGTGGCTTTCCCACGAGAACGGAAGTGAGATCCGGTGAGCGAGCGTGACGGCGCACCGACCGGCGGGAGCAAGGCACCGACGATCTACGACGTCGCCCGGGCCGCAGGGGTGGCCGCGTCCACCGTGTCCCGGGCGTTCGCCAGGCCGGGCCGGGTCAACGCGGCGACCGCCGAACGCATCCGGCGGGTGGCCGCGGAGCTCGGCTACCGCGTCAATCCGTTGGCGTCGGGATTGCCCACCGGCCGCACCTCGATGCTCGCGTTGGTGGTCTCCGACGTGACCAACCCGTTCTACGCCGAGATCATCCGGGGCGCCGAGTCCGCCGCCGCCGAGTCCGGCTTCGTCCTCCTGCTGATCGACGCCCAGGAAAACGATCGGGTGGAACGCGCCAGTCTGGAAAGGGCGTTGCCCGCCGTCGAGGGACTCGTACTGGCGGGTACCCGACTGTCGGACTCGGCCATCCGGATGACCGCCAAGCAGCGGCCGGTCGTCGTCCTCAACCGGGACGTCGCCGACGTCCCCAGCATCACCCTCGACAACCCGCACGGCATGCTCGTGACCGCGGAACATCTGGCGCGGTTGGGCCATCGCACGGTGGCCTACGTGGCCGGTCCGGAGGCCTCGTGGGCGGACGGGATGCGCCTGCGGAGCCTGCGCGAGGCGGCGGCCGGGCTGGACATGCGGGTGCAGCGCGTGGGCCCGTTCGCGCCGACGGTCGCAGGCGGTCGCGAAGCCGCCGAGGCGCTCCGCGAGGACCTGCCGACCGCCGTCGTGGCCTACAACGACCAACTGGCGATCGGGACCATGCTCGCCCTCCAGGCGCGCGGCGTCCGAGTTCCCGAGGACGTCAGCATGGTCGGCTTCGACGACATCTTCCCGACCCGCATCGTCAGGCCCGGGCTGACCACCGTCGCCGCCCCGCTGCGCGCCCAGGGACGGGCTGCCGTCGACGCGTTGTCGTCCTCGCGCGGCAACCCGGCACCGCGCACCGGCAAGCCGATGACCCTGCCGGTGAGGCTGGTCGTCCGCGACTCGACGGCACCGGCCCGGCGCACCCGGCTTCCGAATCCGTAGCTCGTAAAGCGTGCGCGGTCGCGGACTTCGTCGACCCGCGCTCTCCCCGGCGCCCCGCGTGGCCTCGATCGCGGCGGCGTCCGCGCCGTCACACGGTGGGCGCGACCTCGGCGAGCCAGGCGTCGGCGATCAGCCGATGCCCCGGCGGGCTCGGGTGGACGCCGTCCGGGGCCAGCTCCCCCGGCTCCCGGTCCTGCGCCGCGCGGGGCAGCAGGAGATCGGCGCGAACCACCTGGGCGCCGTTGCGCGCCGCCGCCCGCAGGACGGCGTCGGTACGCGGCGACAGGTCCTCGAACCAGCGTTCCTGGTCCGGCCCGACCGGAAGCAGGAACGGGGTGACGACGACCAGCCGTGCGGACGACTTCTGCGCCGTGGCCGCGAGCAGGCGGTCGAGGCACGCCTCGAACTCGTCGACCGGGCTGAGCAGGTTTCGGTCGTAGCGGCGCCAGGTGTCGTTGATGCCGATCTTGACCGTGACGACAGCGGGCCGGTGGTCCAGGACGTCGGTACCCCAGCGGGCTTCGAGGTCGTACACGCGGTGGCCGTTGATCCCCCGGTTGACGACGCGGGGGCCGGCTCCGTCGTGCGCCCGCTCGCGCAGGGTCCGCGCGATCTCGTGCACGTATCCGTTGCCGAGCGACGCGGGATCCGCACGGTCGCGGCCGGCGTCGGTGATCGAGTCGCCGATGAACAGGAGCGTGTCGTCGTCCTTGAGCTGCATGCCTGCCGTCCTGGCGTGGGTGGGTGGGTCGGTCGGCGGGACATCTCGTGACCCGCCGGATCACCGTCGCATACGTCGAATACGTCGAATCGAGGAGGCTTACCCCGCCGCGTGCCGCAGGGTCTCGACCTCGCGCGCCAACACCGCGGGGTCGTCGCCGGGGACGAACTCCAGGAGCGCCTGGAGACCCCGGCCCGCCAACAGGCCGAGGGCCGCGACCCACAGGTCCCTGCGGTCCGCCAGCGGCAGCCGGTTGTTGCCCGGCCACCACGAGAAGGCATGCACGGCGGTGACCCGGTCACCGAGTTCGACGAGCCCGGCCAGCGCCTGCTCGTCGGGGGTGTCCTGCGGCGGCTGCCAGTACGTGCGGACGTTGTCCGCGCCCACCTCGTCCAGCAGCCGGACGGTCGAGGCGACGGTGTCGGTGAGTGTGCCGCCGTGGAACTCCGGTGCGAGCTCCAGGCCGTGGTCCGCGGCGATCCGGGCCGCCTCCCGCAGGCAGCGCACGGTCTCGCGCCGCTCGTCGGGCAGGGCGGACCCCGATCCGGTGCCACCCGCCCAGACCCGTACCCGGGGTGCCCCGAGCAGCACGGCGGCCCGGGCGACGGCCGGGAAACCGGCCGACTCGGCGGGCGTGGCGCGAAAATACGAACCGTACGAGCAACAGACCAGCCCGTGGGAGTCGGAGACCTCGCGGACCGCGCGGACCGTGTCCGGCTCCCCCGCGGGGGCGTGCACGTCCGCGCCCCACTCGATCACCTCCAGGCCCGCGTCGGCCGCGCGTCGCGCGACCTCGGCGGCGGGCAGCCGGCGAAAGGTGACCGAGCACATGCCCAAACGGGTCCGCCCGGTGTCCGGCTCGGACGACGGGCGGAGCCGCGGGAGGTCCGCCGCGCTCCGTCGGGTCTCTTCGGTCATGGCCCTGCCTTCGCGGTCGGCGTCTGCGGGTGGTCCGCGGAGTCCGAAGCGGTCCGGCCCGGACAGGGCCGGGCGGACCGCTTCGGATGCACCGACGGATTCGGGTGAAGGGAGCGCTCAGGCGTGCGGCGCCCCGTCACCGGTGGGCGATCAGGGAGCGTTCGGGCCCACGTCCGCGGCGGTGAGGGGGTGCCGGAGTGCGGGCGTTGTCGCGTACTCGTCGGCACCGATGTCCCGTACGCTGCCGCGCGGGTCCCCGTCGATGTCGTCGGCCAGGGCCAGGCCGCCGAGCGTGGCCGCGCCGATCGCCGGGCTGCCCGCCGTCAGCCGCAGGACACCATCCGTGCCCTGCGCGAGCCGAGGGTCGGCCCGGACGAAGCTTCCGGCGGGGATGTTGCCGTTGCCGGCCGCCCCCCACAGCAGGTTGCTCTGCCAGGTGAAGGCGGTGGTGGCGCCCATGGCGACGAGGCTGCCGGAGTCGCCGACCAGCAGGTTGTCCGCGATGGTCACGTTCCGCGGCTCGAACGCCCGCGTCTCGCCCGACAACATGCCGGTGTTGTTGATCAGGGAGTTGTGCGCGATCACCACGCGGTCGCAGGCGTCGTTGCCCCGCCGCTGGGTCTCCGTCTCACTCGGGGTGTGGTCACGGGTGCTGCCGCTGCCGACCACCAGGGCCCGGCCGGACAGCCCGCTGAGGTAGTTGTTGACGATCACGTGGTCGTTGCCGTAGATCCGCACCCCGTCGGTGCCGCCGATCAGGTAATTGCCCTCCACCGTCGAACCGTTGCCGTGCCGCAGCACGATACCGCCGCGGCTGTCGCGGATGGTGTTGTACCGCACGGTGTTGCCCGAGGACTTCACCGAGATGGCCTCGGGGTCGCCGTCGCAGCGCTCGAACAGGTTGTACTCCACATGGCCGCCGGCGTCGGCCAGGGCACGGCCGCTGACGCCGAAGCGGATGGGCTCGCCGCCGTTGTCCCCGGTGAAGCTGTGGTCGGAGAAGTGGTTGCGGAAGATCTGCACGTTCTGGGCCATCTCGGTCTTGCCGGGACCGTCGACGACGATGAAGATGCCCGCGGTGGTCTTGTCGTGGAAATGGTTCCGGTCGATCTTCGTGTCGTTCGCCCGTACGACGACCCAGTACGGATCGCCGCTGTCCGCGTGTTGGAAGTCGTTGCGGGTCAGCCGGATCGCCGAGCAGTCCGTCGGAAGCTCGAGCGTGGTGCTCTGCCGGAAGGCGAAGCCGCTGATCACGATGTTGCTCGAATTGGCGAGCACGAAGCCGCGCGCGCCCCGCAGCACCGCGCCGCCGCGGGTCTTGGACACGATGGTGATCGGCGCGGCGCTCGTGCCGTTCTTGCCGGAGATGTTGATCGCGCCGCCCGACGGGACCGTGTAGGTGCCGTCGGCGACGACGATCCGGTCACCGGGTGCGGCGGCGTTGATCGCGCTCTGGAGCGCCGCGAGGGAGGAGACCGGGATGTCGGCCGCCGATGCGCTGCCCGACAGCGAGGTGGTCAGGGGTACCGCGGCAAGTGCGGCCACGGCCGAGCTCTTGAGGAACGTGCGTCGTTGCATGGTGCCTCCTGGGTCGAAACGGGCGAGTGTGCGCTCAGTCGGCCCGGGGACCGACGTCGGCCGCGGTCAGGGGTCCGCGCCTCGGCGGCCGGCGGGAGTATTCGTCCGCGCCCACGTCCGGGGTCCTGCTGCGGGGCTGTCCGTCGATGTCGTGCGTGATGCGCGGGCGGCGCGGCGTGCCGGCGTCGATCGCCGGGCTGCCGGCGGCCGGGCGGGCGATGCCGTACGCGTCCTTCACCAGCTTCGGGTCGACCCGAGTGCCGCCGCCGGTGGGGATGTTGCCGTCCGCGGCGGCCCCCCACAGGAGATTGCCCGACCAGGTGAAGCGCACGGTGTTCGCCATCGCGACCAGTTCGCCCGAGTCCGCGACCAGCAGGTTGTCGGCGACGGTGACGTCGCGCGGCTCGTGCGGACGGTGGCTCTCCCCGGAGAGCGTGCCGCCGTTGTTCAGCAGGGTGTTGTGCGCGATGAGGATCCGGTCGGGGGCGTCGTTGCCGCGGCGCGCCTCGGGTGTCTCGCCGGGGAGGTGATCGCGCTCCGAACCGCTGCCGATCACCAGGGCACGTCCGGTCAGGCCGGCGAGGTAATTGTTGACGATCACATGGTCGTTGCCATAGATCCGCACGCCTTCGGTACCGTCGATGAGGTGGTTGGCCTCCACCCGGTTGCCGTTGCCGTGCCGCAGGACGATCCCGCCGAAACTGTTGCGGATCGTGTTGTATCGGATGGTGTTGTCCGAGCTCTTCACCGAGATCGCCTCGGGATCCCCGTTGGCCCGCTCGAACAGGTTGTACTCCACGACCGCGTGGGCGCTGGACAGCGCCCGGGGGCTGACGCCGAGCCGGATGGGTTCGCCGCCGTTGGAGCCGGTGAAGGTGTGGTCGGAGAAGTGGTTGCGGTACACGTGGACGCGCTGGGCCATCTCCTCGGTGCCCGCGCCCTCGATGCCGAGGTAGATGCCCAGGGTGCTCTTGCCGTGGAAGTGGTTGTGGTCGACCGTGCTGTCGTCCGCGCGCACCATCAGCCAGTGCACGCCTTCGATGTCGGCCAGTTGGAAGTCGTTGCGGGTGAGCCTGATGTGCGAGCAGTCCGGCGGGATGTCCAGGGTGTTGCGCTGCCGGAAGGAGAAGCCGCTCAGGGTGATGTGGGCGGACGCTTCGAAAACGAAGCCGTGTTCGCCTTCCAGGACCACGCCGCCCTGCGTCCGGGCGACGATGGTGATGGGCGCGTATCTGCTGCCCTGCTTGTTCCGAATGGTGAGCGGGCGGTCCGCCGGGACGGTGTAGGTCCCGTCGGCCACGACGATCCGGTCGCCGGGTCGGGCCCGGTCGATCGCGGCCTGCAGCTCGTCCAGCGTGCGGACGGCCTTCGGGGCCGCGCTCGCGCGCGCGGCCGGCAGTCCGCCGACGGGGGCGGCGGCCAGCGCCACCCCTGCCGCGGTACCCGTGAGGAACGTGCGGCGTTGCATGGTGCCTCCGTGAGGATGTGGTGGAGGTACGGACGGTGTTCCGGCCTGCGATCAGCCGGCGGTCGAGGTGGCGCGGGGGGTGTCCCCGGCGTCCTGGGTCGCCCGGGTGTCCAGGAACAGTTCGATGACGGGTACGGGGGTGTCGGGGCGCCTGATCGGAAGCTGGAGCGTGAGCGTTCCGGCGGGCTGGCCGCCCATCTCGGTGTTGACCGCGGGCCGGTCCGGGTCGATGTGGACCGGGATGATCTCGGACGCGTCGTTGAGCAGTTGGGCGTAGCGCACCCGGCCGGCCAGGCCCGGCAGGTGCAGGTGGCGCAGCGGCCAGGCGAACAGGTGGACGTAGAGCCGGTCGCCGCGCAGGGTGTACCGGCATTCGGCGGGGGCGGTGTACGAGGAGGGGCCGCAGCCGCGAATCGAGCGCTCGTGCAGGTGCATCCACCGGCCGATCTCGTCGAGGATCGCGGTGTCTCGCGGGTCGAGCGCGCCTCGGCCGGTGGGCCCCACGTTGAGCAGCAGATTGCCGCCCTTGGACACCCCGTCGACGAGCATCCGGATCAGCAGGTCGGGGCTCTTGTGGTCCAGGTTGTCCCGGTCGTAGCCCCAACTGCCGTTGAGCGTCTGGCAGGCTTCCCACCGCACGGGTTGCCCGTTCTCGGTCATCGGACCGGACGGCTGGTACTGCTCGGGGGTGACGAAGTCCCCGGGAAGGCCGGTGCGATCGTTGACGAGGACGTGCGGTTGCAATTCGCGAATCGTCCGCAGAAGTTGCGGGGAGTCCCAGTCGTCGGGCCCCTTGCCGCCCCACCAACTGCGTTCGGCGTACGAGAAGTCGAAGAACAGGTAGTCGATCCGTCCGAACGAGGTCAGCAGTTCACGGACCTGGCCGTCCATATAACGCTGGTACTCGCGGATGTCCCGCTCGGCGTTGGCTGCCTTGAACGCCTCGTCGTCGCGCTGCGGATGCACGCCGTCCACGGGGAAGGACGGATGGTGCCAGTCGATCAGCGAGTAGTAGAGACCGACCTTGAGCCCCTCGGCGCGGCACGCCTCGACGAACGGCCCCACCAGGTCCCGGCCATGCGGGGTGTTGGTGACCTTGTACTCGGTCAGGGCGCTGTCCCACAGGCAGAAGCCGTCGTGGTGCTTGGTGGTGAGCACCACGTACCGCATGCCCGCCGCCTTGGCCGCCCTGGCCCACTGGGCGGGGTCGTAGCGGTCGGGGTCGAAGTGGTCGAAGTACACCTGGTACTGCTCGTCGGTCAGTCGCTCGTGGTTCTTGACCCACTCGTGCCGTGCGGCGAGGGAGTACAGACCCCAGTGCACGAACATGCCGAACCGGGCGGTGGTGAACCAGTTCGTCTCCGGGCCCGCCTCGGGATCCGAGGTCGCGGACGGATGCGCCTGCGGGGTGTCAGCGCTCGCGGTCATGGGGAATCGCTCTTTCTCGTCGGCGCCCGGCGGCTTTTCGGTGGCGCGTCGGGGCTGGTCGTACGGGACGGGGGCGGGCAGGGGCCGACGCGGGCCGCGAGACGGCGGGTCGGTCCGCGGGTCAGCCCTTGAGTGCCCCGGAGGACAGGCCGCTGACGAAGGACCGCTGGAAGAACAGGAAGACGATCACGGAGGGCAGCAGGGCCAGCAGGGAGGCCGCCATCACCACTCCGGGGGTCACGGCCGGGTCGATCCGCAGGGTCCGCAGCGCCAACGGCAGCGTGTACGAGGAGGAGTCGGTGGCGACGAGCAGGGGCAGCAGGTACTGGTCCCAGATCATGGTGAAGCCGAAGACCCCGATGACGCCGAGGGCGGGCTTGCACATCGGCAGAATGATCTGGGCGAAGATCCGCAGGTCTCCGGCGCCGTCGATGCGCGCGGCCTCTTCCAGTTCGCGCGGCACGTCCTTCATGAACTCGGTCATCACCAGGATCGAGAATCCCCAGGCGCCCAGCGGGACGATCATCCCGGCGAGGGTGCCGATGAGGTTGAAGTGCACGACCGGCAGATCGGCGAGAATGACGGACAGCGGCAGGGCCAGGATCTCCTCGGGCAACATCAGCGTCGCCAGGATGGCGACGAGCGCCAGCGTCATTCCCGGGAACACCTTCCGAGCCAGCGCGTAGCCGGCCAGGACGGAGACGGCCACCTGGAGCAGCAGCCCGAAGCCGACCACGAAGAACGAGTTCAGCAAGTACTTGAGTACCCCCTGGTCGATCGCGATCTCGAAGTTGTCCAACGTGAAGTCCGAGGGGATGATGCTCAGTTGCGTCGGGTCCTTGATGTGGCCGAAGGCACCGACGAGCAGGGCCAGCAGCGGACCCGCGAACATGGCCAGGACCAGGAGGTAGACGACGGCCTTCAGGATCCGTCCGCCGACGCTGCGGCTCTCGGTCAGGCCCAGCGCGGTCTCGGTCGACGACTCGCTCACTTGCTCTCCCTCCGCCGCAGCAGTTGGACGACGATGGTCAGGATCAGCGTCGCGACGAACAGCAGGACCGCTCCCGCCGCACCGACACCGAGCCGGTTCTGCTCGAGCCCGAGCTTGTAGATGAGGGTCATGACGACCTCGGTGGAGCCGTTGGGCCCCCCGTTGGTGAGCAGGAACACCTCGGTGAAGATCCGCAGTCCGCGAATCGCGGCGAGGATGAACAGGATCGAGAACACCGAACGCAGTCCGGGCACCGTCACGTACCACACCCGTTGCCACCGGGAGGCACCGTCGACCCTCGCCGCCTCGTACAGACCGCGGTCCACACTCGTCAGGCCGGCGAGGAAGATCATCATGTCGTAGGGCGCTCCCCGCCAGATGCCGGTGAGCATGATGGATCCCATCGAGGTGTCGGGGTCGTTGATGAACCCCGACGGCCCCAGTCCCGCCAGACCGAGAATGGAGTTGAGCATGCCGTCGCCGGTGGGGTGATACATGATCCGCCACAGTTCGGCGACGACCGCCATCGGCACCACCACCGGAAGGAACGCCGCGGAGCGCACGAATCCCAGTCGGCGGCTCTGCCCCTCCATCAGCAGGGCCAGGGCGAAGCCGAGCCCCATCGAGCCGGCGGTCTGTCCGGCGGCGAGGACGACCGTGTGCCACGCGGCCTCGCGGAATCCGGGGGACTGCAGCACCGTGCTGTAGTTCTCGGTGCCGACCCACCGGTTTCCCAGGTAGGGCTGAACCTCCTGGAAGGACATGGTCAGCGCGCTGGCCATGGGGATGAACTTGAAGTACAGGAAGAGGAGCAGCGCCGGGGCGAGGAACAGCCAAGGCGTCCACCACCGACCGGATCTGCGGCTGCGCGCCCGGCGACCGGCGGCCCCGCCGTCCCGGCGGCCCACTTTTCGCGGAGCGGGGCCGGCCGCCGGGAGGGCGGCCGGTTCCGCCTGGTCAAGGCTCATGACGCGGCGATCCCCTGCTCCTTGAGGATGTCGGCGAGCTGCTTGTCGAGCTCACGCAACTTGGCGTTGAGGTCGAGCCCGCAGTCCGCCACGAGCGCGTTCACCGCGTCCGCCGTCACCTGCCGCACCGGCGTCCAGTTCGGGATGGCAGGCGCGTATCGCCCGGAGTCCTGGTACGCCTGGGCGTAGGTCTTCCAGCGCGGGTCGGGGCGGATCTGGGAGATGTCCACGGCGGTGTTGACCGGGATTTGCACGGTGTAGCCGGTGGCGCCCTCCATCCCCTTCTTCTGGCCTTCGACGGAGACCGCGAAGCCGGCGAAGGCGTCCTGGCCGGCGCGGTTGTCGGAGCCGGCCATCAGGTAGACGGAGCTGCCCTCGGCGAGGACGGTGGCGTCCTTGGGTCCCTTGGGCATCGGCACGACCTCGTACTTGTCCGCGCCGAGGGACTTGTCGAAGCGGGGCAGCAGGTACGGGCCGACGACGTACATGCCGGCCTTGCCCGCCTCGAACGTCTCGTTCGTCGGCGGGGTGTCCATGGTCACGGCGCCGGGCTGGATGGCCTTGGCCTTGCACCCCAGGTCGCGGAACCACTGCATGGCCTGCACCGACGCCGGGGTGGTCATCGCCGGCTTGTACTTGCCCTTGCCGGTCTCGGCGATGAAGTCGCCGCCCGCGGCCCAGAGGAAGTTGGAGAAGTACCAGGAGGCGTAACCGCGCTTGGTGGACAGCGGTGCCGCGAGCCCGGCGGTGTTGTTCTTGCCGTCACCGTCGGGGTCCTGGGTGGTGAAGGCGGTGGCCATCGCGGCGAAGTCGTCCCAGGTCCTCGGGACGTCGAGCTTCAGCTTCTCGCGCCAGTCCTTGCGGATCAGCAGCGCGGACGCCTGCGCGGATATCGGGAGTCCGTACTGCTTGCCGTCCAGACTCTTCCCGGACGCCAGCCCCTGTCCGGCGATCTGCTTGCTGTCCTTGATCTTGCCGAGGTCGATCTCCCGGAGCAGACCCTGGCTGTGCATGGTGCCGATCTGCGTCACGTCGTTCATGACGATGTCGGGGAGCTTCTTCTGGGCGGCCCGCTGCTGCAGTTTGGTCTCGAAGTCGTCGAAGATGGCCGTGACCTCGACCTTGAAGCCCGTGGCCTGCTCGAAGGCGGCGGCGAGTTGCTGCGCGCCCTTCTCCCCCGGTCCGCCCGGTGTCGTCCTGGTCCAGAGCTCGAGGGGAGCCTTGGAGTTCTGCTTGGCATCCACTCCCGCAGGCCCGGATGTACAGCTGGTGAGGATCAGTGCCGAGGCGAGGGCCCCCGCACCGATCCATCGCGATCTCTGCATGACTACTCCTGTTTCAGCCGCATCACATGGCCTGGAAAGCGCTTGCACGGACGGTAACCGGGTCCGAATCAAGTGGTCAATAGTCCGATGAATACAAAGTTTCCGGCGACCGAACGAGAGTGCTCATCCGGGGCGCTCCGGCGCCCCCGGCGCGTGATTCGACGGACGAGACGGACGGCCTTATCCCTATAAATAGGCTCCTACTCGCGCAATTTGGGCATCGGCAGGAACGGGCATTCGGGCCGAGGTATGCCTCAGCCTCGACGACAGCCACCGAAACGGAGAAGATCGGGCATCCAAGGTCACGGTGACGACATTTCAATGATCCGATGTATGGTTCCTGCGAGCTACGGGCCGGACGGCGCACAGGCCACCGCGAGGTTCGGGCAAGCGCTTACCAGCACTTCCGAGCAGGGACCGCCGACCGTCCGGCCGCCGGTCCACCACCGAACAGGCCGAGGAGAGCAACCCGACATGAACGAACCGGCCACCGCACCGACAGCCCTGTTGGTCATGGAGGAGGAACGCCGGGACGACGTCTACCCGCCCGAAGTGCTGGCCGAGATCGGCCGGCTCGTGCAGTGGCAGGGTCCGCCCCGCACCCGGCAGGAGCTCGACGCGGACCCCGGTGTGCTGCGGACCGTCGACCTGCTGCTCACCGGCTGGGGCGCGCCCGTCCTCGATGCCGCCCTCCTGGCACGTGCCCCTCGGCTGCGGGCCGTTCTCGTCGCGGCGGGATCCGTCCGGCACCTGACCACACCCGCCTTCTGGGATCGCGACATCCCGATCGTCTCCGCCGCCGCGGCCAATGCCGTGCCGGTGGCGGAGTTCACCCTCGCCCATGTCCTCCTCGGACTGAAACAGGCCCACCGCATCGAGCGGGAGGTGACGCAGAACCGCCGCTTCCCCACCCGTCCCGACGTCCCGGGCGCCTACCGGTCACGGGTGGGCCTGCTGGGACTCGGGCACATCGGTCGGCTGGTCGCCGCCCACCTCTCCCGCTTCGACGTCGAGGTCCTCGCCACGGATCCCGTCGCCTCCCCGGACACCGCCCGGCGCGCGGGAGTGCGACTGATCCCCGTCGAGGAACTCTTCGCCACCTGTCAGGTCGTCAGCCTCCACGCACCGCTGCTGCCCGAGACCCGCGGCTCGATCGGGGCGGAACTGCTCGACTCCATGGGGCCGGGAGCGACACTGATCAACACCGCGCGGGGTGCACTGATCGACGAGGTCGCCGCCGCGCGGGTCCTGCAGGCCAGGACCGACCTCACCGCCGTACTCGACGTAACGCACCCGGAACCCCCGGCCCATGACTCGCCACTGTTCACCCTTCCCAACGTCGTCCTGACACCGCACCTGGCCGGCGCCATGGGCGCCGAACGTCACCGGCTCGGACGGCTCGTGCTCGACGAACTTCGCCGCCTCACACAGAACCAGCCGCTCCGGCACGCCATCGACCCCGCCCGCGCCGCCTCGCTGGCCTGAGACCGCCAGGCACTGCCGACAAGGCTCCCTGCCTCGGGAACCTGCGATCGGGGACGTCACGCAAGATCATGCTGTACTGCAGGCCAGGGTCCGGGCAAGCAGGCCCGGCACCCGCTTCCGCCGGCTCACGGCAAGGGGCGGTACGGAAACGCAACGTGAGCGAAACGTCGACGAGGGCGGCCGGACCCGGCGGTTCGTCCGCACCCTCGGGGCCGGCCCCGCCCGCTCGGCGCGGCGGCCCGGTCACCCGCCGAATGGTGGTGCCGCGCAGTCCGCGGCACCACCATTCGCCTTTCGGGGCGCACCCCCCGTTCCGTATCGTCCGTCGCCACCCGGGTGGATCGTGGCCCGAACACCGGGTCCCCGACGGGAGCGCCGCGCCGGGTACGTTCAGCGAGCGGGTGAGCCGACCCACGTCCGTGTAGGCCCGCCCGTACGACGTGCCCGCCGGATGCAGGGTCAGGACCACCACGATCGACCGGTCCGCCGCCCCGACCGTGCCGGTGGTGTGCAGCGCCGGATGGGACAGGTCGACGCCGGCCGACGCCGGCACCGCACCGGTCGGCCCGCAACCGCCCGACGAGAAGCCCGACCAGCCCTGCTTGACCGCCCACGGACGGTCGAAGGCGGACGGGATACCGAAGTGCTGGTCGAAGGAGTCCGAGGCGCAGCGGGTCGACGCCCGCAGGTCGCCCATCACCAGGTCGCGCACCGGCGCCGGTGCGGTTTCGAGCAGGTACCGGTAGATCCGGACCACGTCGGCGGCCGAATGCGCGGTGTAGCCCCAGTAGTTCGGGTCGTCCGGCGGCGCGGTGTCGACCAGGCTCAGTCGGGTCACCATGCGGTCGACGACCGCGTCGGCCCCGGCCCGGGACCAGAAGTCCGAGGCCGCGGCGTCGTCACTGGAGCGCAACATACGGTCGAACGCCGGTCGATCGGCGGCTGGGATCCGGTATTCCGGCCCGAGACTCCACAGATAGTCGAGGGCGATCAGCAGCTTGACCACCGACGCCGAGCGGAATCGCTTGTTCGCGTCGAGCTGTTCGGTGAACACGCCGGTCCGCCGGTCGAACACCGCCACCCCCGCGGTCACTCCGGCGGGCACGTCGATCCGAGTCGGTCCCGTCCCGGCCGTCGCCCGCGCCGTCGTGGCCGCCGCCCCGGTCGCCCCGCTCGTGTCGAGAGAATGCCCGGCGGCCGGGGTCCCGTACCGGACTCCGGCCACGATCGCCGCGCACAGCACCAGTATCGCGATCATCCGGCCCGCCGCCCCGGAGGGCGACCTCGGCGCCCGGGAGACGGCGAATCCTGGGTGGGGCTGTCGGATCGGCAACTGTCGGTCCCACTGGTGCGAGGAGATGTCGGTGTCGGCCGACTCGTTCGGACCACCCGACCACGGCCGGCCGTGGTCGAGGATATAGCCGATCGATCGCGGATCGGGTCGGGTCGGGTCGAGTCGGGTCGAGTCCGCCTGTCCGGCGAAAGGGCGCAGTCGTTCCAACACCTTGCCGGCGCCGATGGTGGCCGCGTGGGGGCGTGTCACACGCGCGCGGTTCGCACGGCGCGAGCAGGACGAGCAAGTACTCGGCGGTCGGATCGAGCGCGAACGCACTGGTCGTGGGCTCACCGCCGCGAGGTTGCGAATCCCGGTCCGGATAGGCGTGTTGGAGTGCGAAGACCTTGAAGGAGACTTCACCGTCGGCGACCGGGAGGAGCGGACGCGAGCACTCGAACGGCACCGGCGTCCGGCGCCCCGCGCCCGACGTCGGCGCCCGCCCCCGCTCCCGGGCGCAACACGGCGGGCCTGCCCGACACTTCCCCGCCGGCCCCCCTCCACATCCGGTAACCGCACGATCACCGCTTCCATCCACGCGCCCCCGTTACCCGCGACGTGCGAGCACGGCCCCGGGCGGCGCGCGGCGACGAGGGCACGGCAGCCGGCACCAGGGGATTCGTGGACGGCGGTGGACGGAAGGCGCGCGACCGTACGCGTGGTGCGTAGGTTGTCGACCATGACGCATGACACGATGGTGCCGGGACCGGCGCAGTTCGGTGCGCGGCGATGGTGGTTGCCATCCGCGGTGGCCGACGAACTCGATTCCGATGTCGGGAGCCACACCCGATCCCGCCGCACGACCCGGGACTGGATTGTCGACGTCTGCTGTTTCCTGGCGGCCGTCGCTGTCGGCGTCGCCGCTGTCGCCTCCTTGGACGAGCAGTCGGATCTGCCTCGCGCCCTCGTCTTCGCCGATCTGGCGCTGGGCGTCGTGGCGTGCGGCGCGGTCTGGCTGCGCCGCCGGTGGCCGCTGGGACTGGCCGCGGTCCTGATCCCCGTCGGTCTGATCTCCACGGCTTCCGGCGGCGCCGGCCTCGTTGCCCTGTTCACCCTCACGGTGCACCGGCCCTTCCGGTACGTGGCCTGGGTGGGCGGCCTGCAACTCGCGCTGATCCCGGTGTTCTACGGACTGCGCCCGGACCCCGAGATGTCCTACCTCGGCGTCGTGGTGTTCGCCGTGCTGCTGACCCTGTCCGTCATCGGCTGGGGCATGTTCGTACGCGCCAAGCGCCAGCTCATGCTCAGCCTGCGGGACCGGGCCCGCCGCGCCGAGGCGGAGGCGGAGCTGCGGGCCGAGCAGGCGCAGCGGCTGGCCCGCGAAGCCATCGCCCGCGAGATGCACGACGTCCTCGCGCATCGACTGACCCTGCTGAGTGTGCACGCCGGCGCGCTGGAGTTTCGGCCGGACGCGCCGCGCGAGCAGGTGGCGAGGGCGGCCGGCGTCATCCGGGAGAGCGCGCACGAGGCGTTGCAGGACCTTCGCGAGATCATCGGCGTGCTGCGCGCGGGCGATGCCGACGATCCCGGCCGCCCCCAGCCCACGCTCGCCGCGCTGGACGACCTGGTCGCCCAGTCGCACGACGCGGGCATGCAGGTCACCCTGGCGCGCCGGGTCACCGACACGTCGACCGTGTCCGCCTCGGTCGGTCGCACCGCCTACCGCATCGCCCAGGAGGCCCTGACCAACGCCCGCAAACACGCACCCGGGGCCCGGACCACGGTCACGGTCGCCGGCGCACCCGGCGAGGGCCTGACCGTGTCCGTGCGAAACTCGGCGCCGCCGGGCGAGGTCCCGCACGTGCCGGGCTCCGGCCAGGGCCTGATCGGCCTGACCGAACGCGCCACCCTGGCCGGCGGCAAGCTCGCCTGCGGCCCGACCCCGGACGGCGGCTTCGAGGTACGGGCCGAGCTGCCCTGGGGCTGAGCGCGCCCCGCCGGGCACGGATCGAGGCCGGCCCGGGGTATCGCCGAGGGCCCGCCCGGACCACCGTCGCCCTGCACGTCCCCGGCCGGGCGCCCGGCCGCCTCTACCCCCCCGGGCCCCTCGCGGCCACGGCAGCCCGCCCCCCCCCCCCCCCCGCGGGGGGGCCGCC